>JAPLSZ010000050.1:0-3995 GCA_026398385.1 Kiritimatiellota bacterium | reverse complement strand
CGTGGGTGCGGGCCGCCTGGCGCTGGCCATGCTGGCGGTTCTGCTGTGCGGAGGACTGATCCCGGTCTTGGGCGCCGTCGCCCTGAGCATTGTGGTGGGCCTGCTGATCTCCGGCTGGCCGCTGCGCGAGGTTCGGCCGGACCCCTGGCCAGCCACGCTGCCGTCCGCGCGCGCAATCCATGGTTATTTCTGGGGGGTGCTGCTCGGCCAGATGGCGCTGTTCCTGTTGATTAACGCCGATCTGATCCTCTCGCCACGGTACTTGACCGGCGCAACACTGGCCGCCTACGGCAAGGCGGCGATGTTCTCCCGGATCGTGTTCTTTCTGCCGATGCCGATGATCACCGCCATGTTTCCGTGCGCGGTAACCTCCGGCCATCCGCGACTCATTCTTGTCCCCGCCGTGCTTACGCTGATGCTGTGCGTGGCCGCCGCGACGGTCATGACGATCTTTCCCGCCCTGCTCATGCGGCTGATGTATGGGGTCAACGATCCGTTCGCGACATGCACGCTCTGGTTGATCCCCGTCACGCTGGGCTATCTGGCGCTGCTTAGCGTCTGTCATGCCACGCCGCAGGCGATGATCCTCTGCCTGCTGGCCGGCGGTCTCGCCGCCCTGCTGCTGCTGCTCGGGCTTACCGCGAAGGTCCTGCGCGCCGGCGCCCCCGCCGGCGGTGAGCGTGCCTGGCACTGAGCTTGTCGAAGTGGTCGCATGGGTCGAATCCGCCTGCACTGAGCTTGTCGAAGTGCCTGTGGTGCGCCGGTCAAACCCACGGCCGACCGCCACGCACCTGCATTACCACGCGAGGACCCATGACACGCGTTGCGCCTGCCGGCCGGCAGGCCTCCTCACGCGTGGTTTCACGGCCATTCCGGGGGAATGGGGCGTTATGTAGGGGCGCAGTCTTGCTGCGCCCGCGGTGTATGCGATAGTTTCCAACGCGGTATCGGTATCAAAAGGTGTTATTGGCGTTTGTCGCTGGCCGTGGACGCCGGCTTTCGCCGGGGTCACCGACCCCGGCTACAAAGAGATCCCAGCAGGGATCTCACTTGCTCCGCTGTAGCCGGGATCGGTGATCCCGGTTTTTTTATTCGCCAGGGAAGGATGGTTTGCATACCGACCATGTCAGACGGGCTTATACCTTCAGTTCCTTGGCCAGATAAACGCGGATCGGACACCGGCAGAGATGCCTGAGTTCCGCAATCTTCTGTTGAACCTCGATTTTCATGGCCGTCAAAGCCTGGGCTTCCTTTCTTATTCCAAGCCACATTAATAAAAACACATCGGTGGCCCGGTGTCAAGCGGCCCATTGACAGGGCTGTCGAAAGGGCCTAGGTTAAAGTAGGTTTTGTGTATGCGGATAAAGTGATCTGTTGATCCGAGCAGGGCCGCAGAACGGGTCGCAGGGTCACCACCAGCAAGGCAGCACCTATGTCGCAGAACATCGCGCGGCGCAAGTTCCTCCGGGGCTCGTTATTGGCCACGGCCGGCAGCGCGTTGGCGCTCGGCGTCGCACCCGCGGCCCGGGGGGTGAACAAGCCCGCGGAACCGGTCAAGATCGTGCCCCAGGGTGACGGCTGTCCTCAGGGCAAGCTCGGCAAGCTGCAGCTCAGCCGGTTGATCATGGGCTGCAACCTGATCACCAATTATATTCATCGCCGGGATCTGACGTATATCAGCAATCTTGCCCGGCATTATAACACGGATGAGAAAATTCTCGACACCCTGGCCATGGCCGAGAGCCGCGGCATCAATACCATCATGCTGCACGCCGACGAGCGCTGCCTGGGCCTGCTGCAGCAACACCGCCTGCAGCGCGGCGGGAAGCTCCAATGGGTGGTCGCTCCGCCGATCACCGGCCAGGCCGAGGACGACCGGGCTGCCATCGGCCAGCTCGCGGAGGCCGGGGCCGACGCGCTGTATATCCACGGCGTGCAGGCGGACAAGTTCTGCTTCCATGGCAAGCGGGATGTGCTCGTCCGCGCGCTGGAATGCATCAAGCAGCATGACCTGCCGGCCGGCGTGGCCGGACACGACTTGAACGTGGTCAAGTTCTGCGAACAGCACGACGTCGGGGCCGACTTTTATGTCAAGACGTTCCATCATCACAACTACCCGACCGCGCCGAAACCCGAACAGTTAAAGACGCCCCAAGCGGAGATCCCCGGCTACTGGTGCCAGGATCCGACCGAAACGGCCGCCGTCATGCGCGGCGTCAAAAAGCCCTGGATTGCGTTCAAGGTCATGGCCGCCGGCGCCATTCCGCCTGAGAGCGCTTTCAACTATGCCTTCCGGCACGGCGCGGATTTCGTCCTGGCGGGCATGTTCGATTTTGAGATGGCCGAGGACGTGGATCTGGCGCGCGCCGCCGTGGCGGCCGCCGCCACGCGCGAGCGCACCTGGTGCGATTGAAGAGCGCAACCAAGGCCACCGGGGACTTACAATGACCAGGCCGGGGTGTGCCGCCGCATCCGGCTGCTGTGCGGCGCGCCCTCGCGCCGAATGTTTGTGCCGGGAACGCACAGTCTGGCGCGTGCCCAAGCGCCCATGACCGACCGCCATGAGATGGCTTACGCCTCCTCATTCTGTCTACTGACTGCTGCCTACTGACTGCTGGTCCCCGGCGCGCCCAATAATTGTTGCGCTGCACTCCGCGTCGCCGGCGAGAGCCCGGTGCCTGGCAGGCGCACCAGTCCTTCGGCGAGTTCCCGGGCTTCCGGGCCGCGGCCGATCTGCGCCAGCAGTTGCGCCAGGTGGAGTGTGAATTCCGGCTGGTCAGAAGCCAGGGTCCGCGCGGTGCGCAAGGCCCTTTCCGCCTCTTCGGCCTGGTGCAACGCCGTCAGGATCACGCCCAGTGTGTCCCAGGCGACGGCGTTCTTGCCGTCCAACGCCAGGGCTTCACGCGCCAGGGGCAGCGCCTCGGACGGGCGGCCCTGCCGGCTCACGGTCCAGGCAAGATCATTGAGCGCCTCGGACGATCGGCACGCCGACAGGCTGGTGCGCAGGTACGCCTCGGCCTGGGCATAATGCTGACGGTCGCATTCGATCGAGCCCATGATGTAATTGGCCAGCGTGTGGCGGGGCTGCAGCCGCAGGACCTGCCGGGCGTGTTCCTCGGCGTCCGCCGGTTGCAGGTTCCGGAGGTCCAAGGACAGCAGTTGTTCCCAGGCCGTCAGCTTTTTCGGATCGCGCATCAGCGTGGCGTCCAGATACTCCCTTTCGGCCAGCCGGTCCCGGCGCAGCCGGGCCAGGCCGGCGAGGTTGAGAAAGAAGTCGGCATTCATCTGGTCGCCGGCGCCGCGTAATTTTTCATGGCACGCGCGTAGCGTCGGTGCGTCATTTTCCTCGGTCGCCAGCACGGACAGGATCCCGTAGACTTCAAAATCATTGGTGTTCTGCCGGAGCAGCGCCTGCAGCTTTTGACGCGCGGCGGGCCGCTCCCCCGCGGCCAGGTCCAGGATGGCCTCTTGCAGCCGGGGCGAGTTCGTGAAGGCCGACGCGACATAATTCGACAGGACCAAAGCCGACGTGGTCTCCGCGGCGCCGACCCGGGGCTCCGCGCCCCGGCCGGCGGGGCTGAGGCTGGGGTCGAACATCCGCAGCCGGATCCGCGGATGCGCCGCGGATCGGCCCAGGCGCACCAAGAACTCGCCGTCGGAACCGGACTGGGCGGAGCTGCTCGCGGTGACGCGTGCGGCGTGGTTGGAGGGTGGGGTCGGCGCCGGTTGCGCGCACAATACGCCGCCCCCCACCGCGTATAGGAGCGCCGCCGTCCACCACGGCGCGGACGGCACCCCCGCGCCGCGTAGCAGGACCAGCGGCGAACATCGTTTCATGCCCGTGAGATTCATGCATGTCGCGACTCTTTGAAAATGTCCCCTTGTAACTCTTTAGAAATGTCCCCATGGGTGGTCTCCTGCGCTGAAGCAAGGAGGCCCCATGGAGATGATCGAAATGAGCAGCAGGGAGCGACGACGGATGACGGTGATGGCAA
>JAPLSZ010000320.1 GCA_026398385.1 Kiritimatiellota bacterium | reverse complement strand
CTTCATACGCCCCTACCCAAAAATAAACGCGTGCGCCGCCGCATCATCCGGTGCGCAATACGACGGCGTCCCGGCGCATGCCGTCGGATCCACCCGAATCCCGCCGTTCTGAACCATCCGCAACCAGATTTCCGCCCGCGCGATCAAGGTATAAACCTCCGGTGCGAACCGCACCCCCATCTCCATACCCAGGTTGTAGATCACCAAATCGAGCGCATGCCGGAACCCCGTTGCCGGCACTGTATCCGGATTCTCGTCCAAAACGTTTCCCGGAAATGCCGCAACCGCTTGACGAAACGTCCTCAGGATCTCCGCAACAATCTCGCTCAACCTGTTTGCCTTGGCCGGATTCGCATCCACCCACGGCTGGTATTGCGAACTCATGTCGCTCGGCAGCGCGTTGCGGACGACATCGACTGTCAGTTCAGCCCAGGCACCCATCCCCAACCTCCGACCCGCAGACTCGCCGCGGCGTAGCCTCCTCGCGCAGCCGGGCAGCCACCTGACACCCGAAACCGGACAGCTTGCTTCTCAGTTCTGCAGCTGCCCCACCAACACGACCCCGAAACTGTTGGTCGCCGTGGTGGTGATGCGCACGCTCTCACCCGCAAACAACCACGGCGCATTCGTCACCGACAGCATCCGATCCGTCGCGCTCACAGCCTTCGTCGCAATCTGGTTTGTAATGCCGCCCTGCACCAAGGCCACCGTCTGCGTCGTCCCGGTATCCGCCCCGAAGACTACGGTCTCCAACCTGTAAGCCATACTCCCGGAAGCCGGCACCGTGATCGCCGTCCCATTCGTTGCCACAGTCCCCGTCGTCTGCGCCGGACTCCCCGCCAGCGCCACCGTCACCCAAACCAGCGATCCCGCCAGAATCCCAATCAGTTTTCTCATCCCGCAACCCTCCGAAATTTCCGCCTGAACCCCGAACCCTGCCACCTCTGCCGCGCTACGCGGCGGCGATGTTCAGCCGCACGCATGCGGCCGAGTTCGTCACCTTCACATCCTCGGACCAATCGAACTTCGCCACTTCCACGCGGCCGTCATCGCGCATGTAGGACCCCGGCACCATGAACCGGTTCATCAACCGGAACGTCTTCATGAAGCTCGGATCGCGCCGGGACGGCGCGTCCTTGCGCGCGAAGATCAGGATCGCCGTATCCAGTAGGAAGCTGATGCTCTCGGCCTTCCCCTCCTGCGCCGCGTCATAGATCATGTACGACGTGCGGACATCGGGCGACCCGATGAACATCTGCGTCGCCGACTGCTCCGTCGGAACCGCCAGCCCCAGGTTCGCATTGCCCCGCCCTGAGCCTGTCGAAGGGCCGCCACCATTGCCCACTACGAACCGGCCCCGGACCTTCTCCTGATTCTTGAAAATCTTCCACGCCGTCGCGCCGAACATCACGCCGACACCCATCAGCGAACCGTACTTCGCGGCCTTGATGACGGTGAGGATGGCGTCATCCACGTCCGCAATCGGGTCTGCCGCCGAATTCCAGGTCTTGGCCGTGCCGGCGCCCACCGCTGCCAGCGCCGCGTCAATCACGGTCTTCTCGTGCGCGAGCGCCCCGACCTCCGCCACGGCCGTCGCCCCCTCGCGCAGCATGTTCTCAAGCCCCTCCGCCTCGAGTTGCTCCAGGTTGTCCACCGGGTAGTCCAAGGCATGCGGCTCGCAATTGAACGTCGCGTCCGTCGCCTCGAAGCGCAGTTCCGCGGCCCGCCCGCCCAAAGTCCGCAGCGTATCCGGGATATGGAACCGGTTCTTCTCCGTGTAGCACTTGAACCGGCCCGTGCTCGTCGCCACCTCCACCGTCGGCGCCACGAAATCCGCCACCGGCATGATCGAACTCTGCGCCGCACCCTGGGCAAACTCCCGCAGGGTCGGTGACGCACTGATCTCACTCAATCTGCTCATCGTCTATCCTCCTCGTCCTTTCCTCAGCTTCAGCCCCCACCCTTCAACCATCAACCTTTCGTCATCCCGTCTACGTGACGACGATGTTCCCCAGCATCGCCGGCCGGGCCAGAACAAACTGACCATCCACCCCGGCCTCCTCAGCCATCGCCAGCCCTCGGTACGTCCCGCCCGCCGTCGGCAGCGCCCGTACCTTCCCCTTGTCGCCACTCGTACCCACGTCCGCCAGGACCAGCACGTCGCCCGGATTGCACGTTCCCTTTAGCGCAAGCCGGACATTCCGATTCGCCTGGATCGGCCGCACCGATACCAGCGCCTCATCCGCGCCGCCCTCGATCACGACAAACAGCGCGTAGTCCGCGTTCGCGGCCGGCAGCTTCATCTCCGCCACCCCGGTGTCGTGCGTCATCTTCACCAGCCGGCCTTCCATGCCGGTCAGCGCCTCTCCCGCCAGCACCCGAATATCACCAACCCTCGTATTGCTCTGACTCATTCTCTTCCTCCGATCTGCCGCAGGCGGATCGCCGCGGCGAAGTCCCGCGTGAATCGCGACGACGAAGCCGGGCCGCCACCGGCCAAACCACGCTACTTATTCCCCAATTCCTTTTCCGCTCTCCGGAACGCCACCGAGAACGGCACGCGCTCCGCCTTGCTGATCTCGTGCGCGCGATTGCGAATCTTCGCCGCCCGGTCATCCGTGTCGCCCCCCTGTCCGGTGCTTGCCGAAGCACCGCCAGCCGCGCCAGGCACCGGTCGCGCCGTCGCGCGATTGTGCAGCGGCCGGCGAGTCCCATCGGCACCCGCCACCCGATTCCTCTGCATTTCCTTAAGCGCCGCCGTGGCCGCGTCACGGTTCGACAGGAGCTGCTCGCGCCAGAACTCCCGCGTCTCGTCGCTCACCACCGCGTCAAAATCCTCCATGCAGCGGTTCACGACCTCATCCTCCAGTGCGACCACCTCATCGAGCAGCACCTTGTTCTTGGCCTTCTCGAACCGCAACGCATTCGCCAGCACAACCGGGTCCGTTGATTCATCCGCCTTCGGTGTACCAGCCGCAGCGCCGTCCGTCTTCCCATCCGCCTTGTCACTCATCTTAATCCCCTCCAGATCCTGTACCGACTCGCACATCGCAGCCCATACCTAACGCAAAAAATCAACCGCCGCCGCCCTCAACATCCGGCCAACCGCCATCCGCCCCATCTACCACACGCAAAAAATCAACACCCCTCAACCAATCACCCGCACGTCGGAGCCGGCTGCCGCTGTTTTTGCCCGCATATAGAAGTTGCAGGCCGCGTCGCGGAGCGATACTCTGGATCCCGCTGCGCGGGGCGAGGCTATCGGCCTTCCCTCCTCAGGGGTGAAATGCGGAAATGAAGCCGATCGGACAACGAAGTCCAATCACGGATCGAACGGGTTCACCACATCCAGGGCCCCAACTTGCCCGGCACCTTGTCCGCCATTGCTCTTTGAGCGACGGCGGGCTTGCCGGTGAAACCACTCGCACCATCCCGACTATTGCGGCACCACCGGACGCAAATCATCCCTCCCGCAATATTTTGCTCTGCGTCAATTTCGCGCGTAACTCGCGTATTACCAACGTGGAAATATTGGAACGGCATCACCAGCGCGGTTTTTGGATTGCTATGTTTGACGGCTACTATGATGTTCGCATGAATTGAAGATGAACAAGAAGACACATTCCATAATTGTGGCCGTAGCCCTCGCGGTCGCACTGCCACTGCCGCCGATCAAGGGTGGCATTCCAGCAGCCATGTGGATGTTCTCTTCTCTTTACTGCTTGTTCGATCGGCGACCGGTTGCCGGAACGGCCGTCATGCTGTTACTTGCGGCGATCTGTGTGGGTGTCGTGGTTGGAATAGCCGCAGCACTCACATGGCTGTCATGGAAACTACACCCAAAGGTGATGCTATTTGTGACGCTCGCAATCCTCTTGGCCGGGCTGGCGTACTTGATGACAAGACCAATCTACGACGGCGGGGGGTGGCTTGATCCAGTTCCTTCCAAAACGTTCTTTCAGATGATGAAGACAGGGATATGAAGATGCGAACCAGAAAGTGCAGGTTACCTCGCGTTCCGCTCGGAACCTGACTTTCGACGTTGGGAAAGAATAGGATAATGCCATGAAAATTCTACGATGCTTGGCGATATACACAACGCTCACACTTAGTGTGCTTGGTGATTCTT
>JAPLSZ010000016.1:1361-3528 GCA_026398385.1 Kiritimatiellota bacterium | reverse complement strand
CGCAGACCGCCACCGCCGGCGTTTCCGCGGCCAGGGCGGCCAGCACGACACCGCGCGCGAACACCGGCAGTCCGCGGCGCCGCGCTGCGCGGAGTTCGGGCGCGTCCGTCCGCACCGCCGGCGTACGAATGACCCACGCGACCGGCGGGCCGACATGACGCGGCGCATGTCCGATCGTCACCGCCACGCCGCTATGCCGCAGCCAGTCCACGATGCGGCCGGCGTGCGCGTCGCAACCGCTGACGCGGAAGCCGCGGGCCGCCAGCAGCCGCGCGACGCCGCCCATGCCCACGCCGCCGATGCCCACCAGATGCACGGCGCCCGGCGGCCGCGCCAGCAGCCGGCGGACGCAGAGCAAATCCCGCGCCTGCCGGCGCCGCTCACGGCGCGCCGATGCGCTGCGGGCTGCATTTTTCGTCGCAAGTTTCATGTTCTGGCGCCGGGCTAAGTCGTCTGCCCATCCCAGCCCCGGCCCACCCGCTCGACCTGCGCGGCAAGCTCGTCCGCGCCGCTGTGCGTCCGCAGCGCACGGCCGGCGGCGCTCATCCGCGCCAGCCGCTCCGGCGCGCGGCGGCAGGCGTCCAGATAATCGGCGAGCCAATCGCCGGCCAGATCCTGCTCGGCGATGTAATCCACCGCGCCGGTCTTGGAAAGCGCCTGGGCGTTCGCCTGCTGGTGACCGGCGGCGGCAAACGGATACGGCACCAGCAGCGCCGGCACGCCAAAGGCGAGCAGCTCCGCGCACGTGGAGGCGCCGGCGCGGCACAGGGCCAGATCGGCCGCGGCGTACAGACACGCCACGTCGGTCGTGAAGCCGAAAACCTCGGACGCCACGCCGGCGCGTTCGTAACCCGTCCGCACGCCGGCCTCATCGTCCCGGCCGGCGATGTGCAGCACTTTCACCGCCACGCCACGCGCCGCCAGCAGACCGATGGCCGCGACGGCGATTTCGTTGAGCCGGTGCGCGCCGCGGCTGCCGCCGAAGACCATGATCGTGAAAACCGGATGGGGCGCCGGGCGGCGGGCGTGGCGGCTGGCGGCCTCCAGGTCTCTGCGGAGCGGCATGCCGGTGACCACGATCCGGTTGCGCCGCAGATGGAAGCGCGTCTCTTCAAAGCTGGCGGCCACCACGCGCGCCCGGCCCGCAAAGAGCCGGATCGTGAGGCCGGGCACCACATTGGCCTCGTGCAAAACCACCGGCACCCCGAGCCGCAGGGCAGCGCTGACCGGGCCGACGGAACTGTAGCTGCCCATGGCCAGGAGCACGTCCGGCGGCTGCGCGCGCATCCGGCGCCGGCAGACGCCGGCGGCGTGCCACAGGCTCCAGGCGGACCGCAGGGCCCGCGGGGAAAGCCCGCGGGGCCAGCCCTGGGCCGGTACGGTGATCACCTCGCCGGGCCAGCCGCCCACGGCGGACTGCTCGACATCCTTGCCGGCCAGCCAGAGCGTGACCGCGTGACCGCGGCGGCGCAGCACGTCCGCGGTGGCGAGTCCCGGGAAAATGTGGCCGCCGGTCCCGCCGCAGGCGATCGCCACGCGCAGGGAGGGCGCGGCCGCCGGTTCGCCACGTGCCGATTCATCCATGTCCCGGCTGCTCCCTCTCCAGCAACAGGCGCTTCCACGGCAGCCCGGCGGAAAAGCCGCCCGGGGACCCATCCGCGGCGCGCACGCGGTGGCAGGGTATGAACAACGGCAGCACGTTGGCGCGGCAGGCCTGGCCCACTACGCGCGCCTTGCGCGGGCAGCCCATGCGACGGGCCAGCTCGCCGTAAGAGATGGTCGCGCCGCGGGGGAGTGCCTGCAAAGCGCGCCAGACGCGGATGACCAAGGGCGAGGCGGTCGGAATGTCCAGCTCGGGCGCGGGCAGGTCCCGGCCGGTCAGCAGGGCGCGCAGATAAAGATCCGCCTGCCGCAAGACCCGGCGGTCGGCGGCCGCCGCGGCCACGCAGCGGCTGCGCATGACGCGGAAAACGCGGCGCGGTTCGCAGGCGAGGTTCGGCAGGCCGCAGGCCCTGATCTTCCCCCCGCCGGCGGTCACGCGAATGACGCCCCACGAGGAGGTCAAATCCAGAAAAGCGCGCTCCGCTGGCGGCCGACGGGGTGTCATCGGAAAATCAACTTAAACACAATGACGCCGAAGATGATGACGATGATCGCCAGAAAAATG
>JAPLSZ010000016.1:0-1354 GCA_026398385.1 Kiritimatiellota bacterium | reverse complement strand
GATGACGATGATCGCCACAAAAATGGCCCGGCTGCGCATGACGCTGCGCTCCTGGCGCAGCGCCGGCTTGCCGAGGAAGCCCGTGCTGGAGAAGTAGTGGGCAAAACGCTCATCGTCGGGCGCGGGTTTGCGGCCGGGCGCCGCCGGCGCGGCGACACCCGGCGCCGGATTCCAAGGCAACAGCTCGCCGGCTGGCGTAGCGGCCGCCGGCGCGTCGGGCTCCAGCGTCGCCGGACGGACCGCCGGCGCCTTGGCCGGCGCCACGACCGCCGCGCCGCGGGGCATGCCCGGCAGCAGGCCCTTGTGCTGCAGCAGGCGCTCCGGTTTTTTCAAAGCCCATTGCAGCCGTTTAATCTCGGAGCGCAGTCCGGCGCTGTCCTTGGCGACCTCGTGCAGGCGCCGTTCCAAGGGACTTTTGGCTGAGCGGAAGACCATGACGACACCCGTTCACATGAGGCGAACGCGCACCACCAGCACCAGGACGATCAGCACGACCAGCACCAGGAGCAGCGGCAGGCTGACGGCCACGCCGATTTTGAACCAGTGCCAGAAGTTGTGTGCCGCTTCCGGGCTCGCGTGGCGCTCTTCGAAAACGACCGACGGGTGCGCGGCGGGCGCCTGGTCGTCCTGGCCGGAGACCGCATCAATTTTGGCCACCGCCTTGTTGTATTCCATACGGACGTCTTCCACGCGCGTCACGGCCTTGTTCAATTCGTCGCGGATTTCATGCTCGGGCCAGGACTCCTCGTTGATCTCCTGAAGTTCCCCCAGCATGCTCTTGAAGCGCTGGCGCGTGGCGCCCAGAATTTCGGTCAGGCGGTTGGCCTGGATTTCGTCCTTCTCCAGCGAAACCAGGCTCTGGTTCAAGCGGTCCAGCATTTCCTGCTTGCCGTGCTCATACTCTTCCTGCCGCCGGCGGAGGTCTTCCAGCTCCTTGCGCTGGCGATCGAGATCCTCCTGCCGCTTGCGGAGCTTCTCCAGCTCTTCCACGGCGCTGGCCACCTTGGCATCCATTTCCTGCTTGTGCTTCGCCATGCGGGTAATGCTGAAGTCCGAAACGGACCGCACTGGCACGCCTTCGGCGGCGGGGTCCTCGTCGTTGACTTGCGTCACATCGTTGGCGGCCAGCTTGGCGCGCCGCTCCGCGTCGTGGTGTCGTCTTAGATCGTCGTCAAAAAAATCCGTATTGGCCATAGTTTTCCTCCCGGCCCGCTGCTATGCGGACTTGGGCAAAATTGTACGCATCCGCCGCGCGGCGTTCAATCACAAACTGCAGGGCGCGGCGCTCACGGAATGACCAGGGTTTGTCCCGGCCGTACGCTTTGCGGCGCGGCCAGGATGCCGCGGTTGGCGT
>JAPLSZ010000337.1:4048-5360 GCA_026398385.1 Kiritimatiellota bacterium | reverse complement strand
GCTCCAAGGACCCAAAGGCGTCGAGCAGCACCTGGACCCGAACGCCCCGCCGCGCGG
Source organism: Kiritimatiellota bacterium (assembly GCA_026398385.1). Taxonomy (GTDB): domain Bacteria; phylum Verrucomicrobiota; class Kiritimatiellia; order CAIQIC01; family CAIQIC01; genus CAIQIC01. The sequence continues at coordinate 5,303 of JAPLSZ010000337.1, read as the reverse complement.
CGGCCACGAGCGCGGCGCGCACGTCGTCGCCGGGCCGGCCGGCGGAAAAAATGTAGGTTTCCAGCCGAAGGGACGCGCGGGCCAACGCGATCTCCGTCAGCAGCGTTCGATAGAACGCATCCCCGGTCTCCAGCCAGCGGTATGGATGACTATCCTTCATGCGCCGCAGTGGTAACTTGTAACGGCATCGCACTCCGTTTTTCAACTACGAAAAACCGGACCAGAAACGCCAAGGCGAAAAAAACGTTGCTTCGCCTGTAGGCCTGCGCGATAGTGCCGGCATGACATAAAATGCAAGCCACGCTGCGCCAAGCGGCCCGGCGGAGTGTGGTCGTGAGCCGTTTGGTAACGGCGCTGCGCGATGAAAACGATACGGATCATAGCGCTGAGCATGTTGATCGGTATGGCCGCGCTGGCTGAGGCACCGCCGGCCTATCCCTTCCAACTGGCGCTGGCCTCGCCGGTCGCGCTGGTGTCTCCGGATTATTCCATCAACGGCCTGCGCCTGAACCTGCTGTATGGCGTCAACGCCGACGTGCACGGCATGGACCTGGGTCTGGTCAATCGGACCACCGGCGATCACCACGGGCTGCAACTCGGCCTGGTTAACTTGGTAAGCGGTCATCTGACCGGCTTCAACATGGGCTTGCTCAACCAGGCCGGCGGCCGGGTGAGCGGCAGTGAAGTCGGCGTCGTCAATATCGCGCAAGACATCGCCGGAACCCAGGATGGCCTGGTCAACGTGGCCGCCCGCGAAGCCGCCTATCAATTCGGAGCGGTTTGCTATGCCCAAACGGTCGCCGGCGGCCAGTTCGGGCTCGTCAACGTCACCGCGGACCTGCGCGGGCTCCAGATGGGCCTGATCAACTGCACGCGCCGGCTGCAAGGTCTCCAAGTCGGACTCCTGAACCTGGCCCTCGACCAGCCCGGTGTTTGGAAGGTCCTGCCGCTCGTTAATGCCCGTTGGTGAGGGGGGCGGAGCGACCCACCTGACCCGATTCGTTTATATCAAATTCAAATGGCCCAAGGCCTAAGAGCCACGCTGGCGCAGATCTAAAAAACCTGGTGCACTAGCCCGGATTATTCATGAACGCTACGCATTCATTCATAATCCGCCTGATGGGCGGCCCTCAGGTCGCCCATCCGGCTTCGACGCGGTGCTGCGCAACTTGCTCAGGGCTAACCCTGAGCGCAGGCCCGGTTTGGCGGGCCGGAGTCGAAGCCCGCAGGGCGGCTTGTTCATGCTTCATGAATA
>JAPLSZ010000337.1:0-3983 GCA_026398385.1 Kiritimatiellota bacterium | reverse complement strand
GGCTTGTTCATGCTTCATGAATAAGCCGGGCTAGCCCTGTGGATCGGGCCGTTGATCACGGCGCTGGAAAGGGGCGCGGCTTTCGTGTAACCTGGCGGCCGGCGGTGGTGCCGGCAAGGAGCGGATATGCTCGAAGGTTCTGGCGTTAAAAGATTTTTCGCGCACAACTGGGAGAAGCTGGTCCTCTGGACGATCCTCATCGGCCTCTTCTATCTGCTGCGCCCCTTCTTTCTGCTGATCTTCCTGACGTTTCTGATCACCTATCTCACCAAGACCGGCATAGACTGGGTCGTGCGTCGGCTGAACATGAACTATCGTTGGGCGACGATCGTCGTGTTTGTTCTGTTTTTGAGTTTGCTGGGATCTGTCGGGGCCTGGATGGGACCCAAGCTGGTCATCCAGTCCAATCAGATCCTGACCGAAATCGCCGGCGACAGCGAAAAGCAGGCGCAGGAAAAAATCAACCGGTTTGCCGACAAAATCGTGGTGCGCATCGTAGGCCAGGAAAAGGGGCGGGAATTCATCGGCTCGGAGGAATATGCCGCGCTGATGACCACCCTGAAGGACGAAGCCATCCGGGCCATCAAGACGGCCCTGCCCAACGTGCTCCAGACCCTGCTGAACCTGGTCAAACTCGGATGGAAGCTGTTCATCTCGCTGCTTCTGGCCATCATCTTCTCTTTCGCCCTGGTGTTGGACTGGCGCCGGATCGCGGCCCGCATGCGGGCGCTGGAGACGAGCCGGATCGGGACCTTCTACCAGCACGTCGCGCCGCATCTCCAGGCCTTCGCCGTCGTGCTCGGCAAAGCCTTCCGCGCCCAGGCGATCATCGCCACCTGCAACACGATCTTGACCGCCGCCGGACTCTGGTATTTCAACGTGCCGAACATCGCGCTGCTTTCCGCCATCGTCTTTCTGTGCGGATTCATCCCCATCCTCGGCACGTTCCTGAGCTCCATCCCGATCCTCCTCTTCGGCATTCAGCACGGGGGGTTGGACCTGATGATCAAGCTGGTGGCGCTCATCGCGCTCGTTCACGCCTTCGAGGCTTATCTGCTCAATCCCAAGATCACGGCCGACGTTTTGCACGTCCATCCGCTGCTGATCCTGGTGCTGCTGCTGCTCGGGGAACGGTTCTTCGGCATCTGGGGCATGGTGGTCGGCGTGCCGATCGGCTACTATGTCATCACCGTGCTGACAAAAAAGGACGATCATCTGGCGGCCGAGGCGCCGCAGCGCCCGCCGCCTTGACCCGCCGCCGGCTATTCGTTGAGCGTGTGAATCAGAAGTCCCGGTTCGCCCTGGAAAATATGCAGCCGGGCCTTCTCCAGGACCTGCTTCATTTCCTCCGCCGAAAGTTCGGTGCGCAGCATCGGCACTTCGATGGCCGTATCCTTCTCGAACAGGATGCGCTTGGAGACGTCCCGGTAGCCGGCTTTGCCGACCGTCAACACATGGTCGCCCTTGAAGATCTCCGCGTCCGCCAGCGGCGTGGTGCCAATCAGGATGCCGTCCACTTCCACCAGGGCCGGATCGGCGCCCGGGGCTTTGACGCTCAACTTGATCCGCGGCCGGCTCTGCTGCGCCAGTTGCGCCTGCTGCAGCGCGTCCCGCAGTTTTGGCACGGCGTCGTTGACGGCCTTCTCCATCAGGCCGATGGCCTCGTCTTCGGACAACTCCGTGTAGTTCTGCTCCGTTTGCCGGAATTGGCCCGTCGCCGACCCGGTGGCCATGGTGATCACGGCCCCATCCACCGGATTCAGCGCTTCGATGCTGATGCGCAGCGTCAGGCGATTAAGTTCCGTCTTGTAACCGCCCTGATTAACCACCTGCTTGCCCGACGAAAAGCTCAGCAGGCTGCCGCGCAGCACGGCATCCGCCCGCAACGCCTGCGCCGCGTGGATGAACGACGGCCGTGCCGCCGTCTTTTTGCCCTGGTTCGTCGGCTGCTCCTTTTCCATCTGCGCAATGAAATCACGCCGGTCAATCAGCGTGAAATTCGTTGCATTCAGCAGTTGTTGGCCCAGCAGAATCACGCCCTTGGCCGCCAGCGCCCCCGGGGCCACCGCCCCGCCCAGCTTGGCCTCGGCCCGCTGGCCGGTCTGATCATCGAAGTCCATCACCGCCACGAGCATCGGCTGCGCCGCCGCCACCGCCGCCAAGGCGCCCCACGCCAGCACTCCCAGCCCCCATGTATTCATGCCGTCTCCTTTTTTTTTGTTCTGTGCCACAGTACGCGGCCCGCTTCATTTCTTGACGTAGTATACCACGGTCAAAAACAAAAGGCGAACCGTTTTTCGGTAATGGGTCAGTCACGTAGGGGCGGAGCTGGCGATAAGATCATACTGTAGGCCGGGTCTCCGACCCGGCGAGAGGCGACGCCCGAGGGTTTGACACGCTCACCGCCGGCGGGCGCAGCAAGCTTGCGCCCCTACGTCACTGACCCATTACGTTTTTCGACACTTGCCGGTTGAGCCGGCGGGTTATTCAGGATACAGTGCGCGCGCACCATGATTCGCCGGGTCAAAATTTCCATCCGTGGCCGTGTGCAGGGCGTCGGCTTCCGCCCCACGGTCTGGCGCTACGCCACGGCGGCGGGACTGACCGGCTTTGTCCGGAATACGGCGGCCGGCGTTGACGCGGAGGCGCAGGGCGCGGCCGAGGCCGTCGGACAGTTTCTGGAGCGGCTGCAACAGCACCCCCCGCCCCAAGCCCTGGTGGAGACTTTTACCACCGCAGAACTGCCCGCCGACCATGACGCACAACCTTTCCGGATCGAACGGAGCCAGTCTTCCAGCGATCTGCTGGTCGGCCTTCCGCCGGATCTGGCCACCTGTCCGGACTGCGCCCGGGAGATCCGCGATCCCGCCAACCGCCGGTTCGGTTATCCCTTTACCAATTGCACCTGCTGCGGGCCGCGCTTCACCATTGTCCACGAGTTGCCCTATGACCGGGAGCGCACGTCCATGGCGCCGTTTATCATGTGCCCGGCCTGCCGCGCGGAATATGAGCAGCCGGCTGACCGCCGTTTTGACGCCCAGCCGAACACCTGCCCGGTTTGCGGACCGCAACTCCGGCTGCTCGACGCGCATGGCGATCCGGTGGCCGCCGCCGAGCCCCTGGCGGCGGCGGCGGACTTGCTGCGCCAGGGCGCCGTCGTGGCCGTGAAGGGGCTGGGCGGCTACCAGCTCTGTTGCGACGCGACGGGCGATGACCCGGTCCGGAACTTGCGCCTGCGCAAGCAACGGTCGGGCAAACCCTTGGCCGTGATGTTCCGCTCGCTGGATGAAATCCGCGCGCATTGCACGGTGGACGAAGCCGAGGCGGACGAATTGCAGTCGTTCGCCGCGCCCATTGTAATCCTCAACCGGCGGCCGGAGACGCGCCTGCCCCGCCTGATCTCCCCGGACACGGACGATATCGGCGCCTTCCTGCCCTGCACGCCCTTGCATCACCTGCTGCTCGACCGGATCAGCCCGCTGATTGTGACCAGCGGCAATCGCACGGAAGAGCCGCTCGCCGCGGACGAAGCGGAGTTGAATCATTTGCTGGGGACGCTGGCCGATTTTGCGCTGGTGCATAACCGGTCCATCGTGCGCCGCTGTGACGATTCGGTCCTCCGGCTGGTGGGCGGTCGCCGGCTGTTTTACCGCCGCGCGCGCGGCTGGGTGCCGGAAGCCGTGCCCCTGCCCTTCACCGGACCCGCGGTGCTGGCCGTCGGCGGCGATCTGAAAAACGTCTTTTGCCTGACGCGGCGGCGGCAGGCGATTCTGTCGCAGCACATCGGCAACCTGGACGAGGTGGCCAGTCTCAGTTTTCTCCAGAAGTCCGTAGCTGATTTTATGCGCCTCCTGAAAGTCCAGCCGCAGATCGTGGCGCACGATCTCCATCCGGATTATATTTCCACGCGCTTCGCCCGGGAGTTTCCGGCCCCCACGCACGTGGCGGTGCAACACCATCACGCGCACATCGCCGCCGGCATG
>JAPLSZ010000152.1:10096-14912 GCA_026398385.1 Kiritimatiellota bacterium | reverse complement strand
CTGGCGGGAAGCGTGTTGGTCGCCGCCAAGGTATAGTTGGTCCCGTTCGGCGAGGTCCAGACCTCAACGTCTTTGCTGTAGTACACGCCCCAGCCATAGTTCCACAGGACCGCCTGGCTTAACGTCGCATAGCCATTGTTGGTAAAGGCGTACACGAACGTCTGGGTCCCCGGGTTGGCCGCGCTGCACCAACTGGCCCCCATCCCGTTCTGCACCCCATCCGTCAGCCGCGCCGCTCCATACGTGGTCGCCGCAAGCTGCGAGCTGTAGCTCACCAGTTGCCCGCCGTTCGCCGGCAGCAGCAGGTTCTGCGGCGGCGCGGTGTAGGTATAGGCCGTCGGCGCGAAGTTGGCGATGTAGGTGATGTTCGTTCCGGGCACCGTGATCGTTCTTGTCGGGTTGGGATTCCCATCGCTCCAACCCGCGAAGAAATAATTCAAGTAGGCCTCCGCCCTGAGCTGCACCGCCGAACCCACGGGATATCTGCCGGCGCCGATCACCGTGCCGCCATTCGGCGGCACGGCCCAACCGTTGATCCGCGCGGTCTGGCTGCCTGGCGGGTCAATGGCGATGCGGTTGTTCCCGGTATCCGCCACCAGCACGATGCCGGAGCTGTTCACCGTCACGCCGTGGGGATATTTAAACAGCATACCGAAGTTCACATCGGTGCTGCCCCAAGTGCCGGCTTTGCCCGCGATCGTCGTCACCAACCCCGCCGGGGTCACCATCCGGATCGTGTGGTTGTTATGGTCCGCCACATACAAGGTGCCGGCGCTGTCCACCGTCACGCCGGCCGGAGTATTAAACTGCGCCGCGCTGCCCGCGCTGTCGGGCGAACCCGCCGCTCCCGCGCTGCCCGCCAGCGTCGTAACCACCCCCGCGGGCGTCACCTTCCGGATCGTGTGATTGCCGCTGTCGGCCACATATACGTTGTTCGCGCTATCCACCGCCACGCCGGTGGGATGGTTGAACCGCGCGAAGCCGCTCGTGCCGTCGTTGACGCCGAACATCTGCGGGTAACCCGCCAGCGTCGTCACCGTGCCCCAAGCCGAGCCAACCACCGGTGTTATTTTCCGGATCGTGTGGTTGTCCCGGTCCGCCACGTACACGATGCCGGCGGCGTCCACCGCCACGCCGGCGGGATGATTGAACCGCGCCGCGTTGCCCAGGCTGTCGGTAATGCCCGAAACTCCCGCTTGACCCGCCAGCGTCGTGACCCGTCCGGCCACGGTCACCATGCGGATCGTGTGGTTGCCGCTGTCCGCCACGTACACGATGCCGGCGGTGTCCACCGCCACGCCTTCCGGCAGGTTGAACCGCGCCGCGCTGCCGATGACGCCATCCGCGCTGCCGGGACTGCCCGCCACGCCGGCGAGCACGCGAAACGCTTTCGTCTTGGTGATCTGCTGTTCGTCGTAATTGCTGAGCCCATTGGTGTTGCTGTCCCTTTGACCGTCCGGCGTGCCGGTGTTGCCCGTATCCGGATTCTGCGGATCGGTGCCAAACACGTATTCGTATAGATTGCTCAAGCCGTCCAAGTCCGGATCGAGCGTGGCATCGGTGGGATCGTACGGATTCAACCCGTACTTGATCTCCCACCAATCCGGCATGCCGTCGCCATCGGTATCCAGCGTGGGCGATATCGGCGTGGCCGGGTCGTAGTACTCGAAGGTCACCAAGGCCGGATAGCCGGGGATGCTGGGTAATTGCACATTCAGAATGCGCAATCCGGAATCCGTCTGATCCCACCACCGGTTGTTGGGGTAGCCGCCGGCCAGCCACGTGGTGCGGTTGCTGGTGCCCGGGAAGGGATCGCCGGTGTCGCCGTAGTTTACGTTGTCCTGCAACTGATTCAGGCCGTCCGCCTGGAGCATTTCATAGACGAAATGCGTGTTCTGCCGCTGCTGGGGCGGGATGGCGCCCGGCGCGTATCCGTTCTTATCCACGTGTTCGATATACAGCCCGCGGCCGCCCACCACTCCGAAGCTCGTGTTGGTGTCCACATACCAGAGGTAGAAGCTCTCGCCCGGACGCGCGGGATTATCGAACCGATAATACCCATTGCTGTACACATTCACCGGTTTCATCTGGACCACCATTGGGCCCCCATCCTTGGTCAGCAGGGTGCTCAAATTTTCCGGGTGAATCCAGAGATTATCTTCCTTCAGCGTCGCGGTGCCGTGCACCATGCCGCCGCCCGACATCAGATCGTATCCGGCCACGGGCGCATTCTTGAACATGCCCGGGACATTCCATACATTGTAGTCATACAGATCGGGCCAGCCGAACCAATCATGGCCGCCCTCGTGCGCCATGAGATTCATGCAATAATCGCTGCTGACGGAGTTGGTCGCAGAGGGCCCTTCGCCGCCCGCATCGCCGCCGACCGGCCGCACCTGGAAACCGATGTTGAAGCCCGTGCTGCGGTCCCGGGTCAGCACGCGCTGCTTCCGGCCCGCGGTCTGGCCGAGCGCCGCATTGCCGGAGTTCGTCGAAACCGGGAAGATGACCGCCGCCCAGAGGCTGTTATCCGGATCGCCGCTCAGGCCGGTGACCAGCGTGGTGAAGTCCTCCGCATAATCCCAGCACGCGATGGCATCCTCCAGGTAACGGAAAATATTGAACGGATAGTTCCTCGGATTCCCGGCCGCAAAGGTGCCACCTGTAAAGCCCTGGGCGTAATTGGCATCCCCTGTCCGGCTTTCCCCGTTGTTGATCAAGCCGTCCAGATTGCAGTCGCGGTAGAAGCGGAACCGGTTGGTGTTCATGTACACCGGATGCGGGTTGAGGGGATCGTTCGGCGGCTGATACTGACGCGTCATGCTTTCCAGCGTCAGCAGGTTGCCCGCGTCGAACCCGTTGATCCCGTTGACGTCGAAGGCGAAGGGCCCGGCGCTGACAATCATTTGATCCTGGTCCGCTGACAAGGGCCCGTTGCCGATATCCTGTCCGTAGATGCTCTCGTTCCACGGCGAGGTGATCTCCCCGATGAGACCGTCGCCGGCCGGCCGGATTATAGCTTCGGCACCCACGGGGCGCACCATGCCCCAGTGGAAGCCAGTGAAAGGAGTCGCAGGGGCCAAAATATTGGTCGCGTTGTTGAAATCGCCGCCCAAGTGGTACATGGCCGAGGCTAGATCGCAGAAGTTGCGCGGGCCGTTGTACCCCCAGTCGTCCGCCGGTATCCAGCCATTGGCACTGCCAGCCGCGGGTGTGAACGGGGTGACGTTGGGGATCTCGAACTGCCAGTCCGGGGCCGTGGACACGCCGAAGGCGGCTTTCCACCAGCCGGTCCAGGACCCGCCGAAGAACCGGGTATCCCACTGCCCGTCCCAGTCCGGATCCAACGTGATGGCTACATTGGGGTCGAGGTACCCGCGCTGGATGTACTTGGTGCTGACCCCGCTCCGCTTCCACGCGTCGGGGCCGTCATACCAGCCGTTACCCGCGCGTGCGATCAGCCCCGTCGCGTTGCCGGGGTAGTTCCAGGCGATGTAATTGGTGTATTGCTGCCAGGTCAGGGGTACCGTGCGGTCCGGACGGTTGGTGGCCGAGGGGTTGTTGGTATACCACGGCGCTTGTTGAAGCTCGCTGACCGGCACGTAGGTATAACCGCCGTTGGGCTCGCCGTCCTTGTCAGGACCGGTCGGATCCCACCACGAGATGAAATCCTCGAACAACTCAGACGGCACCGCCGGCACCGCCGGCACCGCCGGCGTCCCCGGCGTCCCCGGTATTGCCGGCGTCCATACACCATCCCCACCGACTGGATCGCCGTAGATATTTACTTTACCGCCCGACGCGGACAGCAACAGGCTGTTGAACAATTCGGCGCTTTGATACAGGTTGACTTTGACCGTAACCAGAACGGCATCGGCCGGCGCCGGAGCTGTACCCCCGTAGACCACCCCGTTGGTTTGCCACTGGCTATAGGAGATGGTCGCCGGCGTGGCGGTATTGCCCAGCATAGCCGGATAAATCAGCGGCCTGAAGTTTGCGTCCACCGCGTAATCCAGCCAGCCGTTGGCCGGAACATTCACATTGGCGGTCACGAGCGGATCGCCGTAAACAACCGTATGAGAAAAATCGCCGCTGAGGTCGGCGGGACATGTGGGATCCAAATTCAATTCGTTCACCGTGTTCAACGTGTTCGTCCGGTTGGCCACATCCGCCACCCAAACCCCCACCGAGGGATCATAGCCCACCACGCCATTGATCAAGTCCACGGTGTTGTTGTAATCCGCGAAAATTTCGCCGCGTTTGGGATCCCACACCGTCGCCGCCGTGGTGCGCTGCATAGCGTTGGGCAACTGTATGCCGCAGGCATCGGTCCGTAAAGCGCTGGTGTTGCTGGACCGCCAGAAGTCCTCGGCCGGTGTCACCGGGCCATCTGGGCCAGCCGGGACAGCCGGGACAGCCGGAGCACCCTGATACCACATTCCATTGCCGTTCGCATCGTTCCAGGATTCGCCCGGCGTCCAGACCCCGTCCACCAGCGGATGGTTGTAGGTTTTATCATTGGCGTTCGTACGCGGATAATACAACTGGTTCGCCTCGTCGATCGGTTCGCCCACGCCGCGCGGTTCCGTGGCGGCGGCGGAGAAGGCGGTGAAGGCCGGGGTCGCGCCCTCGCGCGGGGCCTCCGGCCAGGGCATAGCCACGCTGCCATACGTCTTGGTGGATGCGTTGAACCCCTGGAGCTTGTTGCCGGTCACGGAGTCGGATTTGAAATAGGAGCTCTCCCGCCAGTATTTTTCGAAAATGTTGAGATAGGACAACCGGGCTTCGTTCACAAAATTGGTCCACAATTCCTGCC
>JAPLSZ010000152.1:0-10046 GCA_026398385.1 Kiritimatiellota bacterium | reverse complement strand
TTGGGATCCACACCCCAGGCCGTCGTCGTGCCCAGCAGCGCGCTCGCGCCCAGCCCGGCCAGCGTCAACAGCTTCGCCGCCGAAAATCCATGGAATCTCTTCATGTGTTTTCTCCTGATATAAAATCCATCCGGCCTCATCCACCTGCTCTGAAAATCATTTCGCCGCCGGCTGGCGCAGTTCCAATCCGCGCTTCCGCCAGCGTTCGCTCTGCTCCGTCAGTTGCCGCAACTGCGGATCGGCGGCCAGCGCCTGTTCCACGGCCGCAGCGGACTTCGCGGCCGCGCGCGCCAGCCGGTCCAGGTCCGCATCCGTCTGGCGCAGCCGCGCGCTCAATTCCTGCTCCTGGCGCAGCCAGACCAGCGCCCCCTTGCGCAACTCCCGATAGGCCGTGGCTTCCTGCAGATACTGCTCGTTCTGGCGGCGAAACACCGCCGGATCGCCCGCCTGATCATGGCCATACGCTTCCTCGCAAAACACGCAGTTCTTCACCCGGCCCACGTGCGGAACATCGGGAAACTCCGCGGCCAGGGCGGGGGTGCGGTGATTGACGTAGTGCCCACGCAGCTCGCGCACCCGCACCGCCTGGAGGTCGAACCGGGTAATATCCGCCTCATGCTGTTGGACAGCGGCGACATAGTCCGGGTGGGCGGTCAATTTCTGGCGGTAATCGGCTTGCGCCTTCTGGTGCGCGTCGGCCAGCCGGGCGAGCTCCGGCTGCTGCAGCAATTCCGCCCGCCGGGACTGGATGCGCGCGGATAACGACTGCACTTCTTGAACGACCTGATCCCGATCTGCTTTCTGGATCCGGACCTCGAGGGCGTCCGCCGCGGCAACCTTCGCCGTATCGGAGGTGGCCGCCGACGCCTCTGCCTGAACGACCATCCCCGCCCAGCACACGGCCAAGCAGCCGCCGGCGCGCCACAGCCGCCGCCCACCGGCCGAAAAACGGACAGGACCATTTATTGACAACTTTCTGTTCTCCCGCAACGCCATGGTCTTGTCCCCCCAGAACAGGATCAATCGCAACAACAATATATATAGCTGGAGCAACCTGCGCCTGTCAATACCTTAATTTCCTGCAATCTGCCACTCCCTTGGTTTTGCAACTGCTCACAAGGTAGCACCATCATGGTGCCACATGCACAGGAGAAAAGAGCACACTGCCGCTCCCCGAATGCAACAAGGAAGATTTTTTTGAAAAATCCTAATTGGAAAGCCTCGTCCCCGGCGGCGGACGCGGTTTTAATGACTGGGCACTTTTTTTTGGAGGGCGGTCGGCTCGACCGCCGGGATGGCGGCGACGGAGCTCATCGCCCTCCATGGAATCGATGAAAAAGCGCCAAATAATTTTACGCCGAGATCCGGAAGCCTGAAGATAGAGACGCCGCTTTGTTCCGGCCGTAAGGCCTCGGTTGCATGGGTGTACTGTAGGGGCGTCGCTGACGATAAGATCATACTGTAGGCCGGGTTTCTGCTACTCTCCCCAGTAACACGGGATGACAGTTCTGATGTATGCTGTTGATAGCAAACGTGTTTCTCACAGGTTTGATCCGCCGGTCGCCGGCGGTGAGGGCGCTGCGAAGTGGCGTAGCCCCTTCACTGATCTCGCTACACGCAGTTCATTCCCCGTTCTTTCTGGTGGGCGCACTTGCCCGCCGGCTGTGCGGTGCAACTACTTGGTCAGGTCATCCACTCCAGGTTCTTTCCATTTCCATCGCGTTCTCGCGGTGGATGGCCCGCTGACGAGGCGCCCGCAGAAAAGCAACCGGCCGGGCATGCCGCCCGGCCGGTTGATCCCGTCGCGCCAGCGCGGAATGTGTGTTATTGCCGAACACCTTTGATATGGCCGGTCTTGCCGCCTTCTTCCAGCCACGTGCCGGTCATCTGTGTGCCAACAATAATGGTGCCGTTGGTGCCCTGCGCGACGCCGTTGACCAGGAACGAGCCCACCATCTCCACGTTCATGCCCGCCGCGCTGACACCACGCACATCGTATGAATAGCTCGCGCTGATGGACGATATATTGGTGCCGCTGCCGATATTGGTAGACACCGTGCCCATAGACCCCGAGTAAATGCTGCCGTTGTTGTCGGTGAACTTGACATTGTTGCCCGCCTGTTCCACGACGAAAGCGGTGATGATGCTGCTGCCGCCGGGGTTATTGCCGCCGCCGCTGACCTCGCCGCCGCTGGTCCCGCCGCCGCTGGTGAACAGGTAAACGGCCTGGATGGACTGGCCACCCACGGGCGCCGCAGTCAATGTGATGGAGTAGGCGCCCGTAGTGTAATTGATGGTGCCGCTGCCGCCGCTGCCGGCGAGCGCACCGCTCGCATTGCCGACGAGGGTGACCGAGGGGGAAGTGCCCACAAAAATAGTGATTGAAGCGGGCACGATGGGCAGCGGGGTGATGACGCCCGAATAAAACGCCTGAGCGGCTACGGTGGTCCCGATCTCCTTCGTGATGGAATTGGTTGAGATGGCGTAGGTGATGACGGCGTTGGTGGTGATGGGTATCAGATTGCTGTAATTGCTGACCAGATAACCGTCGACGCCAACATACTGGCCGGACACATCCTGCCATCCGCCGCTTTCGTTCCAGCTATCCGCGCTGCCGCCCCAATTCCAGCTATCGCAGCCGGTGATCAAAGCCAGACTCACCGCGCACGTCAAAACGCCTGCCCAGATTTTCATGATGCTCCTTCCACAGACCAATTTCCAAGTACTATAGCTTTACGCCGGATTGCGTGCAACCATTATTTTCAGCCGCCGGAAATCAGAGGATCTTGACGATCACGTCCTCGACGTTGGTGCTGGCGGGCGGCGCGGCGCCGCCGCCGCCGGCCGCGGGTTCTGCGCTGCTCTTGTAGGTGGGCAGGAAACGGTAGTAGACTTGGATGGTCAGGCACGCCAGGGTGGTGGTATAGACGGCACCCTGCCCATCCTCGTTGCTCTTTTTCATCGCGGACCAGCTTCCATCCGGGTTCTGGTTCTTGCAGTACATCGGCGCGAAAATAATATTCCACGCTTTGAAGGACGCCTCGCTCTCCTGGAATTTTGCTTGGGTGATGTAATACATGCCGTACAGCGCGTAATCGCCGCCTTGCTCCCAGTTGGGCTTGTAGCCCTGCAAAGTCTTGAGCCCCAGTTGCGTTTCTGCGGCGGTGCCATAGCCGAGCATCTGCAGGCTGAGCGTGCCCGCGCCGGTCATGCCCCAGGAGCCATCGCCCCGGTTGGCATAGCCGAACCGGCCGGTCTCCGGATTCTGAATGTTCTTGATATCCTTGACCGCCAGTTCGAGGCCGGGCACCGTGCAGCCGGCGATCACCGCAGCCTTGAGCGCCTGAATCTGCCAGGCGCTGACGGACGTGTCGCGCCGCGCGTCCTTTTTATATTCATAGTTCCAGCCGCCGCCGCCCTTCTGCTGGCCCTGGAGGATGATCTCCACGGCCTTATCCATCACCGACCGGAGTTCGGGGATCCGGGTCATGCCGTAGGCCTCGCAGGCGGCATAGGTGGCGATGCCGTGGCGGTAGGGATATTGCTGATTGTTCGGGGAAAAGTAGCCGTCTTTATTCTGCCGGGCGATCATCCAGTTGATGCCCTTTTCGACCGTGGCGCCGAATTCGGGCGAGCTGGTGGTGTCGCCATGGGCCAGAAAGCACAACAGGGCCAGGCCGGTATAGGCTTCGTCGCCATTCTGTTTGGGGTTCTGTCCCCAGGAGCCGTCGGCGGCCTGGGCCGCCTTGAGCCAGCGTAGGGCGCGGAGGATGGCGCGCTCGATCGCCTTGGCCCAGATGCCGGCCTTCCCCAAACCCTCCAGGCCGCCGCCGAGGCGCCCGCTGTACGCGCCGTGCCCGATGCCCTTCAAGATGAGCGGGCCTGTCACCGCGCCGGCAAAATCTATGCCGCCGGCCTCGCCGCCCGCACCGCCGCCCCCGAAGAGCGAGCCGCCGCCCAACGGCCCGCCACCGCCGGTGCCGCCGTTGCCCTCGGTGTCGCCGCCGGGCTTGAAATCGTCCACGGTCGGCGGCGTGTCCGGCAGGGCCGCGTTCTCGTCCAGCGGCTTGACCTTCATCATCTCCTGAATCTTTTCCTCAATCTTCTGCGCGGGTTCCGGCGGCGGCGCCTTGGTCTCCTTCACCTGCATGATGACCTCCGGCGGCGGCGGCGGCGGGGGCGGCGGCGGCTTGGAGGCCACGTTGAGCAGGATGACGATCAGCACCACGTGGAACACGGTGGAGCCGACCGGCCCCCAGATGTGCTCCTTGACCTTCAGCTTGATGGCTGTCCAGTTGATGTTCATGTTAGGATGTCAGGTGGAGCTGATCACCGAAAGATTCCACAGCTTGAGCCGGGCGCACTCATCCAGCAGCTCTACGAGCTGGCCGTGCGTGGATTGCTGCGCGCACTGGATCAGCACGGTCTTGCTGGTGTCGAAGCTGGCCTGATTGGCCAGGAAATCAACCAGGAACTGCCTGGTCACCCGCTGATCGTTGAGCAGGGTGTATTGGGAGAAGATCTCGATGCGGATGACCGGCGGCGGCTGGGTCAGCCGCGGGGCTTTCTTATCGGGCGAAGGGCGGAATACGTCGAGATGCGCAAGCACGTCCACGGGATGGCTGGTGATGATGAAGAAGTTCAGCAACTGGAACGCCACGTCAATCATGGCGACGAGATTCAACTCGCCGGGATTCTGCTCGATTTTTTTCCGTTTTCTGGCCATGGCGGCACCTGCGCCCGTTAGCGGCGTTCCTTGAACGCGGCGAATTTGATCTTCCAGATGCCGGCCTGCACGCAGGCATCCATGGCTTTCTGGATGGCCTCGTGCTTGGTGGCGGCGTCGCCCCGGATGATCACGGGGACCGGCCGGGGGTAGTTGTCCTGCGCCACCTTCTTGAGCAGGGCGCCGAGTTCGGCCCGCGTATAAGGCGTGCGATTGAGATAGACGGTGCCGCGCGCATCCACGTCCAGATTGACTTCCCCGGGCTCCTTGGCCGTCACCGTCTTGCCGTGCGGCGCCATGGCGAGCCGGATGCTGTCGTCAATGGCCTTGTCCTGCATGTTGACGGTGCAGACGAAGAAAATGATCAACTGGAAGACCACGTCGATCATGGCCGTCAGGTTGCCGGTCAGATATTCTTCGCTGTGCTTCCGCATGGCGTGTTCCGCGTTGCCGGGCGTTCCGCCCGCCCGCCTTTTATTCTTCCACGATTTCCACGTTGCGCAGGGCCTTGATCAGGTCCAGCGTCATGGCCTCCATGCCCAGGATGATCCGCATGGCCTTGTTCTTGAAGAAAAAGTAGAAGATGGTTGCCGGCACGGCGGTGCCTAGGCCGACGGCGGTGGCCCAGAGGCCGTGGGAAATGTTCATGGCCAGCGAGGCCTGCTGGGCGGCGCCGGCGGCCTGCGTGCCCAGCGTCAGGAAGGCGAAAATCATGCCCTGCACCGTGCCGATCAGCCCGAGCATCGGCGTGGTGTTGGAGATCACGCTCAGGTAGGTCACGCGCTGGAGAATCTTCTCGCTTTCGATGTCGGCCGCGATGCTGACGGAGTCCTGGATGACCTCGTAGCCTTCCTTGACGTTGGAGAAGCCGGCCGAGAGCACGTGGGACAGCGGGCCGGGATTAGCCTCGCACTGCTGCAGGGCCTTCATCACATCCCCCTGCTTCATCGCCGCCCGCACGGCGTCCACCAGGCTGGCCGGGGCGATTTTCTTTTCGCGGATGTTGACGAAGGAGTCAATCGTCAGCGCCACGGCAATGATGGAGGCGATGACCAGCATCAACCAGATCAGCACGCCGAAGAAACCGGATTTCCAGATGATGGCGATGATGCCGGTGCCGTGCGCTTTCGCCGGCGCTTCCTTGGGGACTTCCAGGCCGGGGGCCGGAGAAGTCGCCGCCGCCGGGGGCACGACGGCTGGCGCGGCGGCGGCGGGGGCCGGCGCCGGGGCCGGGACGGCCAGCGCGGCGGGATCGGCGGCGGGGGCCGGCGCCTGCGCGAACGCGGGTCGGACCCATCCGAGGAAAACCATCAGTAGAACACAGCTGACCATCCAAACATATCCGTTACGCATAGTTGCTTTCTCCTTGCCGTTGCCAACATCATGGCAAAACATTCATTTACCGACGACCGGCGCCTGGTTCAAGTTAATTATTTGAGCCGGCCTGCTCCGCATACGGACTGCTAGGATACAGGGCTTTCAGTTTCTGGTAAAGCATTTTTGCCGAAGCTTTGTCGTTGAGCTTGTCCAGCGCCCCGGCCGCCTTGGACAGCGCCTCCGGCTGCAGCTCCTTTTCCGCCGTGAACAGCAGCGCCGTGCGCAGGTAATCCATGGCCGCCTCCTCGGTGCGGCCCTGCGCCAGCCGCAGGTCGCCGCGCTGGAGCTGCGCGCGTGCGGCGTTCGCGCGGTTGCCGGCGCCGATCGCGGCGGCGAGCAGCGGCTCCACGCGGGTAAACAGCCGGGCGCCGATCAACGTCTTGCGGAATTGGGTCTGGAAGGCGGCGTCCTCCTTCAGCCGCGGATAGGCGGTCATGCTTTTTTCGCACTGCTGCACCGCCGCCGCCGGGTTGCCCTGCTGAAGCGCCGCCTCGGCCAGCAGCAGGCTGGCCTTGATGTCCCAGTCCAGCCACTGGTATTTGATGACGAGGTTGTTCAGCAGGGCGATGGCCTGGTCGTATTTCTTGCCGGCGATCAACTGCTGGGCCTGCTCGTATTCGGGCGGTTGATCGGCCACGGCCAGCGTGTATTGGCCCGGCAGAAAGATCTGCGCGCCCTGGCCGATGGTCAGGGTAATTTCGCCGTTGGCCTTGGCGCTGATGCCGGTGCCGGTGATGCGCTGGCCGATGGTCGTGATGACATAGGCCGCCTGACTGGCGGCCGCCCCCTGACCGGCCAGCAACAGGGCCAGCCACGCTGCCCGGCGATTGCCCACTAGATGCATCTTCATCGCGTTCGCTCCCTCCCGGCTGGTGCGCCGGGCTCAATCGGACCCCGTTCGCCTAGTTACGCCCCGCTTTGAACTTGGCGTCGTTCCGCAGCTTGCGAATTTCAGCCAGGTTCCGGCCGTCGTGGAAATACCGCTCGTACTGGTCGCAATTCTGGAAAACGGTTTCATACCGCTGCAAGTCCATCGCCAGGCGGACGCTCTCCAGGATCGCCTGTTCAACCCAGGGGGCCAGCTCCGGATATTTGAGCGGATCCTCCAGTTGCGCCACGAGCTGGTAGCTGCCCAGCGCGGCGGACTTTTCGCCCTGTTTGACCTGCAGTTTGCCCAGCTCGCAATTGGCCCGGACGCGCGGCACGCGCTGTTCGAGGGTGACCTGGCGCAGCACGTCGCCCAGCGCCGCGCGGGCGAGCTCGTACTGGCCCGTCTCGCGCGCGGCGTCGGCCAGGGCGAATTTGGCGTCGAAGAAGAAACCCGTCGTGGGATATTTCTTGAACAGCTCGGTCAGATATCGGGCGGCATCGGGATAGGCCTTGATCGTGAGTTTGGCCTGGCCGAGGCCGTAGAGCGCCAGTTCCTCGACGGGGCCGCCCCGGGCCGACTTCACGGCCTGTTCGTAGGCCAGGACCGCCTCGCCGGACAGCTTGGCCTCGGCCAACATCCGGCCGAGGGCGAGGAAATGTTCCGGCGTGAATTTACCGGCCTGGGCCAGCATCTTGCCGAAGGCCGCCTTGGCCTGGTCGTATTGCTTGACCTCCAGGGCGCTGCGGGCCAGGGAAAACAGCGCGCTCTGGCCCTCGTCGGAGTTGGGATAGCGGACGGCCAGTTCGTCGAACACCTGGGCGGCTTTGGCAAACTGGCCAAGCTCCAGCAGGATGGCGCCCTGGGCGCGCAGGGCCTTCGGGACGAGGGCCGAGGCGGGATAGCGCTTCATAAAATCGTCCATGGCCCGGAGGCCCTGTTCGCGGAATTCCGGCATCCGGCTGGCGGGCTCTTTCAGGCCGGCCAGGGTGAGGCCCCGCTGAAAGACCGCCTGCTCCAGCACGGCGGCGTTTTTCTGCACCTCCGCGGGCGACGTGTTGTAGAGGCTGTTCGTGGGCGTCAGTTGGGCGATGAGCTCGTCCAGCCCGGCCAACGCCTCGCCGGGCTGGCCCACCTGCCGGCAGGCGGTGGCCCGGTAGAGCTGCGCCTGCGCTTTTTCGGCGCCGGGCTGGGCCTGCGCCAGATACGCCGTGAAGCCCTTGACGGCGGCCACGTAATTGCTGGCGCTGTAGTAGCCCCAGGCCATCTGGCCCAGGGCCTTGGCGGCATACGGATCGTGCGGGAGCTCGTCCACGATCTGCTGCAGGAGCTTGAGCGCGCCCGCCTCATCCTTGGCCTGATTGCGCAGGAAGGCCAGCCGGTACAGCAAGGCGCCCCGCTTCGGGTGCTGGGGGAAATATTTCTGGAAGAGTTCGTAGTACGCCAGCATGCGCTGCTCGTCCGCCGCCTTGTCCGGGGCGCTCTTGGCCGGGTCCTTGGCGGTGTTATAAACCTCCGCCAACTGCAGCACGCCGGTGCCCGCCCGCGGGTCCCGGCCGAAGCGTTCGCAGAGATACAGCGCCGTCATCTTCGCCTTGAGCGCGTTATCCGGCCTCGGGAGGGTCCCGTAGGCCAGAAGCAGATTCACCAGCGCGCCGACGCTTGGCTCGCCTTCCGGCACCTGGTTCAATACGCGCAGGTACACCTGCGCGGCGGGTTCATACTGGCCGGCGCGGAACAATTCGTCGGCCGACTTGAACAGCCCGGCCATGGCGTCGGCCGTGAACTTGCTCATATCCACGGCGGGGCGGCCCAGGGACCGCAGCAGGGCGTTCAGCTCGTCGGCTTTCAGAAGCGCCTCCAGCGCCGCGTCGCTCGCGGAATATTTCCGCAGCACGTTGATGTACTCCGTCATCGCCTGGCCCAGCAGGGCCAGCGCTTCGGCGTCCTTGGCCGGCGTCCGGGTCTGGAGCAGTCCCTGGGCGCTGGACAGGCAGATACTACCCAGCAGCACCCGCGTTTCGGCCATCGGGCTCTGCGCCGCCAAGCCTTGCCTGGTCAGTTCGCCGTCAAGGGTACGGAGGATGTCCATGTTCATCCGCAGCAGTTTGCGGGCCTCCAGCGGCTTTCCGTTGCTGCGCAGGATGTTGGCTTTGATGATCAGGGCCTTGCCGAACCACAGGTCCAACCCGCGCTTAATCACCGCGTCGCATAGTTTTTCCGCCGCGGCCAGGCGGGTCGTCCGGTTGCTGACCGCCGTCTCCGCCAGCGCCAGCTTCATCGTCAGGTTCGCCTGCTCGTACATGACGTGGCGGACCTCTTCGCTCCGCCCCAGCGGATCCAGCTTCACGATGTGTTGATAGGCCTTGATCGCTCCTTCCGGGTCACCCGCGCGCTCCAGCAACTGGCCGTACTGGAAGGCCGCATTGCGGTAGAAGTTGGTGTTCGTGATCGGCTGGCTCAGGAACCGGTCGAACAGCATCTTGGTCTGCGCGGTCTGCTGCCGCTGGAAGTAGGCGATGGCCAGGCTCAACATGTTGGTTTGCGTGTGCGGGTCGGCGGGGTTGAGCGCATTGAGCAGTTCCTCCGCTTCGCCCAGCTTGCCGGCGGCAATCTTCAGATCGACCAACACCGGCTTGGCCCGGTCCTTCGCCTCCGGATGCTGCACCAGCAGGCGCTCCAGCAGCCGCGCGGCGTACTGCGGCAGGCCCCACCGCGCTAGTTGTGTGGAAAATTCCAGTTCCTGATCCAGCTCGTCCGCCGCCGGCGCGGCGCCGCCCGCCGCGCTCAGTGCCAGGACGAGGAGCAGGCGCTGTCCGCGGCGCAAGGCGCTCGCGCCGTAAACGCGGCGACACCGCAGCAGCCGGAAAGGCATAGTCCAAATTTTTTCCATACGGCCACGCGCAACATAGCCATCCTAACCCTGTACGTCAAGTTTGCTGATTCCTTGCCCCCTGATCCTCGCCTAATTTTAACGGATACTGAAAAAAGTGATGCTGGCGTGAAGATTTATCTTGCATAAGTGTTATAGATTTACTATAGCACTATTTCATGTCAGCACGCCTACCGCTTCTG
>JAPLSZ010000354.1:425-8333 GCA_026398385.1 Kiritimatiellota bacterium | reverse complement strand
GCGCAGGGCATCGAAGACGCTGCCTTCGACCTCAAGGCCGTCAACCCGAACCGCAAGACCGAGGAGGACACCCGGACCCCCGACGATCTGCTCGCCCTGATCGAAACCAAAGGCCGCGAGGTCACTGAAGCCCTGGACCGCTTGCGGGGAAAATGATTCACCACCACCGCGTTAAGAAAAACGCCGGGCCGTTCAGCGCGGCCCGGCGTTTGCCCCGTCACTTTTTCTTGCCGCCCGGCGCGGATCCGCGCGCCGGGTGATGTGGCAGCCGGGGCGGACCTGCTGGGTCAATCCCCGGCGAGCCGCTGCGGCGCTCGTCGCAGCTTGCCTGTGCAGCGATAAGTTCGCGCACTCTCGGGACAATGCGCTTGCTTCGCCCACCGCAGCGGGCATAATGGCCGCATGACAACCAATGACACCCATCCGCTGTTTGTCCCCTGCCATCTGGGCGGCCTGGGACTCCGCAACCGCGTGGTCATGGCGCCCATGACGCGTAGCCGCGCCACGGCCGGGCATGTGCCGACGGAGTTGATGGTCACGTTCTATGCCCAGCGCGCGAGCGCCGGCCTGCTGATCACCGAGGGCACCGCCCCATCGCCCAACGGCACCGGCTACGCGCGCATCCCGGGAATCTATAACGAGGAACACGTCCGCGCCTGGCGGCGCGTGACCGCGGCGGTGCACCGGCAGGGCGGCCGCATTTTTGTGCAACTCATGCATACGGGCCGCGTAAGCCATCCGCTCAACATGCCGGCCGGGGCCCGCATCCTGGCGCCGTCGGCCGTGGGGCTGTCGGGCACCATGTGGACGGACGCGCAGGGCGCCCAGCCTTATCCGGTCCCCGCCGCCATGACCGAAGCCGACATCCGGCAGGCCATCGGCGAATTCGGCGATGCCGCGGCCCTGGCCCTGGAAGCCGGCTTTGACGGCGTGGAATTGCACGGGGCCAACGGCTATCTGTTGGACCAGTTTCTGAACACCGCCGCAAACCGGCGCACCGATACCTGGGGAGGCGCGGTGGCAAACCGCCTGCGCTTCGCGGTCGAAGCGGCGGCGCGTGTTGCCGCCGGGATCGGCGCCGCGCGCGTGGGTATGCGCCTCTCGCCGTACGGCGTGTTCAACGACATGACGCCCGACCCGGCCATGGACCAGCTATACGAGCAACTCGCTGACGCGCTCAACGCGCCCGGGCTCGCCTATCTCCACATCGTGGACCACAGCGCCATGGGCGCACCCCCGGTGAAGCCGGAGATCAAGCAGGCCCTCCGCGCCCGCTTCAAGGGAACGGTGATCCTGTCCGGCGGATACGACCTGGTCCGGGCCGGGAGCGATCTGGCCGCCGGGAAGGGCGATCTCATTGCGTTCGGGCGGCCGTTCATCGCGAACCCCGACCTGCCGCGCCGGCTGCAGGCCGGCCTCGCGCTGGCGGCGCCGGACGCCAACACCTTCTACACGCCCGGAGAAAAGGGCTACATTGATTATGCCCCGGCCGGCGCCGCCGGTTGACCATCCGCTCTTCCGACCGCCGGGTGAAGCTGACGGCCGGATGCTCCAGATCTCCAGGGAAGCGCGGCACGAAGTTGGCGCGTTACGATCGTATTCCAACGAATTGGCGGACGCGGACGGGTCGAACAGGGGTTTTTGGACGACGCGGGGGCGGGCCGAGTTGATGGGAGGATGGTGCACCCGAGAGGATTCGAACCTCCACGACCTTGCGGCCACTAGACCCTGAATCTAGCGCGTATGCCAGTTTCGCCACGGGTGCAGCAACGGGCGGTACTTTAACAGCAACCGCGGTGCCCGTCAACCGGGGGTGTGCTGAAATAGTAGATTTATGGGATTTACACAGATTGCATGGCGGCTGAGATCTTTCTGAGTTCTGAGAATCGGCGTCCATCGGTCCCGACCTCGCGGAGCGTCCGGATCTGTGGATAAACTCCGTCAAATTCCCGGCTTGAGCGTGGGGTCGCAATGCGGTATGTAAAGAGCGCGACGTGATGTAGCGGACGGCTTTATGACGCACAATCTGCTGGCGGAGTGGGGGCTGCTGCACCGCAAGCTGTCCGGCTTGCGGGGGGCGATGCTGGCGGCGCACGAGGCGTCCGGCTGGACACCGCTCACGGACGTGGTGGAGTGCGCCGAGGGCTTGCTGGTGCGGATGGAGCTGGCCGGCGTGGAGGAGCAGCGCGTGCGGGCCCGGCTGGAAGGCGGGGCGCTGGTGGTGGAAGGCGACCGGCCGAGCCCCTGCCAGGCCGCGCGACACGCGGGGCTGCGCTTCCGGCAGATGGAGCTGGAATACGGACCGTTCCAGCGCGTGGTGCCGCTGCCGTTCCCGGTGGCGGGCGCGCGGGCCGAGGCGCACTTGGAACGCGGGGTGCTGGAAATATTTTTGCCGCGCGCGGCCGAACCGTGCGGGCCGATGATCGTTACGCTGGTGATGCGCGCATGAACGACATGTGGATGAATGAATTTCCGATGATGCTGCTGCCGCCGGACGGCCCGGGGACCCTGCCGGGGGCGGGCGAGGCGGTCAGCGGCGCCCCGCCGGGCGCGCTGCCGGTGCTGCCGCTGAGCGACCTGGTGCTGTTCCCGGGCATGGTGGTGCCGCTGGTGGTCGCGACGCAGCGTTCCACCCGCCTGATGGACGACGTGGTCAACGGCGGCCGCCTGTTCCTCGCGGTCACGCAGCGGGAGGCCGCGCTCAAGGACGACGCGGCGACGGGCAAGGATCTCTACAGCTTTGGCTGCCTCACCCGCGTGCTGAAAATGCTGAAGTTCCCGGACGACACTGTCCGCGTGCTGGTCCAGGGCCAGGGCCGCGTCCGGCTGGAGGCGTTCGAGCTGCACCCGCGCTATCTCACCGCCCGGTACGCGGCCCTGCCGGACGAGCCCGAGCCGGGCTTGGAGACCGACGCGCTGATGCGCAATGCCGCCCAGCGCTTTCAAGAGGTCATCTCGCTTTCGCCGACCCTGCCGGAGGAGCTCAAGATTGCGATTTTCAACATGGACGATCCGAGCCGGCTGGCCGACGCCATTGCGGCGCACCTGAACATGCCGCTGGAGGACCGTCAGGCGCTGCTGGAGGACAACAAACCCAAGTCGCGGCTGACCCGGCTGACCACGCTGCTCAACCGCGAACTGGCGGTGCTGCGCCTGGGGACGGAGATTCAGCACAAGGTCAACGAGGCCTTCAACAAGAGCCAGCGCGAGTATTTTCTGCGCGAGCAGATGAAAACCATCAAAAAGGAGCTGGGCGAGCAGGACCAGCAGCAGTCCGAAGGCAAGGAACTCGACGAGCGCATCGCCCGCGCCAAAATGCCGCCGGACGTGGAGGCCGCGGCCCGGAAGGAAAAGGACCGGATGCTGGCCATCCCCTCGGCTTCGCCGGAATACACGGTGTCTCGGACGTACCTCGACTGGCTCACCGAGGTGCCGTGGTCGGCCAGCACGGAGGACAAGCTGGATATCGCCGCCGCGCGGCGGATTTTGGACGAGGACCACTACGACCTGAAGAAGGTCAAGGAGCGCATCCTCGAATATCTGTCGGTGCTCAAGCTCAAGCGCGACCTGAAGGGGCCGATTCTCTGCTTCATCGGCCCGCCGGGCGTGGGCAAGACGTCGCTCGGCCAGTCCATCGCCCGCGCCCTGGGGCGCAAGTTCGTCCGCATGTCGTTGGGCGGCATGCACGACGAGGCGGAAATCCGCGGCCACCGCCGGACGTACATCGGCGCCATGCCCGGCCGAATCATCCAGTGTCTGCGCAAGGCCGGCACGCGCAACCCCGTGTTCATGCTGGACGAAATCGACAAGGTGGGGGCGGATTTCCGGGGCGATCCTTCGTCGGCGCTGCTGGAGGTGCTGGATCCGGAGCAGAATGCGACCTTTACGGACCTGTACCTCAACCAGCCCTTCGACCTCTCGCGCGTGCTGTTCATCACCACCGGCAACCTGCTGGACCCCATCCAGCCGGCGCTGCGCGACCGCATGGAGATCCTGGAACTGGCCGGCTACACGCAGCAGGAAAAGCGGCACATCGCGGCGAAGTATCTGGTGCCGCGGCAGATTGCCGCGCACGGCCTGACCCGCAGCCGGTTCCGCCTCGGCGCCGGCGTGCTGGAACGGGTGATCAGCGACTATACCCGCGAGGCCGGCGTCCGCGCGCTGGAGCTGGAATTGGCGGCGCTCTGCCGCAAGGCCGCGCGCCGCATCGCCGAGGGCCGCGCGGGCCGGGTCAGCGTGCGCGCGCGGGAGGTGCCCGACTTCCTAGGCCCGCGGAAATTCGAATCCGAGACGGCCGAGCGGACCTCCGCGCCCGGCGTGGCCACGGGCCTGGCGTGGACGGCGGCCGGCGGCGATATTCTCTTTGTCGAGGCCACGCAGATGCCGGGCCGGGGTCAGCTCATCCTGACCGGGTCCCTGGGCGAGGTGATGAAGGAATCCGCGCAGGCGGCGCTGAGCTATGTGCGCGCCAACGCGAAGAAACTCGGCCTGCCCGCCGGACCGTCGCGGAGCAACGATTATCATATCCACGTGCCATCCGGCGCGACGCCCAAGGACGGGCCCTCGGCCGGGCTGGCGCTAGTGACCGCGCTGGTGTCGCTGCTGGCCCGGCAGCCGGTCGCGCCGGACATCGCCATGACCGGCGAGATCACGCTGCGGGGCCGGGTGCTGCCCGTCGGCGGGATCAAGGAAAAGGTGCTGGCGGCCAGTCGCGCCGGGATCATGAAATTCGTCTTTATCGAGGCGATCGACAAGGCCGTGCTCGCCGCTCACCGGCCGGCCGCGAAAGTCCCGACGAAAGGCCGTCCGCCGAAGCGCAAGCAGCCGACGTCCGCGCGCGGCCGGTCATAAACGCCGTCATGCATCAAGACCAACAAAACCGCTATGGCACAGCGCAGCAGAGCCGTAACCAAAGAGGATTCACCGCCGAGGCGCAGAGGTCGCAGAGGACATTCTTCTCTGCGTACTCGGCGTCTCTGCGGTGCAAATCTTCGCAGGAAAACAAGATTGGGACGGTTAGCAATGCAGTGAGCCTCCGGAGCGCGCCGAACCCTGGGGGCGCCGGCGGCCGTGTCCGCCGGGGCCGGCAGGCCCTGGTGGCGGCGGCCTGGTTGCTCCCGGGCGTCTGCGCGTTCGCCGCCGTTCAGCAGGTGGGGGCCGACACCAACGGCCCGGCGCTGCACACTTCCGCCCCCGCCGTGGCCGCCGAGCCGCCTCCCGCCGTCATCGCCACCTTGCCGGACGGCGCCCGGCTGCTCCAGGACGTTGTCGCGGGACTGCCCCAGGAGCCGCTTCAGATCAAGGCCCGCCTGGAGGCGCGCAACCGGCTGGATGACCTCGACAAAGTCCGGCTGGCCGAGATGACCATGGATTGGCGCGGCGGCGCGGTCAAGGCCGAGTACACCCTGTGCGATGCCTTCGGCGGCAAACTGGCCCGCCTGGATGTGCGGCGGACGCCGGCGGGCGCGCTGGCCTATGCCGGTTTCCGCGGCCCCGCCCTGAAACCCGTGGAACACAGCGACCTGGGCCAGCCGTTGGAGGACACGGACATCACCTGGCTGGATCTTTCGCTCTCGTTTCTCTGNNGCACCTCAAGGGTCGGCGCTGCTACGTCGTCGAAGTCCCCGTGCCCGCCGGCACGGCCGCCCCGTGCGCCGCCATCCGCCTGTGGATCGAGGCGCAGGTCCGGGTGCTGTTGCAGGCCGAGACCTGCGACGTTCGGGGGCAGCGATTGCGCGCGCTGCGGGTGAAGAGTTTCAAGAAGATCCAGGACCTGTGGATGATTCAGGATCTTGAGGTGGAGACCTATCCTGCGCGACACCGGACCCTGTTGCGCGTCCAGGAAGTCCGTCGCAGCGGCCGGCTCATCCAGGGCCGCGAGGCGCCGGCGGCCGCGCCCGTCGAACCGCTGCCGGCGTTGCCGCCCGAGGCGCCCGTGGGCCGGTAATGGAAAGAACCGCCGATGGCCGACATCACTATAACCTGTCCGCACTGCCAGGCGGAAAGCCGGGTGTCGGAATATGCCGCTGCGCTGGTGGCTTGTCCGTCCTGCGGCCGGCCGGTTCCTAAACCGGATCGTCTCCGGCCAGCGGGGCTGCAGATCAAGGCGGCGTCCGACGACAAACAGCAACCGCTGGCCGCTGTCGGGGCGATTAGCGCCACGCGGTTTTCCGACCTGCGCCAGCGGCAGGAAACCAGGCGCCGGCAGTATCGGTTCTCCCGCCGCATGGAGTCCGTTACCGCCTGGCTGGTCTTCGCGCTCCTGCTCGGCCTGTTGCTCGGCTGGCAGCAGGCGAGCCGCAGCGATCCCCGCCTGCTGCAGGCCTACCTCACCACCCGCTGGCTGTTGGTCGGCGCGACGTGGCTGGCGGTACTGGGGGCGGCGTTCGCGGACAACAAGCTGCAGGGCCTGCTGTGCCTCTTTGTTCCGGCCTACATGATTTACTTTGCCCTGAATCGCATGGATTATTATCTGCTGCGCTGCCTGTTCTTCGCCGCGCTCTGCACGCTTGTGACAGAATATCATTTTTTCCCTGACCACGCCCTGCTGGACCTGGTGCAGCAGCAGATCCAGTCCTGGATCCAGGCCGGCCACCGCTGGATCACGAGCCTCGGCCGCGAGCCGGTGTGAGGCGGCGCGCCCTGGCCAGCGCAAAGCGGAGGGGATCGGCGAAAGCCAGCGTAGGCCGTGAAAACAAGGCCTTGCAGAGCGCGGGCGGCTGCGGTATGAAGAGGACATGTGGCGATGGCTATGGCTGGGGCGCCGGCGGTCGGCCGAGCCCGCGCACCTGCGCGCGGGGGAGTGGGGTGAGGAGCAGGCGGAGCGGTTCCTGCGCCAACAGGGCTACCGCATCCTCGGCCGCCGCGTGCGGATTGGGCGCGACGAACTCGATCTGGTGGCGCGGTTCGAAGCCACGCTGGTCTTTGTGGAGGTCAAGACGCGCGCCAGCGAGGATTTCGGGCGGCCGCTGTCCGCCGTGCAGCGGGCCAAGCGGCACAGCCTGTCGCGCGCGGCGATCCGCTATCTCAAGAAGCTTCCGACGCGACCTGCTTTTTTCCGGTTCGATGTGGTAGAGGTGGTCGGTGTGGCGGAGTGGGGCGAGCCGCGCATCCGCCATGTCGAAAACGCCTTTACCCTGGATCCGCCCTACCGGGTCTTCTGGTAAGACGGGGGAGTATCATGACGCGGGCGGGGATGATGTGGAGATGGCTGGTGCTGTGCCTGGGCCTCGGCCTGACGGGCGCGGCCGGCGCCGGTCTGACGGTGACCAACGGCGAGGAGGTGTACGAAATCGACACCGACCTGATCCGGGAACTCGCTGTCGCAACCATCGGCGACCAGGTGGACCTGCCGTCGGCCGAAGAATGGCAGCAGTTCTGGACGGCGATCGTCGACGCGCTGCAGGCCGACTCGCTGGACGATCTGGCCGCGTTGAGCCCCTTGGCACAAACAGCCGTCAGCTATCTGCAGGCGCTGCCGTCCGCCCAGCCTGTGCAGGCCTGGTTGCGCCAGCGACAGGACTATTTTGACATGTCGCGCCAGGCGCAGTTGATGTATCCCGCGCCCGCGCCGGCCCGCCCGGCCGCGCCGCCGTCCGTCCGCGGCCCCGGCCCCCGGGCGCGGCTCATTCCGCCGCGACCGCCGGCGATGTCCGTGCCGGTGCAACTGACGCTGAAACGACTGGTCTACCTGCGCAGCCAGGAGAGTTGGACGCGCAAGCTGCGCGGCCGCATGAAGCCCGACGAGGCGGCCTTCCTGATTCCGGCGCTGAAGAATATTTTCGAGGCCGAAGGCGTGGCGCCGGAGTGGGTCTGGCTGGCCGAGGTGGAGTCCGGACTCAACGTCCGGGCGCGCAGTCCGGTGGGCGCGGCGGGCCTCTTTCAATTCATGCCGGACACCGCGCAGCG
>JAPLSZ010000354.1:0-396 GCA_026398385.1 Kiritimatiellota bacterium | reverse complement strand
GCAGGACGAGCGGCTGGTTCCGGAGAAAAGCGCCCGCGCCGCCGCGCGCTGCCTGCGGGCGCTGTACGGTCAGTTTGGCTCATGGCCGCTCGCGCTGGCGGCCTACAATGCCGGCGCCGGTCGTGTGGGGCGCGCGCTGCAGAAAGACGCGACCGGCACTTTCGAGCAGATTGCCGGCCAGTTGCCGCTCGAAACGCAGATGTACGTTCCCAAGGTCCTGGCCACCGTCGCCCTGCGCGAAGCGGTGAACCCCGCCGCCCTGCCGGCGCCCCGGCCGCTCCGCGCCGGGGTCCGGGGCGGGGCCGCCCCCGGCCTTTTCGTTGACATGCGGCGGCAGGGTGGGTAAGTTGCGTCTGTGTTTTGCAGCGGGAGCTGGCCGCTTGACAGCGAACGACG
>JAPLSZ010000156.1 GCA_026398385.1 Kiritimatiellota bacterium | reverse complement strand
GTTGCGAAACAGCTCGACAATCTCCGGCGGGAATTTCCCGGCCAGGAACCGCTGCCCGACCTCGGCGTACTCCTCCTCCAAAATGCGCTCGCTGCGCGAAAGCTGCAGCCGCAGCCGGAACAGATCGTTGTTGACCAGGAATGTGAAGAACACATCCGAGCCGATGTAGAACGAATCGTGCGCCTCCAGGACCTGGCTCAGATCATCCGCGCCGTCGCGCTGCGCCTGCAGCACCCGCCGCGCGACGAGCATCCCCGCCGCCTTGCCGCCGATGCGACCCGACCCGATCATGCGCCCGCGGATGTCCAGCAGATCCTGCACCGCGAAGAAACGGTTGGCGAGGTCGAAAAACTGCGGATGATGTCCCACAAGCATGTGGGTCATTTCTTCCTTCAGCGCCGCCACGTCCGGCGGCAAGTTCTGGTCGCTGCCGCCCGCCTCGCGGTAGAGCGCCAGCCGGCGGTACACGCTCTCCCACGGCGCGATCGAGCCCGCCGCCTGGCGCAGCGGCTGCTGCCGCGCCGCCGTCGAGACCGCCGCCGCCTCGCCGCTCTGGAACACTGGTCGGAACCGGTCGCCCTCCTGCACATGCGGCAGGAACATCTGCGTTGAGAATCGTCCCCAGACCTTGAGCGGGTGCAGATAAAGCCGGCCCTGGGCGTGGAAGACATCCAGCAGCAGTTGTGTCGTGTCGCGGATGCGCGCCACGGCGCTGGGCGCATGCTGTCCGCGCGTCAGCGCGAAATAGGTCACCGTGTCCAGCTCGAACAGGAACGGACACGTCACCTGGAAGAAATTCGCCAGCAGCTCGTCCGTGGCCCACTCCACCACCAGCGCCGAGAGATTGTCGAAGACATAGAACACCTCCGGCCCCTGCTCCGCGATGATCCGGTGGACCTCGCCGCTGAATGTATCGAAGCCCGGGCTCGGATCCAGCGCGATCGTCTGGATGCGCGGAGCGGGCGGCAGCACCGGCGGATGCGACGCAAAGCGCAGATACACCAGCTTCCGCCCCGCCTGCAGCGCACTCGCCGCGAATGGCCCGACGAGGGTGATGTAATCCTGGAGCTGGTCCACCTGCCAGACCACGTTGTCGCCCAGCCGCAGTCCCTGAACCACCTCGTCGAGCGCCGCCAGCCCGCTGGTGATGACCGGCTCCGGCTTGAAGATTTGTTCTTTCATGCGCTACACCTTCGTTGAATGCCGCAACTCTAATCGCCAGGCCCCCGGAAGCAACCCTCAAATGGCCCCGCCCAAACGACCGCACCAGCACGGATACCAACCCGCCGCTGGATTAGTTTGTACAGCGGGACAATCCGCGGTAGAGTTGCAACCCATAGGAAGCTTGGGGCCATGAAAAAACTATTAACTGCCATCGGTGGCTTGACGCTGGCGTTAGGGCTGGCGTCCTGCTCAACCACCAGGGAAATTGTACCCTTGGGCAGCATGGCGCCGGCGGCCTTGCAGACGGCCAAAACCATCGTGGTGTTCGTGGTGGATCGTGATGCGTTGCGCGTGCAGGTGCATGGGAAGGTGGATTGGTGGGCGACCACCATCGGGCAAGGCCTCATTTTCTTCCCCCTCATCGGCCCCATCCGCTACCCGGAAGATGTGGGCTATGAGGCTCAGATCCAGCCGCTACGCGAGCCGCATCTGGCCGACTGGCGCGCACATTATGTGCGGATGCTGGAAAAGAGCGTACACCTGCCTGCGGCTACGTCCATGGTCTTCAGAATCGTCAGCCCCGACGAGCTGCGGCAGGATATCTTCCCCGCACAGTTCCAGGCTGATCTATATGTGGATTGTACGCCGCGTTTTTTGATGGGCAGTTCCTATTGGCAATGGGCGCAGCCCAAGGCCATGCTGGCCGCGATTACCGGCCCGATTGTGATCGAACCCGCGGTGGTGGCGCGTGTGAGCCGCGAACTGGCCAAAATGTATGAGGAGCGTCCCTCCCACCGCACGGTCGGCACCAGCCGCCTGTGGCAAGCGGGAAAATATCCGTTTGAGGGCTGTTACCGTGAGTACACAGCCCTGTTGTCACCACCGCACAAGAAGAAGCGTTGGCTGGAACAGGACGGACGGCTGCTCGATCAGGAAACGCGCCAGCTCCTGAAACGTCTGGCCACCGAAGTGAACTACACGTTGAATGCCCGCGTGGGCGCCCTGGAGACGGTGCGCGCCAAATAGCGCCTGCTCGCGGACAGCGGGTGTCGGCACGCGGGCGGAGATGCGGTAGAGCCTTGATGAGTTGCGAGCCGCTGACTGCGGGGAAGGTGCTCATGCGGTGACGGCGATCCGTTGGATACCCACGAACTCGTTGGAGACTGATTCCTCGACCTCCAGACAAAGCGCGATGGCTTCACGAATCCGCTTCATCAGGACATCGAGCGATTTCGCCTGGGTGTGGCATCCTCGGAGGGCCGGCAGGGAGGCCACGAAGTATCCGTCCGCATCCTTCTCGATCACGACATTGAATTCCTTTATGGTGCTCATGGCGTCATTATACCCTTGGCCAGTCTGTCTTCAAGCGGTCTTTTCCGACGCGGCTGTACGAATGTCGCGTTGCCTATGTTTGACGTGCTATGCCGGGCCAATCCGCTGCCGCCACCTGCCTCAAGCCCGCTCAGAAAGGGGGAAAGGATCCGCAAGAAGAATTGCACCGAGCATACGACCCTCGCGCGTGATCACCCTGGCCAGGGACTATTCATTCAGCAGTTTTACCACCTCGTGATTGCCGCGGAGGATTTCTACGACGTCGTTAACTACATCGCTCAGGGGTTGTTCAACCAGCTTCTGCGCCGGTCCCAGCCGTTCGATACGCAGATAGGGCAGAGGTAGTTGAGCGACTGTTTGGACGAATGCCCTCCATGCGGCATCAGCGTTTTCCAAATGGCATGGAAAGAATCGTATTCGGCGGCGGGCGCGGTATTTGTGGGCGGGGCTTCCAGCCCCGCGTGCTTGGTTTGTGTTTTTTTCGCGGGGCTGGAAGCCCCGCCCACAGGCGAGCGTCGCGGCGTCCCGATACGGAATCGGGTCGCCCCACCTCGCCTGGGAAAGAACAGGGCGGAGTTTTCAAGCTTGGAATTCCGCCCCGCACAACGCTCTACGCTTAGCCGTCAGCCCTCGGCCTTCAGCCTTCTTCTTCCTCACCCGTAAATCGGTCCGAAGTTCCGGCAGGCGCGGTAGTCGGCGCCCTGCGGATCCTGCGCGCCGAACAGGCCCCACGCGCTGGGCCGGAAGATGTCACCCTCGGTCACATTGTGCATCGCGACCGGAATGCGCAGCGTGGCGGCCAGCGCGATGAGGTCCGCGCCGATGTGGCCGTAGCTGATGGCGCCATGGTTGGCGCTCCAGTTGTTCATCACGGTATAGGCGTCGGCGAACGGGCCGCTGCCGGTGCAGCGCGGCGCGAACCACGTCGTGGGCCACGTCTGGTTGGTGCGCTGGTTGAGCGTCGCGTGCACCTTCGCGGGGATATCCACCGACCAGCCCTCCGCAATCTGCAGCACGGGGCCGAGGCCCTTGACGGTGCTGATGCGGGTCATGGTCATCGGCATGCCGCCCTTGGAAAGATAGCACGACGAGAAGCCGCCGCCGCGGAAATACTCGGTCACCGCCGCGGGCCAGCTCGTGGCGTCGAGGCACTGCTGCGCTTCCGCAGGGGTGATTTCCCAGAACGGCTTCATGGCCGGCTGGCCGTTGCGGCTCTGCTCGCCGGTGCCGTCGAGCGTGGCGGCGCCGGAGTTGATCAGGTGGATGATACCGCCGGCGGCTGCACCGGTCAGCTTGATGCCGGTGACGCGCTTAACGGCTTCCGGGCTCCAGTAGGTGCGCACGTCGGCGAAGATTTGCGCGGTGTTGGTCAGCAGGTAGCCCATCAGCATGCAGACGCCGTTGAGGCTGTCGTTCTCCGTCGCGAAGATGCGCGGCGCGCGGATGCCGTTCCAGTCGAACGAAGAGTTGAGGATCGCCTCCATGAAGTCGCCGTTCGGGGAGTGGTCGGTCCAGGCGCGCTGGCCCTGGAAGCCGCCGAGAATCGCGTTGTGGCCGAGCGCCTCCTCGCCATATTTCTGGGCGAGCCGCGGATTGCCGACCATCAGGTCGCGGGCGATCATGGTCATTTTGACCACCGTGGCCCACCACTGGTCTTTCTTCTCCGGGGCGGTTTGCTGGCCGGGCGGGTTGCAGTCCGGGCCCTCCTTGCAGTTGGCCTTGACCCACGCCAGGGCGCGCTTGAACTCGGCCTGGTCGAAGATGTTTTCCTCGATGCGGCGCGTGATTTCGCTCATATCCACGGCCTCGACGCGCATGCCGAGGTAGCTCTCGAAGAACGGCTGGTCCACGATCGAGCCGGCGATGCCCATCGAGGTGCCGCCGAGCGAGAGGTAGGACTTGCCGCGCATGATCGCGGTGGCCAGACCGGCCTTGGCGAAGCGGAGGAGCTTGGCCTGCACGTCGGCCGGGATGGTTTCGTCGCCGCGGTCCTGCACATCGCGGCCGTAGATGCCGAACGCCGGCAGGCCCTTCTGGTTGTGTCCGGCCAGCACGGCGGCCAGGTACACCGCGCCGGGGCGCTCGGTGCCGTTGAAGCCCCAGACCGCCTTGGGCAGCAGTGGATCCATGTCCATCGTTTCGCTGCCGTAGCACCAGCACGGTGTCACCGTCAGCGACACGCCCACGCCTTCCTGGCGGAACTTATCCGCGCAGGCGGCCGCCTCGGCGACGCCGCCAATGCAGGTGTCGGCGATGACGCACGCGACCGGCTTGCCGTTCGGATAGCGCAGGTTGGCGGAGAGGAATTTCGCCGCGCGCCGCGCCATCGCCAGCACCTGGCCTTCCAGCGATTCGCGGACGCCGTTGCGGCGACCGTCAATCGTCGGCCGAATGCCGATCTTGGGCAAGGCGCCAATCAGGGGGAACCTGGACGTTGCACTCATGTTGCTCTCCTTATGCTGGCTGGGCCGTGTGCGGCCACCTGGTCATGGCCGCTTGCCGGCGGGCACGCGCCCGTCACGACAAGCGTGATCAGCAGACGACAGACTAGCGCACGGCCCCGCCCGCGGCAAGCGCCGAATTGCCTCCCGTGGCGCATCCCTTTTTTGGTAAGTATTCAAATGGTAGCAGGGTGGCTTGCATCGTTTCGGAGCGTGCGGGCCGGCCGCCGATGTTGAGGTAATCGCCCATGAAGACGCTGCTAAAAGTGCTGCTGTGGCTGGTGCTGGCGCTGGTCGCGCTGGTGGCGATCTACCACGCCGAGGAATACATCCGCGGCCGCTATCTGTGGGAACGGCACCTGCGCGAGCTCGCCGTCCAGGGCGACAGCCTGGACATCCGGAAGCTGGCCCCGCCGCCGATCCCTAACGACGGGAACATGGCCGCCGCGCCGATCTTCGCGGAACTGTATGCGACCCGGCGCCCCTGGAATTCCCGGCTGGGACAACTGAATCCGCCCTCTGTGACATCGCCGCCGGGTGGGGCCTGGCGCCGTGGCCATCGAGAGGATCTCAACCTGTGGCGGGCGGCGTATTCCAATGACAACCTGCTGGCCGCTTTGGCGATCTATGCGCCGGTGTTGCAGGAAGTGGAAGATGCCGCGCGGCGTCCGCAAGCCCGCTTTCCTTGCCGCTACGAGGACGGTTTCAGCATGGAACTGCCGCATGTCTCCGCCCTGCATAAACTGGCCAGGGTGTATTGCCTTAAGGCGCTGGTCGAACTGGCGGCCGGACAAACCGACGCGGCGTTGGAGGATGTCCGTCGGATGCTCAGGCTGGCCAGGGCTGTTGAAGACGAACCGGTGGAGATTTCCCTTATGATACGCGCGGCTGTGCTTCAGCAGGCCCTGCAGCCGGTGTGGGAGGGTTTGGCTGATCACCGCTGGAGTGCGGAGTCCCTTGAATTGCTCCAACAGGACCTGGTTGGAATCAATCTGCTGGAACAACTGGATTTGGCGCTGCACGGCGAGCGTTGCTGCATTGCTTGGCTTTTGGATGTTTTGCCGAAAAATCCCAGCGCCTGGCTAGGACTGGGTTCGATGGCAGCTTATTCGTCGCACGGGCACGAAGGGCCCTCGCTGGCTGTTCTGATTCCCAAGGGCTGGTTCTACATCAACTGCCTCAATATGGATCTTTGCTTTAAGAAGTATATTCTACCGAGCCTGGACAGCCGGTCGCTACGCATATATCCGGAACGCTATGACACCTTGGATTTTGTGCTGGAGGGCTATAAAAAGCACCCCTTGACGCCGCCCTATCATATATTGGAGGCAGTCATGCTCCCCGCCATGAAATCTTTCTGGATAAAAGTCGGCGTGTCCCAAACCGCCGCACAGAGCGCCGCCACGGCGTGTGCGCTGGAGCGCTATCGGCTGGCGCACGGCCGCTACCCGGACGCGCTTGCGGTGCTGGTGCCGCAGTATCTCGCGGCGGTGCCCAGCGATGTGATCGGTGGCCAGCCGCTGCGTTATCGCTTGGAGGGGGATGGTTTCGTCCTGTATTCCATCGGATGGAATAGGAAGGACGACGGCGGGCAGGTGGCGTGGACGAAGGATGATAAACCGCGGCTGGATGACAAAGCCGGAGACTGGGTCTGGCGCTCGCAGCCGGTGGCACCGCGCTGACATTGCTGTAGGCCGGGTCTCTGCTGCTCTGCGAAGTGGCGAAGCCCCTTCGCTACAAAGCATGAGCGACCCGGCGTTCAGGCGCCTGCCTTTTGCCTGGGCGATCGGATTATTCAATGAGGAATATAGGAACGGCGGGAACGTTCTTCTTTTCCTGCTTTCCTTATTTCCAAATTCACTTTGCTTTGGTTGCGGCTGCGCCGGACTGTAATCTGCGAAATCTGTGGATAAAACTCTGCCGGCCTTGCCTTCCGCATTGTCCGGTGTGTTTCTTCGTTTACATCTTTACCTTGATCACCACCTTGTGCAGCGGCCCGGTGCCGGCCAGCGGTGCGTGCGGTTCGCCCGGGAAAAATACCGCCAGCGAGCCCGGCGGCACCGGCAGCCAGAGCGCCGGTGGCTCGTCGAAATAACCGATATCCTTGCTCTCGTCAAACGGCTGCGTGATCGTACAGGTCTCCGCTGCGCTGCGCCAGCCGACGACCTCGTCACCGGCGATCACATATTGAATGTCAAGGTATCGGCGATGAATCTCCAGGCGGGCGCTGGCGCGGCCGCGGCCGGTGGTCCGCTGGATCAGGGCATACAAACGGTCGCCATCAAGATCCGCGCGCCCGTCCGGGAGGGCGGCGAGATCTGCGCGCTGCAAAAAGTCGAGTGCGGCGGCGAACGCCGGCTGCGCGGCGCGGTAGCGATCACAATCTTCCAACCGGTCGAGAATCATGTAGGATGCTCCCGTAAATGACGGCAATTATTCTAGCGACCTTTAACGCGCGTTACCAGCATCCCGCGCTGGGCCTGCGGTATTTGCAGGCTAATCTCGGCGCGGCGCGGGCGGACGCGAACCTGCTGGAGTTCGACCTTCAGACGCCGCCGCTGGACGCGGCGGAGCAAATTCTGGCCCGGCAGCCGCGGATCGTCGGGCTGGGTGTCTATATCTGGAATGTGCGGTTGATCGCGGAGCTGTTGGCGATCCTGCGGCGCGTGCGCCCCGAGCTGCTGCTCGTGGTCGGCGGGCCGGAGATGGGCAGCGCCGCGGAGACGCAGCCCCTGGCCGCTGCGGCGGACTATGTCCTGTGCGGCGAGGCAGATCTGGCGCTGGGCGACTTGTGCCGTAAACTGCTGGCGGATAGCCGTCCGTCGGAACGGATCATCCGTGTACCACCACCGGATCTGGCGCAACTCGAACTACCCTACGAACTTTACACCGATAAGGATCTGCAGCACCGGCTGGTGTACGTCGAAGCCTCGCGCGGCTGCCCGTTTGGCTGCGAGTACTGCCTGTCCTCTAGCAACCCCGGCGTGCGGC
Organism: Kiritimatiellota bacterium; assembly: GCA_026398385.1. GTDB lineage: Bacteria > Verrucomicrobiota > Kiritimatiellia > CAIQIC01 > CAIQIC01 > CAIQIC01. The sequence goes on along the minus strand of JAPLSZ010000156.1, from coordinate 12,851 downwards.
GGTTTCCGCTCAAAACCATTTTGCCGGCGTTCGATCGGTTGCTGGCGCGCGGCGCGCGCCGCTTCAAATTCGTGGACCGGACCTTCAACCTTGACTTGGATTTCGGGCGGGCGATTCTGGAATTCTGGTACGCGCGGCAGCGGCCCGGCTTGGAGGTGCATTTCGAACTCGTGCCGGACCGTTTGACGGACGATTGGCTGGCCCTGCTGGGGCGCGCGCCGCCGGGCCTGCTGCGTCTGGAGGTCGGCGTGCAGACCTTCGATGCCGCGGTCGCCGCGCGCGTCGGCCGGCGGCAGGATCCGGACCGCGTCACCGCCGCGCTGCGCGCGCTGCGGACGCAGACCCCGGCGCGGCTCCACGCCGACCTGATCGCCGGGCTGCCGGGCGAAACGCTGGCCGGTCTGGCTGCGGGCTTCGACCGGCTGGTCCGGCTGCAGCCGCACGAAATCCAGGTGGGCCTGCTCAAACATCTGCGGGGCACGGCGCTTGGCCGCCATGACGAGGAGTGGGGGATGGTCTATACTCCCCAGCCGCCCTATGAACTGCTGCACAACCGCCTGCTGGACTTCGTCACGCTCCAGGGCGTGCGGCGGTTTGCGCGCTTCTGGGAAAGCCTGTACAACAGCGGGCACTTTCTGGAAACCCTGCCCCGATTGTGGGCGGAGGCGGGCGCGTCGCCGTTTGCGGAGTTCAGCCGGCTGAGCGACTGGCTGTGGGCGCGGTGGGGCCGGTGCCACGCGCTCCCGCTGGTGACTTTGACGGAGGGCCTGTTCCTCTATTTGACGGAAGTCAGAGGCCTCGATAAGAAAGAGCTGGCGAGCGTCCTGTTGCGCGATTATACCCGCGACGCGCGCCGGGAGATCCCGGGATTTCTGCGACCGGACCGATGAAAACGGCGTTCAACTACAATGGAAGGCAGAGAAGATTTTCGCCACGGATCAACACGGATTGTCACGGATAAGAGGGGAAGAAGATGGCATCCACAGATTTCGCAGATGAAGAAGGGAAGAATATTTTGAAAAAGAGAAGGATAATCAGAAACAGGAAATCTAACCACGGAGGTCACGGAGGGCAGTTGAGGTCACAGAGCTGGACGCCTTGGAATTACGGCGGCTCGAACTGCTGCCATTCAAAGACAGGCCGATTGCAATTCGGACTCCGTATCCGTGACAATCCGTTGATCCGTGGCTCAATGTCTTTCTTCTCCGCTTTCATCCGTGTATTCCGGTGCGCCAAGCAAGCTTGGCAGAACTCGCAAACTGAAAGGAGTTTGTCACATGAATTGACCGTTGCATGTGTAGCGGCACGGACATGCGGAAGGGCAACCAACCGGATGAAGCTCCGTGTTCGCGAACGGGCGAGCCATAACGCAAGTGAACCTCTGTGCAAGCCTCGTTACACTAATCCGTGTGGTCAGGATGTCGGATTATCTGAAGCCAGCAGCCTCCCGAAAGCGAACGGTACAGGGACGGGCGGCACACGGCGGGGTCAAGGAGGATAGCGCGCTCGGACAGTTCTGTCAGGAACTTGGGAGCCCCGCCGGGCAACACCGGCGGGAGTCGGACGAGGCCGTAGTAGCGTTGAAGCGGGTAACGACCGTGGAGCGAAGGGCCTCTGCATAAGCAGGGCGGAGTAAGAAGCGCAAAGGGCTGATTGATGGAAGCATCTACGACAGAACAGGTGGCGGAAGGGGCACCGGTGCGGACCGAACCCGGAATGCCGCCGAAACTCGTTGCGTGGAGACGGAAGCTAAGCGAGAAGGCAAAACAGGAAAAAAAGTTCCGGTTTTACAGCCTGTACAGTCTGGTCGGTCATCCGGACACGTTGCGGTGGGCCTGGGCGCTGGTGCGCCGGAATAAAGGCGCGCCCGGCGTGGATGGTGTGACGTTTGAACAGATTGAGCAGCAGGAAGGCGGGGTGGCCCGCTTTCTGATGGAGCTGGAGCAGGAACTGAAAGGGAAGACCTACAAAGCCCAGCCCGTTCGTCGGGTGTACCTTGAGAAAGAGAATGGCAAGCTGCGTCCGTTGGGCATACCGGTCATCAAAGACCGGGTTGTCCAAATGTCCGTCAAACTCATCATCGAACCGATATTTGAGGCGGACTTCCACGACTGTTCCTACGGCTATCGGCCGGGGCGGTCGGCGCAGGAGGCCATTCAGGCGATCCAAGGGCATCTGAAAGACGGGAAAAGCGAAGTGTATGACGCAGACCTCTCCGGCTATTTCGATTCCATCCCACACGACAAACTGATGGCGTGTCTGCGGATGAGAGTCGTGGACGGGAGCGTGCTGCGGCTGATTCGCCAGTGGCTGGAGGCTCCGGTGGTGGAGCCGACGGAAAAGGGTGCAGGCCATAAAGTGACGCGGAACGACAAGGGCACCCCGCAAGGGGGCGTGATCTCGCCGCTATTAGCCAACCTCTACCTGCACTGGTTGGAGGTGGTGCTGATGCGAGAACTCAAGCGGGGGCACGCCATCGCCGGATTGGTCCGGTACGCGGATGACTTTGTCATTCTCACCAGCCGCCTCTCGGAAACGCTGCAAGCGTTTATCGAGGAAAAGCTGGAAGGATGGATGGGCCTGCGGATCAACAGGGAGAAAACACGCTGCTTCAACCTCAAGGAAGCAGGGCAAAGGCTCGACTTTCTGGGGTTCAACCTGCGCTATGACCGGGATCTGTACGGCCGGCCAGGTAAGTATCTGAATGTCTTCCCTTCGCCCAAAGCGCTCCAGCGTGAACGGGCGAAGATGCGAGCCATGACGGACAAGCGGCAGTGTTTTACCCCTGTCCCGGAGCTGATCGGGCGCCTCAATCGCCAACTGAGCGGCTGGGCGAACTATTATGCCCACGGGTATCCGCGCAAAGCGTTTCGCGACATGAACCATTATGTTCGCGAACGCCTGCGTAAACACCTGGAACGTCGCAGCCAGCGACCCTACCGGGTGCCGGAAGGTCTGACCTACTATCAGCACCTGATCAAGATGGAGCTGATCACCCTGTGAACGCCTCTCGTGAAACCCAACTGCTTGTGGGAAGCCGGATGCGGGAAATCTGCACGTCCGGTTTGACGAGGGGGGTGCCCGCGTGGGCGGGCACCTCTACTCCACTGTGATCCGTGGTAAAGAAAATTTCGGGTTTTGGTGGGCACATAACTATGAGTGATAATAAATCCAGGCCCCTGCGAGCCGGAAATAAATCGCAGCAACCGGTGGTCTGCCTGGTCAGCCTCGGCTGTGCCAAGAACACGGTGGACTCGGAGCGCCTGCTCGGGCTGCTGGTGTCGGCGGGTTTCCTGATCGCCGCGGACCCGGCGGACGCGGATTTGTGCCTGGTCAATACCTGCGGCTTTATCCAGGAGGCCCGCGCGGAATCCGCCGCGACGCTGCGCGAACTGGCCGGCCTGAAGGTCCGCGGTCGGCTCCGGGCGGTGGCGGCCCTGGGCTGCCTGGCGGAGCGCGCGCGCGACGTGCCGGAACTGGCCGGATTGCTGGCGGCGGCGGACGCGCTGATCCGCTTCGACGACTATCCGCGGCTGGCGGAGATCTGCCGCGCATTGCTGGCGCAGCAAACGCCGGACACCACTGCGGCCGCCGGGGCGGCCGGGCTTAGCCATGTCCCGGATGAGTTTTATCGCTTGCCGCGTCTGCGGATGGGCGCGCCGCACACAGCCTACCTGAAAATCTCCGAGGGCTGCTCCAACCCCTGCCGGTTCTGCGCCATCCCGCGCATCCGCGGGCGGCAGGTCAGCCGGCCGATCAAGGCGCTGGTGCAGGAAGCGCGCGAGCTGATCGCGCTGGGGGCGCGCGAACTGAACCTCATCGCCCAGGACACCACCAGTTACGGCCGCGATTTGTATGGCGCGTTCCGCCTGCCCGCCCTGCTGCGCGCGTTACGGGCCCTGCCCGATCCGGTCTGGTTCCGGCTGCTGTACGCCTACCCGCGGCATCTGAGCGATGCGGTGCTGGACGTGCTGGCGTCCGACGAGCGGTTCTGCCCCTACCTCGACCTGCCGCTGCAGCACATCAGCGACGCCATGCTCGCCGCCATGGGCCGCGGCATGACCCGGGCGCAGACCGTTGCGCTGCTGGACCGCCTCCCCCGGAAGCTGCCCGGCGTGACGCTGCGCACGTCGTTCATCGTCGGATATCCCGGCGAGACCGAACGCGACTTTGCCGAACTGCTGGACTTTGTGCGCGAAGGCTGTTTTACCCATGCCGGTGTGTTCATCTACTCGCACGAGCCGCGCACGCCGGCGGCCCGGCTGAAGGACGACGTTCCGCCGGCGGAAAAGATCCGGCGACGCGATACGCTCCTGCAGGCGCAGCGCGCGGTATCCCGGCAACATCAGCGGGCGCGGGTGGGGCGTACGCTCCGCGTGCTGGTGGACGGCCCGGTGGAGCGGGGGGCTAAGGTTCCCGCCGGCGCGCGCGCTATCGCCCGCAGCCGACACGAGGCGCCCGAGGTGGACGGCGTCATCTACCTGCGGGGCGCCGGCGCGCAACGCCTGGCGCCGGGGACGTTCCTGGACGCCCGGATCGTCCGCGGCCTGGACTACGATGCCGTGGCGGAAATCGCGCCTGCGCCGCCGGCCTTGCTGACTGACACGAGGTCCAAGAAGCATCAGACCGGCTGAAGGCGATGACGAATCTGTGACTCGCTGAACGCCTGCCTTCAACGTTTGACAACCCGCCAGGGTTGACAATACGTTGCGAGGCGTTGTTCGGCAGTTCAGGATCTTCTGCGACGGTCAAAATGCTCCGGGATGTTTCTTCTCCTCCCACCAGTCAGCCGGGATGCCTTTTGCCTCCAGCGTCTTGTCGTTTTGCTGCACGAGAACGTCGAGGACTTCCCCGTTGAGCAGCAGTTCGGCCCTGAACGCGAGAATCTTGGCTGAGCTTGGTGTCTCGCCTCCCATTAGGGACCCCCCGCAGAATTCGGTTTGGATCATCTGTGGGATGTTCTTCGAGTCAATCGCGTTGTATGCTGCGTCTTTGACCAGTGCTCCGCCGGCATTGTCCTTTCTGAGTTTTCCTTTGTCGCTCTCGACCAGGTATGTCATACGAATCTCAGGACTGCGTGACCGTTTCGCAATGACCTTGACGGTCACACTGGCAGACCAATGAGAATAATACGAGGCAAGTTTGCCAGGCTTTGCCCACTTTGCGAACCGTATGCTGTTGATTTTGCCCGTTGGTTTTGGCGCTTCCTGTGCAAATCCGACAGTGGCAAAGATGAGTACCGAGAGGGATACCAGTAGGCGGTGGCTTAGGTGTGGGGTCTGCATGTCAGCGTTCTCCTTCCGGTGGGGGCCTAGTCACAATATAGGTGACTCCAAAGGGATTTGTGCGACTGTGCAGGATGCGGTCAGGACGGGCGAGCAACAGATTGAGCACTCTATCACGAAAGAGCCACGGCTGTATCTGTAGGCGGGGTGGCGTTGTCGTCACGAGTCTAATGGGCACAGCAAAAGCCCCATTCAACTCCCAGGCAGGCAATTCTCCTTTGCGCCTGTCGCGCAACTTCGGCATGCCCTGGTGTAGGAAACCATTTCTGACGACATCCCAGAAGGCGCCCGCAGTTCTCTCCTCAACATTGAGATCCGTCGCAAGTTGGGCGACGATGCGATCCTCGCTGGTCTTCTTTCCGGACGCTTGAAGTTCTGCGGTCGCGTAGCGTTCGTAAAGGTAGCAAGATGTCGCAAGCGCCAGCATCGCTCCGTCGCCGTTTGGAATCTGCTCCAACCACTTCAACGGAATAACGTACCATCGCTTGAACAACGTGAGTGCGTCGTCTTCAACTATCACCGTTTGTGTCGAGATCATGTATGTGTCTCTCTCGTCCGCCGAACGTCAGCCTTGAGGTTTGGCGAGCTTGCGAGCCGTAACCTCGGAGGCTTGGTTCGACCCTTCTGTTTCCTCTTCCAAATCGCTTCGCAATCCCGCTTCCTCGATTCTGTCCGCCGCTGTCCGAATCCATGACAGCAATGCATCCGTTTCTTTGTCGGTCAGGGGGCGGGTGACCGGGCATTTGAGTTCATTGCCGGCAGGCGTGAACAGCCCTGTGGCTTTCGCCTTTTCCGCAAGGTCACGGGCAACGGTTTCGCCCGCGTTGACGCGGGTGAAGAAGGCGGAATCGAAGAGCCTCGTATAGATGGACTGGCCATACACGGAATGAGGCGGGTAGCCGTAACAGAACTTGAAATGAACGCCCTTGGGGTTCACGTTCACGGAGAACCCGCGAGAACCCCAGTGAATAGGAAGGCCCCGCTCGTCCGCCAGCGCCAAGACCTTCGAGAAGATCGGCGTCCCGTTGGCGTCAAGCGACTGGATGAACTGCTCTCTCGTGATCTTGGGCCGTGCCTCTGCGGCCACTGGTTTGTCAGTACGGGAGTGATCAGCAACGACGATGTCGCCTGACAGCAGGCGCTTGCCATCCTCTGTACGGAAGAAGGAGAACTCCAGACAAGTGACGCGAAGTCCCTTGTCGTTGAGAAATCCGGCAGTTTCCCGGATTTCCGGCGTGATTGTTTCGCCAACAATGACGATGCGCTGGTTCTTGTTGAAGGAGACGCCTTCTTCCGCTCCGAGCGCGAAGTAATTGCGATGGGCCTCAACCAGACTCAAACCGTCATCGTCCTGATACTGCCGGGCAAGGCTCTCTATCTGCGGATAGTCCAGTTGTGCGGCATAGGCTGCATATTCGAGTGATTGAGCAATCGTCTCCCGCGGAGTCCGACCACGTTTCAGTTCAAGGATGACCAGATCACCCCATCTGTCGAGCGCAAGGAGATCAATAGTTCCGCCGAGACTCGTCTGTACCTGTCGGCCAATGATGAGGAGCTTACTGTCCTGCACAATCCCGTCAGGATTGTTCTCAAGCCAGTCCTCAAGAACCGCTTCTGGATGTTCGTCCCCGAATCCGGCCTTCACGTACTCGGCGAACTCGCCGTCCTTGGATACCCCGAATAGTCGCATATCTTTCCTCTATCTCTCCGGTCGAACAGGTATTATGCCTCAAAAATATCATCCCGGAAAATATTGCGCGGGATGATATGCCTCAAAACCGGTGTTGACTTGCAAGGGTTTATGACTATAATTTGAGGCATATTAACCTGCGGGTGGAGGTGTGATATGCCTCAAGGGTATATAGCGGTCTTGCGGGAGGCTGGGGCACAGGGAAAAACGATTCCATACTGCATCGCTTGGGTGCGGCGTTTCTTTGCCCCTGTCTGCGTGTGACGCACAGGCAGGCGACACCCCGGCCGCCGGCGACGCGACTTGGGCCGGGTGGAGATCGAAGCTTTTCTCACCGAGTTGGTGACTCGCAAGGGGGTGGACAATTGGCAGGTGCACCCAGCCTTCGTCCCGACTCGCTAGAGGTCGGGACTCCGGCGGGCAAGACAGGCGCGAAATGCCCTGGAATTGTACTACGAGCGCTTCCGGGGCATCGCCTTGGCCGCACGGCCCGATGGCATGGAATCGCGGCCGCCCGTGCTGCCGTCCCCAGTTCCCACATTCCCGCCGGTCGCTGAACATCGCATTTGCGTGCATACGGGACCCAAACTGGCTGAGGGAATATACACGGTACGGCCGACGGGCGACAAGCCAATAGTTTCTCCACTGCGAATGTATTTCGCCACGGGTGAACACGGATTTACACGGATCTCATGCCGGCGGAAGAACGTTCGGATGGTCAGCCGCAAAAGATCGCACAGAACGCATAGCGCGGAAGGCCGGTTGCCGAAAAACGTGCGGCAACTTTGTGATCCTTGCGTTCTCTCGCGGCCGATATTCCAGAAGTTTTATCCACTGTAAATCCGTGTTGATCAGTGGCTAAAAGGCAGCCGACATTCTTTGGTTGCGGCTCTGTCGCGCTAAGCCTTTGCGTTTACCGCTGCATTGGCGCCGGCCGTTGGCCTCCGATGACAAAGTCCACGATCAGCGGAAAATGATCCGACCCCACGTCAGGGCCGACCTGCCGGTTCACAATCCCAATTTCCGGCGAGCATAGACAATGATCGATGGGAATGCGCAGCAACGGGTGGAAGGCTGGCCAGGTGGCTTGTACACCTCGTCCTTGAGCGCTGTCCTGCAACCCCGACTCCGCCAGGAGTCGTTTGAAGTAGTAATTCCACGGGGTGGTGTTCAGGTCACCGAGCAGAAGCACCGGTGACGTTGCACGCCGCACCCAGCGCGGCAAGGCGGCCAGTTGACCATTGCGAAACCCGGAATACTCCCGGCTTCTCGGCGGCAGCGGGTGCGTGGCCAGCACGGTGCACCAGCCCCGGGGCGTCTCGATCTCGGCAATGATCGAAGGGATGTCGGCGTCGCCGATGTAGGCCACCCGTGATCGGGTGCAGGGGAATTTGCTGAAGAGTGCGATGCCGAAGTTGTCGGCACGCGGTTCGCATACCGAGTAGCGATAACCGGCCAGGACCGGTTTCAGGTCCGACAACCACGGAACACTGACCTCTTCGAGCACCACAAAATCGGGGTTGAAACGGCGGATGGCTGCGGACACGTCCGCGGCTTTGCCGAGCCGGGTGTTCACATTGATGAGCATCGCCCGGACAGGGATCCCGCCCGCGGCCGGCGTCGGCTTTTTCCCGAAATAAAGCGGCAGAACCATGCTCAGGTTCACCAGGGCCAGGGCGCCGAAGACGGCAGCCGCCCGGCGCTGCCGAAGCATCAGGAGGAGCAGAGCTGTCACGCCGAGCCCGAGGAAATACTGCACGCGAAAGTGTGAGCACAGATCCAGCAGCCAGTGGCAGGAGCCGAGGAATCCGAGCAGGCTGGCCGTTCCGGCCATGACGCCGGCCGCCGTGAGGAAGCCCCACCACCGGAGGCGGATCTGGAAGAAATCAAAAAGTTTTATCCACAGATTCATGGGATTTACACAGATTTCATGTCGGCGGGAATCGCTCCGAGTTCTGAAAATCTGTGTCAATCTGTGAAAATCTGTGGATAAACCGTCATCCCCGTCTTCCCATGAACATTGCCTACTTTGTGGTGAATATCACCGCTAGCGTGCGTTTTTCAATCCTTCGCGCAGCGGCACGCAGGCGTAGCCGCGCGCCTGGAGCAGGGTGAGGATGCCCGGCAGGGCCTTCCCGGAGAGCGGGGTGCCCAGCTGTAGCATCAGGATGGCGCCCGGCTTGATCTTAGCCACCGTGTTGGTGGCAAACACGGCGACGGGATCCGGCGGCGCGTTGGTGTCGGCCAGGGCCCGGTCCTGCCGGGTATTCATCCAATCAAAGCCGGATGTCCCCAGTGATGTGGCGTTGGTCTTGGGCTGGTTGGTCAGCACCTGCTCCGGCCGCCAATCCATGGGATTGACGGTCCAGCGCACGAGCCGGTAGCCCTCGTGCCAGGCCACGCGGCGGAGGTTCGCATCCGTCTCGCCGTACGGCGGGCGGAAATACGGCTTGGAGGAACGGCCCGTGACGCGTTCGATGGCCGCATCCGCCTGGCGGAGCTGCGCCAGGATTTTCGCCTCCGGCGCATGGAACAGCAGCGGATGGCTGTAGCTGTGATTGTAGATGGCGTGTCCGGCCGCGGCGATGCGCCGGGTCAGTTCCGGATAACGCTCGACCCATTGGCCGGTGAGGAAGAACGCCGCGGATGCGTGGTGCTGGGCCAGGGTGTCGAGGATTTGTTGCGTGGAAAGGTCCGTCTCGCCGGAGTCGAACGTCAGCAGCACCTCTTTCCGGTGGGGATCGCCGCGCGTGATGCTTGGCGGCTGATCCTCCGGCGGGAACAGGGAACTGCAGGCGGTCAACCCCGCCGCCACGGCCGTCAGCAACGCGAGAACAAGGCTGTTTGGTCTCATCATGTTACCCTGGAGCCAAGCATAGGCTCTTTCGCGGACTTTTCCAAGCCTTCGCATAAAAATCAGTTTTCCGAAAGATAATAAAATATCAGACACAGCAAAGCAGGAGCCCACCGGAAAACGTGCTGACAGAACGGCTAGCTCGGAACGGGGGAGAATTTAACAGAAGCTAACCAAGGTAACAAAGCCGGAAACCAAGAAACCTGATTTCTGGAATAATTCCTTCGTTGCCTTCTGTTCACATTGAACTGAATTCTGTCTGCTCCCCCGTAAAGCCTTCAAGGAAATTTAAGCGCGAGGACGAAGGCCGACCATGTTTTGGTGAAAGCGCCCATGTCCGTCACGCCGAGCACTTTCAGAAGCGAGGCATAGCCGGTAGGGTCCTGCGCCGCGTGGGTGCTGAACTCCCGGTAATAATTGCGCAGCAGGTTGTGCTCCTGGAGGTAATAGCAGAGGTAACGCGCCTGGGCATAATACTGGCTGTAGTTCGGGTTGTCGTCGTCGCCGTAGAATTCGTTGTCGGTCAGCGCGGTGAGCTTTTGAAAAGGCATGATCCGGCCGGCCTGAATGGCCTTTTGCAGGGCCGCCAGCCGCCAGTTGGTCCGTCCGTGAATGTGGCCGTCTTTTTCCTCGGACTGTTCGTACAAGGATCCCAGGCCCTCGTTGAACCAGGCCGGGCAGCGGGGAAAATTCTCGCGCATGAACGGATGCACAATCTCGTGCACCAGCGTGCCGCCGCCGGTGGCGATGTTCATGATCAGCGCCCGATGGCTTTCCGAGTAATAACCGAAGGGTGTGGTGGGTGTGTCGTGGAACAGTGCGCGGGTGTACTTTTCATAGCTGGCCTGGTCCTTGAAGAGCCAGATGGCGATCGTCTCCGCCGGGTCCTTGGCAAAGAAATCCTGCCTGAGCTTGGTCACGGCCCATTGGACGGTATGCAGGGCATGGGCGCGCACCAGGTCGGGCGCTTCGTCGCCCGCGACGATGAACGGCGGCTGGACGAGGACGGTAAAGCCCGGCGGCGCCTGCCGCCGGACTTCGGCCAGGCGGGCGTTCAGGGCGGCGTTGTCCGCCGCCGCCAAAGCCGGCAGGAGACACGCCGCCAGGAATAGCGCGGTATATTTCTTCATCTGATGTCCTGTGCTTCTAATCACAAAATCGGATTGTACAATGAGGAAATCAGGAAAACAGGAACAGCGGTTTTTTTCTTTTCCTGCTTTCCTAATTCAATTTGCTGCTGCTGTTCTGCAATTCTTAAATGGTGCGACAGGCTGTCGCGCCTATCCAAAATCATGTCATATCCGTTAAAATCAGTGCCAATCCGTGGCTAAAATCTCATCCCCTGTGGATCACTTTCCGCTCCGTCTGCCTGAATATATTCTGGTTGCGGCTGCGCTGGTTTGTGTTCACGTCGGGGGTTGATAGCGATAGCCGATGCCGTGGACGGTGAGGATCGCCGCGGGGTCGTCGGGGGTTTTCTCGATTTTTTTCCGCAGTTGCGCGATGTGCTGGTCGAGCGTGCGCGTGGTGCCGAGATAGTTGATGCCCCAGGCGGCGTTCAACAACTGGTCGCGGCTGAGGACTTCGTCGGGGTGCGCGCGGAACAAGTCCATCAGCGCAAGTTCGCGCGCGGTCAGGTCCTCCGTATGCCGGCCGCGGGTCGCGCGCATCTTCTTGCGCTCGATCTGCGCCGCGCCGAAGGCGAACAGGTCCGGCGGCGGCGCAGCAGTTTTCTCCTTTTTCGGCGGTTCGGCGGCGGTCGCCGCGCGCCGCAACACGGCCGCGACGCGGGCCAGCAGTTCGCGGACGCCGAACGGCTTGGTGATGTAATCGTCCGCACCGAGCTCCAGCCCGACGACCTTGTCCACCTCCTCGCTCTTGGCCGTCAGCAGGATGACCGGCACGGCGCGGTTCTGGCGGCGGATCGCGCGGCAGACGTCGAAGCCGCTGACCTCCGGCATCATCACGTCAAGGAGCACGAGGTCGAACTTGGCCCGGGCGAATTCCCGCAAGGCCTCGGCGCCGTTGTGGGCGGCGGTGACGCGGTAGCCCTCGCTCTCCAGCGTGAGCATGAGGCCCTCGCGGATGTGCAGGTCGTCCTCGGCCAACAGGATGTGCGGATTCATGGTGCTTTATTCCTCCCCGGCTTCAGGCGACCTCCGCGGTCGGGATGGGGCCGGCCTTCAAGGTGATGCGGAAGCACGCGCCGCCGCCTTCCCGCGGCCGGCATACCAGGTCGCCGCCGAGGTCGCGCAGCAGCCGGCGCGCGATGCTCAGGCCCAGCCCGCTGCCCGGCACGCGCGCGGTCAGCGACTGGTCCAGCCGGTAAAACTTCTCGAAGATTTTTTCGCGCAGCTCGGCCGGCACGCCCGGCCCGCGGTCGAGCACGTCCAGCCGCGCGCCGCCGTTCTCCGGCGCCAGCTCGATGTCCACGGCGCCGCCGGCCGCGGCGTACTTGAGCGCGTTGTCCAGCAGGTTGAGCAGCGCCTGCTCCAGCGCGTCGCGGTCGGTGGGGATGGTGCAGGGTGTGTCGGGCAGGCGCAGGCGCACCTGCAAGCCGGCCTCCTCGATACGCAGGCGGTGCGGATCGAGAAACGCCGGCAGCCACGCCGTCAGTTCCAGCGGCTCGACGGCGTAGGTGCGGCGGTTCTGCTCCAGCCGGCCGAAATCGAGCATGTTGTTCACCAGCCGCGTCAGCCGCGCGCATTCCGTCACCATCACGTCGAGGTAGCGCTGGCGCTTCTCCGGCTCGCGTACGCGGCCTTCACGGAGGAGCTCGGCGTACATGCGCAGCGTGGTCAGCGGAGTTTTGAGCTCGTGGGACACGTTGGCGACGAAGGTGGTTTTCTGCCGGGCCTCGCGTGTCTGGCGGCCCGCCTCCCGCAGCAGCAGGCTGCCGCCGGCGAGGATGGCGGTCAACAGCGCCAGCACCAGCAGGCTGGACACCAGCCGGAACCCGCCCCGGGCGAGGCCCGCTGCCGGGCCCCCGGCGGTGAACAGGGCAATCTGCCAGTGCGGCAGC
>JAPLSZ010000283.1 GCA_026398385.1 Kiritimatiellota bacterium | reverse complement strand
TCGAAAGGCCGAGATCGAGGCCAAGAGACAGGGGCCGTACCAACTTAACGATTCCCTGTACGTCACCAACTGGCTGGTGCTGGGGTACTTCCCGTACCCGCCCGACAAGGCCGGCCTGGGCATAGACTTTCTCCAAGGCGTCGGCGCGGAGCCGAGGCACGTTCCGAACGACGACGTGGAAACCGCCACCGGCGCGGGCGGCACAGCCCGATGGCGCCCTTACTCCTCGCCGGGCAACGAGGTGGATGTCTTCGATGTGAAGCACCTGAATCTCGGCATCGACGCCGCGGAGCTGCATTTCGTTGTCTATGCCGCATGTTGGCTCGCGGCGGACAAGGACACCGAGTGCGAACTGCGAATGAGCACGCTGGATGACGACTGGAGGATGTACCGTGATCATGAACCTATCGGGGATTACTCCCCCGTCCGGGGGCCGCCTGACACGAACGGCCCCAGGGTCCGACTCGAAAAGGGGCTGCACCTGGTCCTGGTCAAGGTTGCCGGCACCAAGTTGCCTCCGTGGGCGGGCCATCGAGGGGTGTTCACCTTCAGCCTGCGCGTGACCGATCCCTCCGGCGGCCGGCCCCAGGGCATCACGGTGTGGAATTGAGCGGCGGGACTAATGACAGCCATGGAACTGCCAAAAGTTCTATGAAAGAATGAAAACGGTGTGTGGGTGTGTGAGGGTGTGGGTGTGTGAGGGTTTTGGATGAGCGTGGTGAAGCATTTCAGAGAGCTTCGAGTTTACCGCGATGCATTTGAGTCGGCTATGCAGATCTTCGAGTATTCGAAGCAATGGCCGAAGGAAGAGCGCTATTCCCTGACGGACCAGATACGACGTTCGTCCCGGTCGGTCTGCGAGCAGATCGCCGAGGCCTGGCGGAAACGCCGCCATATTGCACATTTTCGCAGCAAACTGACCGATGCAGATAGCGAGGCGGCTGAAACGCAATCGTGGCTGGAGTTTGCGCTGCGATGTGGCTACATCACACAAGCGGTCTTTGATGAATTGGATGCGGCTTATGAGAAGGTGAGTGGAGGGTTGGTCAACATGATGGCCAACGCAGACCAGTGGTGCATCTCAAGCAGTCAGGTCAGAGAAGATGGGGCCGAATACGAAGTGACCGAAGGACTCACATACCCACACACTCCCACACCCACAAACATGGGGGAGAACAACCATCCGCTTCAACTGCTTCATGAAACGATGGGTAGCCCCACAACTGGGGCGAAATTCTTGACAGAACGACAGCCATGACGAGGAGTGTTGAAGTGAAAGTCCCGTTTCGAGTATCGTATCGCCGACAGGCGTATGGTAAGCAGAGTTACTTTAACCGGCAAGCGGCCCTTGCCCTTGTGTCCTCCGCGCTGGTATTCACGGGTTGCGCGGGGGGCGGCGTCGGGCCCGCGCCGGTCACGGGAAGGGACAAGGTGCAGACTGACGAACGGATGGGTACCCGCCAGGCCGGCGCGAAACCGGCGGCCGTCGTCGAACTCGCGCCGGGCGACGATATCCAGAAGGCCCTGGACCGGGCCGGACCGGGCGACACGATCGTGCTGAAGGATGGCGTGTACTACCAAAGCCTGCTGATCGCGCGCGGAGGAACGCCGGGAAAGCCGGTCACGCTGAGAGCCGCCCATGGCGGCGCCGCCGACATCAGCGGCGAAAACGGTGTCCGTCACCGTGGCCTCCGGCGATTCCTTTTTTCTCTGGCTGAATGGAAGCAGAGTGGCCGAGGCGACGAATCGAGGTTCCGCATTGTTGCAGTTTCCCGCGACGCTGAAGCAGGGGGATAACCGATTCATGATCAAGTCGTGCCACACCAGGGGCGAATGGTGGTACAGCGTCCAGCTCAGGGAGGAAAAGGCGGCCGGCGGACGCTAGTGAGCAGGGATGAGTGTTCAGGTTTCAGGTGTCGGGTGTCGGTCGCCTGATGGAACATCCAACGCCCAAGTGAAGGCCGATCCGGATCAGGAAGCTGGGTGTTGCGTGTTGGATGTTGGATGTTTTCAGGCTAAGTGTCGGGTGTCAGATCCTCCTGAAACCTGAAACCCGAAACCTGAAACCTCTTGTACGGGAGAAAGATTAGGCTACGAATGAGAATCAGGATTGAAAGCCTGTTGCCCCGCGCGCTGGCGGCGGCGTGCTGCATTCCGGCGGCGCTGTTCGCGCAGCCGGATATCCAGCCGGAAAAATGGGATGCGCCGCGCATCGCGGCTTGCCGCAAGTTGGCTGAAGACGCCTATGCCGCAAGGGATGTCGAAGCGGGGAACCTTCATCT
>JAPLSZ010000015.1 GCA_026398385.1 Kiritimatiellota bacterium | reverse complement strand
GCTCGGCCTGGAACACCGGCGGGCTGAACAACCCGGCGACCAACAGCGTGGGGCAAAGCAACACCATCAGCGTGGTCAATGGCGGCCAATGGCAGGCCGCCGGCCTTGTCTACCTGCCCGGCAGCTACAACACCCTGCTGGTCAACAGCGGCGGCCTGGTGGAACTGGGCGGCGGGCTCCAGCTCAACGGGACCGCGGACACGGTGACCAACGCCGGCGGCATCCTGCAGTTTACGAGCGCCACGCCGCCGCTGACAATCAGCGGCACGGGGGCCGGGGTGACGCTCGTCAGCGGCACGCTGGCCTACCGCGGCGTGACGAACGTGGACTTAAATGCCAACGCGGGCGGCGCCGGCACGGTGGGCGCGTTCACCTGGGCGGGCGTCAACACCCTGCGGTTGAACGCCTCGACCTCGACGACGGTCAGCGCCTACACCTTCGCCAATAACCTGGGCGCGAAGAACTACGCCGGGCTGGAGTTGGTGGGCGGCACCAACCGGCTCGGCAACGCCATCATTCTGGACGGCAGCCACGGCGGCACGCTGCTGCTCTCCAACACGACGGCTGTCATCGCCGGCGGCGTGACACTGGTCGGCCCCGTGCCGGTGACAAGTCTGGCGACCTCGACGCTGGCCGGTATGCTGTCGGGCGGGACCAGCGGCGCGCTGGTCAAGCTCGGCGCGGGCACGCTGACGCTGGCCGCCGCGAACACCTACGCCGGCGCAACAACCGTCAGCAACGGCACGCTAGAACTGGTCACGGTCGCCAGCCTGGGCACGAACACCTTGGACATCTCCACGGCGGGCGCGGCGCAGGTGAAGTTGTCCTATGCCGGCATCGCCACCAATGGCGGGCTGACCTTTGACGGCGTGACGCAGGCCGGGGGCACGTGGGGCGGCACGGGCTCGGGCGCGGCCCACGTGGATCCGGTGCATTTCGCGGCCGGTCCCGGCAAGCTCTTCGTCCTGTCCGCACCGCCGCCGGTCGCGAGTTTCAGCGCCGCGCCGACCAACGGCGTCATCCCGCTGGCGGTGACGTTCACCGACACCTCCACCGGCGCGATCACCAACCGCTGGTGGGATTTCGGCGACGGCGTCACCACCAACATTACGGCCACCAATGTAGTCCACACCTACGTTTTCGCCGGCAGTGCAACGGTGACGTTGATCGTCAGCGGGCCGGGTGGGGCGGGCACCAATACGCAAACCACCCTCATTGTCATCGCGCTGGCGCCGCCGGCTCCGCCGGTCCTACTGCCCGACAACGGGTTCAGCGTGGATGTTGGCACCGGCGCGGCTACGCTGACCTTTACGGCCACCAACGGCTACCAGTATCGCATCACCTACAAGGATAATTTGCTGTCCACGAACGCCTGGCAACCGGTCCCGCCGCCGGCCGATGGCTGGCATACCGCCACCAACAACGAACCGATGACAATCTCTGATCCGGGCGCGACCAACAGCCCGCACCGCTTCTACCGCATCGAAGCGCGGTAGCTATAATAAATGAAGAAATATGTTTGCCCACGATGAAATATGTGTAATTAATTCCATAGATGTTGATCGGCACTGGATTGTGCAGCAATATGGGAATCCCCATTCAATGAATGGAAAAATAATCCAATCTGGCCCACGCAGCCGGCGCCTGGCGGCAGGCCTGTCTGCCGTTTTCTTCGTCTGCGGCGCGGCGCACCTGGCCACCGCGGCCACCACCCCATACTTCCAGAATTTCACCGGAATAGCCACCAACGGCACCGTGCCCGATTTCACGACCAACATGACCGTCGGGGCATCCAGCTCATGGACCGTGGTCGACGTCGGGGGAAACCACTGGTACCAGAACACGCTGACGGGCAACGCGTCGGGCGGCAAGGCCTTCGCTTTGATCCCCTTCCCGGCGTTGGGCCCAGCCAGCCCCACCAACAACTTTGACTTGTCGGCCGTGGTGCAAGGGGTTAGTTTCTCTTCGCCCGGTAGTATCAACTATACGGCGGGCCTCGCCTTTCTCAGCAGCAGTGCCCAGAGCAGCGGGCCGGGTGACCTGTTCGTGGCCGTGTCTTTTTGGACGGCGCGCAGGCCGTATTCGCCGCGCAGGTCCAGCAGGAGTTGATGCTGCGGATTGAACAGGTAGGCCACGCCCACGCCGCCGATGATGCCCCAGTTCACCTCGTTGAGATCGCTCTTCACGTCGGTGTTGGCGTCGAAGGATACAGGCGGCAGCGGTTGTCCGTTCATGGCCAGCGGGGTGCGGTTCTGATCCACAAACACCGGGCTGGTGCCGCGGGTGCGTTCTTCGGCATCCAGCAGGAAGCCCAGGAACGCACCACCTTCCACGAAACAACGCCAGTGCTCGGATAGCTCCCACTGCCATTTAAGCATGAGCGGGATCTCGAGGTAATTGAGGACGCTTTCGTTCTTGAAATCGCCGTAGAGGTATTGTCCCGGCGGCAGGGGCGGCAAGCCGGCTGGCGATTGCGTGATGGGCTGCACGCCGTCGCGCACGCCGCCCTGGCCGCTGTAATCCACCCCGAGTTGCAACGCCAGATGGTCCGTCAGCGTATACTCCGCCAGCAGGCCGAAATTCGGCGCGAGGCGCGAGGAGTAGCCGCGGCTGATTTCGTTGTCGCCGCTGCTGAGCCGGGGGATGCTGGGCCCCCCGTGCAAACCGATCCACAGAGCGCCTGCCTGAACCGCCTGACTCGCCGCCAGGGCGGCCAGCGTCACGGCGCAGATCATCTTCTTCATCCCGTCCTCCTTGGTCTGTATGGGGATGTCTATTCGTCGCTCTGGATTCTTTGCCAGATGACGTCGATCGCCTGCTGCAGTTCCGGTGAAGCCTTGGCCCGCTGTTCTTTGAGGTAGTCGGCGGCCGCTGGGCCCATCAGGAGGATGTCCTGCTCGGCCATCCGCCGCACGATCGAATCGCGGTCCAGCAGCTTGG
>JAPLSZ010000289.1 GCA_026398385.1 Kiritimatiellota bacterium | reverse complement strand
GATGCGACCGGCATGAAGGCGTTAACTCTTAACCTTTGGTTTGACCCCGATTCACCTGAAGGCGTTAACTCTTAACCTTTGGTTTGACCCCGATTCACCGAAAGGTCATGGCGAGTGGGAATTTGTGGGACCGGCATATAGCTGGACGATCTCGCCCTCTAATTCCTCGTATCTGACCTTTATTCCAACCAATGCCGCGACCGTGGTTTTGTCATTGTTGAACAGCAATGCCTGGGGCAGAGTTTATACGATTACCAATATAGCAACCTGGAGCGAAAGCAATATCGTGACCCATGCCGTCCGGCCTGTCCCGCCGCCCGACGGAGCAAAGACCAACACAATGCTGCTTGACGTTCTTAAAGTGGAGTTCACTTTACTCTGGGAAACCAAGAACAAGGCAAACCAAATCTTCAACCCTGCGCGGAAGGATGATCCCGTCGATGATAATCAAGCTCCTGACGCCAACGACAACACATATGGTGTGCCGCGTAATTATCTCTACATGGTTCCCGAGCCCGACGGAGGAGGTACATACAAGGTTACGATAGCCCTCCGCAAGCTCTGAGGATCCGGGGTCACTCCTTGCAAGGTTGCATGTGAGCATTTTTCAGCCTCCGTTGGTCGCGATCCTCCGGGGTGCGATACCTCGCCACTGCTCGGCTCACGTTGCTCCGGAGCCCCCCGGATGAATCCGCATGGCACCGCATCCTGCCTTAGCGTCGCAATCCCCCGCACCGTCGTCAAGCCGGAGACATCGGGGTCAAACCAAAGGTTAACAGTTAAGGCTTGCAAGTGGGGCGGGGAGAAGGCAGATTGCCCGCGTGCCACGACATCTCAGAGTTGAGTTTCCGGGTGCGATCTATCATGTGACGATTCGGGGGAATGGCCGGCGGGATATCTTTGGTGACGACCATGACCGCGAGCGGTTCCTCCGGCGGTTGGCCGAAAGCGTAGAGGCTTATGGCATTCGACTGTACCTGTTTTGCCTGATGACAAATCACGGGCACTTTCTTTTGGAGACGCCGAGCACCAACCTTAGCCGGTTCATGCAGAGCCTGGAAACCGGTTACACGGTATTCTACAATCTGAGGCACGGCATGAGCGGGCACCTATTCCAAGGGCGTTACAAAGCCAAATTGGTTGAGGGTGACGAATACCTTCTCAAGCTGAGCCGGTACGTGCATTTGAATCCTGTGCACATTAGCAGGTGGAAGAAGGAGCCTTTGACGCAACGGATTGCGTACCTGCGGAAATATCCATGGAGCAGCTATCGGAGCTACATTGGAGAGGAGAAGAAACTTGCCTATGTCACGTACGGGCCGGTGTTGGCGGAGACTGGAGTGAAGGAACGGCGCCAGCAGAGGGAATACCGGGGATACGTTGAAGAAGGTTTGGCGACAACGGATGCTGAGTTCCTGGAGGTACTGAAGCGATCGCCAGCGGCAATAGGAGGGGATGAATTCAGGGCGTGGGTGAGGGATACGTGTATCAAGATGGGCGAGAAAGCCGCGAAACCTGAAGATGTGTCGTTCCGGCGCGAGGTGTTGTTCGTCAGCAAAGACAAGGTGCTGGAAGTGACGTGCAAGCATCTTGGCGTCAGGCCAAGGGACCTGCGTGAAAGGCGGCGGAATTCAGTACTTCGCCCGATAGCTGCACGGATGCTGGTGAAGTACGCCGGCTTGACGCATCGGCAAGTGGCGGATACGCTGGGAATGAAATCTGGAGTATCTGCCAGCCTGCAGGCTAGAAGGGCGATGGCGTTGAAAGAGGAAAGCAACTCTGCGAAGCTGATCGCAGCAATTGAGGTGGCTTTAAATGGGCAGATGAATGAGATGCGACCGGCATGAAGGCGTTAACTCTTAACCTTTGGTT
>JAPLSZ010000192.1 GCA_026398385.1 Kiritimatiellota bacterium | reverse complement strand
GCCGGCGCGCCGTGCGCTGGCTGGAAGTGCTGGCGGGCGAGAAGGCGTTCCAGCAGACCGGCAGCTGGCTGCCGGAGGAAACCCTGGCGGCGTTCCGCAGCCATCTCGTCGGCATCAAAGGCCCGCTGACGACGCCCATCGGCGGCGGCATGCGCAGTCTGAACGTCGCGCTGCGCAAGGAACTGGACCTCTACGTCTGCCAGCGCCCCGTGCGCTGGCTCCAGGGCGTGCCCTCGCCGGTCAAGCGGCCGCAGGACGTGGACATGGTGATCTTCCGCGAGAACACCGAGGACATCTATACCGGCATCGAGTTCGAAAACGGCTCCGCCGATTGCACGAAGTTCAAGGCGCTACTCCAGGAGCAGTTCCCGAAGGAGTATAGGAAGATACGCTTCCCGGATTCCGCCGGCCTCGGCGTCAAGCCGATTTCCGTCGAAGGCACCGAGCGGCTCGTGCGTGCCGCCATCAAGTGGGCGCTGGCGAACCAACGCCGGAGCGTCACCCTGGCGCACAAGGGCAACATCATGAAATACACCGAGGGCGCGTTCATGAAGTGGGGCTACGCGCTGGCCAAGCGCGAGTTCGGCGCCGTGGAGCTGGAGGGCGGCCCGTGGTGCCAATTGCCCAAGGGCCTGGTCATCAAGGACGTCATCGCCGACATCGTCTTCCAGCAGACCATCACGCGCGCCACGGATTTTGACGTGATCGCGACGATGAACCTCAACGGCGACTACCTGTCCGACGCGCTGGCCGCGCAGGTCGGCGGCATCGGCATCGCCCCCGGCGCGAACATCAACTACGACACCGGCGCGGCGGTCTTCGAAGCCACGCACGGCACCGCGCCGAAATACGCCGACCTCGACAAGGTCAATCCCGGCAGTGTGATCCTGTCGGGCGAGATGATGCTCCGGTACCTGGGCTGGACCGAGGCCGCCGATCTTATCGTCCGGGGCCTGGAGCAGACCATCGCCCGCAAGACCGTGACCTACGATTTCGCCCGCCTGATGGACGGCGCGCAGGAGGTCAAGTGCAGCGAGTTCGGCCGGCTGGTGGCGGAAAACATGAAGAACAAATGAACCACAGAAGTCACACTTCGTTACTTTCGTGTAAAATTCTTCCTCCGTGATCTCTGTGGTAAGTTCGGAATTATGCGCACAATCGAATCCAAGATCCTGACGCGGGCGGCGATGGCGGCCGAGCGCGAGCGGCTGCGGCAGGCGGGCCGGAAGCTGGTCTTTACCAACGGCAGCTTCGACCTGCTGCACGACGGCCACGCGACCTATCTCCAGTTTGCGCGGGAGCAGGGCGACGCGCTGATCGTCGGCCTCAATTCCGACGCGTCTGTCCGCCGCTACAAAGGCCCTCAACGGCCGATTCTGGAGCAGGCGCACCGCGCGCGGCTGCTGGCGGCGCTGGAAATGGTGGATTACGTGGTGATTTTCGACGAGGACGAGCCGCGCGAGCTGATTGCCGCGCTGCTGCCCGATGTGCTGGTCAAGGCCGAGGACTGGGCGCACTACGTCAGCGGGCGCGATGTGGTCGAGGCCCATGGCGGGCGGGTGGTCCTCGCGCCGATGGTCAAGGACCTTTCCACCAGCGAACTCATCCGGCGGATTCGCGCGGCCGGCGGCGACCGGGAAGCGTAGCCGCATTCAATGCGCCGATTCGTCATCCGGGTGAAGCGCGGTTGGCGCTCTACCGCGTCGGCCAGCTTTATCGCGGGACACCGCCGCCAGCGGGACGCCCGTAGACCATGCCGGCGCCGTTTGACGAGGCAGCGATTCTTGCTCGTGTTAGGGGTTACTCATAGGGTCGCAGGCCCAGCGGGTCCAGCGGGTTCACATCGATTTCCGGCCACACGATCTCGCCGCGGGTCTGTTCGACGACCCGGGTGTAGGCCCCCAGTTCGTTGCCATTGCAGTCCAGCCAGAGGGTGATCCTGCGGAACTCGTCCGGGGTGAGAGCCACGGCGTAGTGTGACTTATCGAGGTACTTGAGCAAGGGCGAGGCCATGGCCCCGAACTTGCCGGGGACGGTGCGCGAACCGCTAGCCACGACCTCGCCGTTGACATAGCCGGCGGGCCAGAACGGATAGTGAAAGACATATTTCGCCAGACTGGCGTGGGTCATGTTGGGCCCCTTGCCGTCCTTGTGGTGGCAGGCGGCGCACTTCGCCTGAAGCACCGGTTTGGCGAGCAGATGCCAGTTGAACGGCACCGCCCCGCTGGCCGCCTCGGTCTTGATCTCCGATGGCGCCCTCCGCAACGCGACGGGCCCCAGCGCGGTCGCGGGCGGCCTCGCAAAGCGCGACGCGTGGCAACCGACACAACTGAGTTTCTCTCCGGCATGGACATAGGTGCCCGAGCGCATCGACCTGACCGCCAGCCCCTGTTCGTCCAACAACTGGAAGTAGAGTTCCCGGCCCACCGGCGCCTTGAAGTGCGCGCTGCCATCCGCCTCCACCGGGACGATCCCCAGCGGCATCCTCACCAGACTCTCGCTGGCGTAGCCGATTTTCGGCTGGTTCATCACCGGTTGGAGCTGGGGGATGATCTGGATCACCCTCAGCCACTTGATCTGGGTGCCCGCGGGCAGCGCCATGTCGCTCGCGTTGACATCCACCACGCTGATGGTCGCTGCGGGCGCGTCTGTCCCCGCCCGTTCGCCCTGATAGGTGGCCGTCGGAATCACCAGGGGCCTCGGCCTCGGCCTGAGAGGGATCGGGTGAATCAGCTTATCCGCCTGGGCCGCCACCAGCGACCGCGGGCAGAGCAGCTCGCGGTTGCCGAAGCGGTCGAGCAGGATGAGGTCCTCGCGGAAGCTGGCTAGATAGTAGTCCTCGCTCAAGGGCCAGGCCGTGCCGTAATCGCCCGCGGTGTCAAGCCAGTCGGTCCGGTTGACCGTGACTCCTTTGACCTGGCTCATGGCGCCGTCGTCCGGGATCGTCGGGTCGATCACGACCAACTCACCGAACGAGTGCGTGTGATGACCGGCGGCCGTGGCCATGTATTTGCTGGTCCCCGGGATCGCGCGGATGTTCCATTCGCCGTTAGGCCGGGCCCGCCTGCCGTCGCGTTTGTTCGGGTCCTGATAAGACAGGGGCGGGGGGTAGTTGCCGTGTGGGGAGCGGGGGTCACGGCCGTCCGGAAAGCAGGTCCACAGGTGGTGTGCGATGCAGTCGTCGCGATCCACGTAGTCCCAACGGGTGTACACGATCTTGCCGTCGTTGTCCACGCTGGGGTTCCATTCGTTCGTCTCGTGGTAGCTAAGCGGGATGACATCGGAGCCGTCGGGTTTCATTGAATAGAGGGTGTATGTCATCAGCGGGCGTGCCCCGCTGCAGCGGAGATAGCCGCCCCTGCGCTCGGACAGAAAGGCGATTCTGCCGCCGGGCAGCCAGCAGGGGTCGAAGTCGTTGAAACTGCTGTTCATGAGCGCGGGGGCGCCGCGGTTGACAGCCCCGTCTGTGAGCTGGGTGAGATTCGAACCATCGACATTGACCGTGAAGATGTGATAGACTTGATTGGTGATGTCGTTCCAGGCGAAGGCGATCTGCTTGCCGTCGAACGAGAGATCCGGTCTGAGAAAGCCCCCCCGCTCCAGGCGGGCTCCGGTGCGGCGTCCGTTGCGCACCACCGAGGATTGCAGCACATCGCTGACCGACGGCACCCCCTTGAAATTGTGGAGCACATAGATGCCTCCGCCCGGCCGCGCGTTCCAGCCGCAATATTGGTCAACCATGTGATAGTCCCCGCCCGGTTTCATGTATCCCATGAAGAGGATGCTGTCGAAGTCCAGCAGTGGGTTGGCTAATATGATCGCGCGGGTCAGGCGTCTCAGGTCGAGATACAATTCACGCGAGCGCTTGTCATCGCCCGTTTTTCGGGCTTCGTCCGCCTGAATCGCGAGTTCATCGAGTTGTTGGGCCATCAGGCCCAGATCGTTCGTGGGGGCGGCGCGGAGACTTGCCAGAAGAGCCTTGGATCGACGCAGTTGGACGTCCAGCGGGTCACGGTCCGTGGTGAACGTCAAGGACTGCTCGTCGAGGACATAGGGGTTCTTGCCGGGTTCGAAGCGCGGCCCGTTTTGGAGGCCCTGCCGGGTCCTCCCATATTCCTGCTCCCAGAACCCGCGCAGGGCCTGCGCCCACACCGGGGACGCGGTCGCGGCATCCGCTGCCGCGGTTGCTCCGGCCGCGATCAGACCTTGTGACAAAAGGCACAGGACAAGTTTTTTCATTCTCCGCCCTTTCATTTGCCAACGCAACCCCACTCAATCCCTGTAGTGAAACGCGCGGTCTTGGGAGCGGCTGCGAAACCCCGGCATGTCCGCTTCCGGCGTTTCGTAGGCTTTCCGGCCGCCCTCGGCAATGGCCTGCAGCAGCGCCTGATAGTCCGGATCGGCGGTGCTGGCGAACTGAAAGTCCTTGGCCGGAATTCCGCGGCCGTTGGCGCTTTTTGCCAAGTGCGCGGTCAGCGCGGGGCTCCACTCCGGTTTGGTCAAGTCAATCCAGGCCCACTGTCGAGGCGCGGACAGGCCCAGATCGTTGGTCTTGCCGTGGCACGCGCCGCAGCGCCGGTCGTACACCGGTGCGAACCCCTTGGTGAACCAGTCCAGCAGGTCCTTGCGGTCCGGATGGCCCCACTTGTCACGGTTCGAGCGTGCCTCCCGGTGCGCATAGTCCGTGGTCGGATAGTACGGAATCATCGCGTCGATCCACTCGTGGATGCGCCGCCGGTCGGCGGGCGGAACCGGTTTCTGGCAGTGTGCTTCTCGAAAGTAGTCCGGCAAGCGGCTGACCAAAGAACCGCTGGCCAGCGGCTTGAAAGGCACCATGATGCCGTACAGCAAATGGAGGCTCTGGACCAGCGGCAATTGGGCGCTGCGGCCGGTGTACAGGGCGCGCGAGACTTCGTCCGCCTGGCTGCGAACGACCAAATGATCGTACGACATATTGAAGAATCGCGTATAGCCGCCCGTGAGCAGCAAGCCGCCATCGGGACTGGCGCCCTGGTGGCAACGGACGCAATGCCGGTCCAGGACCGGTTGTACGACCCGGTTGTAGTCCAGAATGCCCGCATGGCCCCATTCCGGCAGGGTCAGCGGGGTCGGGGGGCGTTTCAGCGCGAGGAGCTTGCCGGAGGACACCGGCGGCGCCGTCGCGCGGCTTTCATGGCAGCCGGCGCAACTTTGGGTCTCGCCAGGCATGAGTTGAGTCGCGGACGTCATACGCTGCAGCTCGCGGCCCTCCTCGTCGCAGGCCTGGAAGTAGAGTTCCTTCCCCGCCGGCGCTTCGAAGTGCGCCGAACCATCCGCCTCGACCGGGGCATAACCCCACACCCGCTTGGCGTAGTAGGAGGAGGCGCCCATCAGCGGGCCCTGGTCCATGACCGTGTACCAGGTGCGATCAACCGTCTTGGGCAGTTGTTCCATGATGCGGATGTGCTTGATCCGCCCGCGCTGGACGGTTGGTTCCAGGCCGCGGTAGACGTCGGAAAGAATGAACTGGCCCAGGGGCACGTCGGCGGCCGCCAGCTGGCCGGGTGGAGCCGCCGGGACGTGCAACGTGCGCACGGGCCCTTGGCCCACCAGGTCCGGCATGGCGGCGGGCAACGGGCGGGGCACCAGCGGCTGCGGGTAGAAGCAACTGGTGGCTGGGTCTTCGTAGACCAACTGCTTGTTGTCCAGGTCGTCCAGCAAGTACAGCCGATAACGGTGCACTCCACCGCCGCCGTACGACACCAGGAACCGGTTCTCGCCCACCGGATAGGGATCCCGGTACGACCAGAACAGGTCCAGATCCAAGATCGCCGGAAATTCCTGCGTGATCCAGCGGAAGCCGACGTCGCGCGGAGCTTCCAGCCCGAACTGATTCCGTACGAGTCCGATGGCCCCGTAGGGCGAGTTATGATGCGGCGCCAGCGTGCAGACGATGGCGTCTCGGCCGGGGATCTCGCGCGCCTGCCAGAAGGTCGCCGGATCCAGGATCGTGTTGCCGAAGTACAGTTGGAACTGGCGGCCGTCGGGATACTGCGTCCACAAGCTCTGCCGATACGTCAGCGTCACATCGACGTACTCCCAGCGTGTGAAGAGCAGCCGGCCGTCTTGCAGGATGCTCAGCCCGAAATCGGTCAGTGTGTTGCTGCTCAGGTTGCGGGCCGCGGAGCCATCGCGATTCATCACATAGACGTGCATCGACGGGCCGGACTGGCAGACCGTGTGATAGCCGGGCGGGCGGCGGGAGAGGAACGCGAGGCGGCCATCCGGCAGCGGCACGGGGCCGACATTGTAATGCGGCCCGCTGGTGATTTGTTGGAGGCCCGAGCCATCGGTGTTGATTTCAAAGATCTGCCAGCACTGCGCACGGTTGCGGCGCATCGAGAAGAAAACGGTCTTGGCATCGTACGACAGATTCAAATCAAAGATCAGTGAGTTCGGATCTTCGAAAATCGTCTTGGCCGGCGTTTCCGGGTGCGCCGGGTTCCAGGTCCGGATGCTGCATCCCCACCGGTTGCCGTCCGGCTCGCTCTGCCACACGTAATTCGGCACCGCGCCGGAGCGCAGCGGGGCACCGGTGAAAAAGATGATCGGGCGCAGGGCACGAATTTCGTCCCGGAAAAAGCCCTCCACGTCCTGATCTATTTTCCTGACGTCCGCCAACAGCGACTTGAAGCGCGGGTCCTCGGCGGACTCAAACCGGAATGTGTCAACGGCTGCCAGTTGGCTGTCGATGCGGTTTTTCAATGCGGCCAATCGTTCCAGATATGCCTGTGCTGCAGCGCCCGGTTTCCAGCACGCCCGCTCGCGCGTGACCATGGCGGACGGCGGCGGCTCCGCATGCACCGCCCGCATCCGGGCCGCAGCCGTCTCCAGTTCCCGTGCGGCCGCCTGCAATTGCTCCATGCTGCGCAGGTCGCCCTCCGCCTGCACGGTCGCGGCCAGTTCCGCCGCTCGCTGTCGCCAGCCAGCGCTGCCGCGCACGGCATCGGCGATGCGCCACGCCTGCTGCTGCGCCTCGTTGCCGGGGATTTCAGTATCGGCCTGAAACCCGATGACCGCCACCACCGTACCGCCGCCGGGCTCGCAGGGCTGACCCAGGTTGGTCAGCGTCAGACGGTGGCGGCCGGGTGTCAGGCCGCGCGCCAGGGGCGTCCGGCCGC
This sequence comes from Kiritimatiellota bacterium, assembly GCA_026398385.1. Classification (GTDB taxonomy): domain Bacteria; phylum Verrucomicrobiota; class Kiritimatiellia; order CAIQIC01; family CAIQIC01; genus CAIQIC01. The sequence continues at coordinate 3,598 of JAPLSZ010000192.1, read as the reverse complement.
CACGACTGGTATCAATCACCGCCCGACCGTTGGCATCGCGCCTTACGGCGTCTTTGATCGCGGGGGCAGGCTGGCCGTCAATCTTGACGTCAGCCAGGCCGTACGCCCGGCTGGAGTCAGGGTAGATGACGCCCCACACTTCTGGTTTGCCGGCCCGGTGGAGGAGTTCCACATGGGTTCCGCTGAAATCGAGTTCCACCTTGGCGCCGGCCTGTTCAGATTTCCGTCCCCACGGGGTGTCGCCACCGACGACCACGTATTGCCAAGCGGAGTCGAAGTGCACACGGGGGTCGTCGTAGCGGTACAGGCCGCCGGCGGAAGCCGGTGGGCTTCCGGGAGGGGCCGCTGCAGCCGCGGTGATGTTCGCAAAAGGCACCAGGGTCTTTTGTCCGCCGGTGCTGATCCATAGGTTCCGGAACCGCGCGGGTCGCTGCCAAACCCGCAAGCCCACTTGCCCGCTGTGCAAGGGCTGCTCGCGATCTTCGTATTGGACGATGCGCTTGCCGTTCAAAAAAACTTCGAGCGTAGTCTGGCCCATGGTCACGCGCAGTTGAATCCAGCTACCCAGCGGGACCTCGCACGGCACCTGGCGGATAGGTTCAAAGTTCTGGCGATGCCGGGCCAGCACGAACTGCCCCGCCGGATCCAGCGCAACTTCATAGCCGGTGAAACGGTCGTCACCCGTCCCGCACTGGCTGGTCTTGACAACGAAACCGGCGTTGCCGCTGGCCCGGGCATCGAAGCGCACCTCGACGCCGGCTTCACCCGCCGCAAACGCCGGCAGACTGCAAATGAGTTTCGGGCCGGGGCCACCGGCGACGGCCAGTTCGCCGTCCTGGGCCGTCCAGTTGCCGCCATGCGCAGTGAAGCCGACTCGCGGCACGCCCGGTTCCGCCGCGTGCCCGATCACGGCAAGGCTGCTGACTGTTAGAACAACGGCCGGCAGCAGTTTTCGCAGCGCCACGGATGCGGGCCAGATCAGGGTCAATGCCGTTCTTTTCATGGTTACAGTTGTTTACTTGAAATGGATTGCCCATTTTACATCCGCATGGTTCTTGCTGGCCATGGACAGCACGGCGAGGTCGTCGGCGCCGGCCAGCGGTTCCATCGTGGCCGCGGCCCCGCCGGCGGAAGCCGAGACCGGTTTGAATCCATTGCAGGCGACCACCACCTGGTAGCTTTCGCCGCCGATCACCTTGCTCGTGCCGGCCAGTATTTTCGCGGCTTTGTTCCAGCGGGGTTGTTCTAACAGGTCAAGGTATCCCTGCATGATGTGCCGGTCGGTGGCTATGAATTGCGGGTTGGGTTCCACGCGGTGCAAGGCGATCATGCGCGCCTCGCTGGGTAAAAGTTCCTGTTCGAGTTTTTCGGATCCCTTGCGGCGGCCGATGAAGCGGTTGTTCCAGAAATCGTACGCGTAATATTCGGCGTTGGCGGCCAGTCCCAGCGCGGGGGTTGCGGCTTCTCCGCTCAGGGCGACAGTGATCCTTGTTTTGTTGCCGAAGTCGGGGTTGAAGAAGGTAACCTGGTGCCAGTCCGGGCTCACGGCGAAATCGAACACCCGGGGGCAGTTCCGGCCTTCCGGAGTGAAGGCGTCAACGGGCCGCGCGGATTGCGGTTCTCGATGGATTGGGAATATGCGCGAGAGCTCATGGAGCATTTCCGGCGTCAGCGTGCGGAAGGAGTCGGCCAGCAACACGCGCCCGGCGGTGACGTAGAGCATCGTCAGGATGGACTGGCGGCGTAGGTCCGGACGATCGGCGGCGCCGAGGTTCTTCAGCAGAAGAGTTTTGGAATCCATGTCGTACGTATAAATCGTCCGCGTCTTGTACCAGCGCAACCCGCAGCGCTTGACCATTTCCGGGCAGAAATCGCAGGAATCACCCCAGACGCGCTGAGAGTCCACCAGCCCGGCCGTTACGTCGAGCAAGGGAGCGCCTGGATTGCCCTCTTTCCCCGGTTCGCCGAGGTTCCGTTCGTGAATATATCCTGTCGGGCCAAGTCCTGCGCGGATCAGTTCGAATATTTTGCGGTAGGCCGCCGCGGTGGAGCTCTGTTGGTCCTCAAACCCACCGTCAATCCGCCAGCCGGTTTCCGGGTAATCAAACATGACGCCGGCCATGCCGGCCTTGCCGAGGTCGCCCCAGACTTTTTGCAGGTGCGCCTGGAAGCCGGGATCGGTGTAGTCGAAGGACACGTGCGGCAGATGGTGCGAGTGCGGGCGGGTGATTTGGCTGATATCATTTGAAAGCATGTGGCCGGGGAAAGCCTTCGCATAATCATCCGATGGCAGGCCGGTCTGGAAGTAAGTGAACGGGAGACCGCCGCGCGCACGGACGGCCTGGCACCATTTCTGGCTGGTTTCGTAGGGTTTTGTGTAGTGACCGAACTTCTGCCAGTGTTCGTCATCCCACCAGCCCTGTTCGGAATCGTCATGGTATTTGTCCGGAACCAGGCGGAGCGCAACGGTCGCGTATTTCAGGAAACCCGTCTTCGCCACCTCGTCCATTTCGCCGACCAGGCCGGCGCTGTGGTTGATTCTTGCGCTGTGGGTGAATTCCTGCACATACCAGGCGCACACCGTGGGGAAATCGTAAATGTTGGGCTTTGCGTTCTGCCTTGCTCTCACGGCGCGGCCGTAGTCTTCGAGCGCTGTGAACGGATCAGGCGTGACCATGTCAGCGTAGAAATAATCGTCGGGCGTGTAGGCTTCGCCCGGGTTGACCAGCCGGCCGACGGGATCTTTCGCATTTACGGAGAGAGATGGTCTGCCCGTTGCGCCGGTAAAGACGGAGGCCCATTTGCCGAAGTCGTGGTAGGTCAGACCGCCGGCCACAACGGAGCGGCGCTGATTTTTATCCATGAAAGTCAGCAGGAGGTTGTTCGGGCTGTCGCGCGTGGATCCCTGGGTCACGGTATTGCCACCCGCTCCGGCAATGCCGTCCAGCGTCTGGGCCTCTTTCATTTCTGCGATACCGGGGAATAATTGCGCGCCGCAAAGCGGGTCAAAGCTCATCACCCGGAATTCGTTTTGAAGCGTGTTCTTTACGCCGCAGCCGAGCACGATGGCCTTCCCGTCTTCATATAGAGTGATGCTCAGCATCAATTCCGGCTGGCCGGGGCAGAGACTGCGCACAGTCATTGTCCGGCCCTTTCCCAGTTTGTCGTTAACCCGGCTGGACTCGATTTTGTGCGTGGCGCCGGCGGCGCCCGAGGACCAGTTGTTGATACGGTTTGCCGCTCCGGCAAAAAGTTCTGTTTTGTCGACAAGGCTTTCGGCGCTCCACGTGCCGCGGGTGGTGTCGAAGGTGACCCGCAACTTCCCGTTGGCGATGGCGGCCGCGTCGGATGTGGATTGCACGGCGACACGATCCGCCCGTGCAGGCAGTACAACACCCCAGGCCAGCGCAAGGCCTAGTCCGCCTTGAAGCATTCTCATCATCGCATCGCCTTTCCGTTTATGTGTCCCGTCCGGCTGTAGGTTGACACTTGCAAACACGAAAGGCAGGTGTCCGTGAGATCGGTCATACGGTATAGTGAGGCGTTCAAGCTGCAGGTGCTGCGCGAGCTGGAGGCGGGGAAGTTTGCCAGTGGGGCG
>JAPLSZ010000286.1 GCA_026398385.1 Kiritimatiellota bacterium | reverse complement strand
CATCGCCAGCCCATGATGGGAGGTGGCCCACTTCCGGTAGAACTCCTCGTGGCAGCTCCAGCAGCCCCGCGACCCGGTAAACCCGCGCGGCGCGGCCGACGGCGGGCGGAAAATGATCAGCAGCGCCACAGCGCACGCTGCGGCCACGGCGGCCGCGATCCAGATCACGGATGTTTTCTTCATGCCGTCCATCTCGGCCCACTTAACCTCGATCGCACCACTCGCGCCGCAGCGCCAGATTACCACACGGCGCGGCTGCAAACGTACCTGAATCCACCCGCTTGACAAGCACTTCAGCCGCCGTAGCGACCGGCAGGCGCTTATTCGTTACGACCGGGTTGCCCTTGAAAAAAGCTGCTTCAGGTTCCTCCGCGTTTATTCTACAGAGTCTCTGCTGTCGAGGTGTCACGGGATACGACACTGTCACCAGCACCGACCATGAGAGCCAGCGGGCTTCACGGAACGGCGCGCGCCGGCGCGGCGCGCAGTAGATCCAGCGGGCTGCGCGGCGGCGCACGGAGCCCCTTGGCCACATGCGTATAGATCATGGTGGTCTCGACATGGGCGTGCCCCAGCAAGTCCTGTATGTGCCGGATATCCACGCCGTTCACCAGCATATGCGTGGCGAAGCTGTGCCGCAGCGTGTGGACGCCGGCGGGCTTGGCGATCTGTGCCCGTTGTACGGCCTCCTTGACGGCTTTTTGGAGGGACGAATCCGAGGCATGCCAGCGCCGCACCACGTTCGTGCGCGGATCAAGAGCAAGGATGCGGCTCGGGAAAACCCAGAACCAGGCCCACTCCGTGCCGGCGTTAGGATATTTGCGATCAAGGGCATCCGGCAGCGCGACTCCGGCCACTTGGGCCTTGCGATCCTGCTCGTAAAGCGTACGGACGCGCTCCAGATGATCCCGCAGCGCCGGCACGACCTGCTCGGGCAACAGGGTGATGCGATCCTTGTCCCCTTTGCCGGCGCGCACGACGAGTTGGTTTAGGTCGAAATCGAGATCCTTGACGCGCAACCGGCAGCACTCCATCACCCGCAACCCGGCGCCATAGATCAATTCGGCCATCAAGCGCGGCGGGCCCTCCATCCCGCCCAGCAACCGGCGAACCTCTTCGACGGAGAGCACGGTCGGCAGACGCTGGCCGCGTTTCGCGCGGACCGCTCCAGCAAGATCACCAACATCCAGGCGCAGCACATCGCGAAAGAGAAAGAGCAGCGCCCCGAAGGCCTGGTTCTGAGTGGACGAGGATACGTTCAGACGCGTGGCCAGGTGCGAAATGAAGTCCTGGTATCCTTCTGCGGAGAGCACCGGCCGGCCGTTGGCTGCGCGGCCGGAGGCCACCAGATAATCCAACAGGCGCCGCACCCACGCCATGTAGGACTGTTCAGTCCGGTACGAGTAGTGGCGCACCCGCAGCAGTTGCTCCGTGGCCGCGAGGATGGCGTCGGGCGCAGCCGTGCCGTCCGCCGCCAAAGCCACCGCCGGCGCCGGCGGCGTAGCCGGGTCATGCTGGCGGCCGCGCCAGGCCAGCCAGGCCTCAACGGCCTTGCGGGCCTGATCCAACTGCCATGTCGCCACGGATGGCTCCAGCCGGTCCAAAAAAGCTCGGAGTGTATCGGCGGCGGTGGCGGATGGATGTGGCGAAGGCTGGCGGAGGTACTCCCTGACCCAACGCACGAGAAATCGCGCATGGCGCTCGTCGCTCAGGCGCTCCCGGAGCAGATGGTCGGCAAAGGACGACAGCAAACGCTCGGCATCGGCAGCCAGACTGCCGTAGCCGGGACGGTGATCCGCAATGATATTATTCATAACGATCGATACTCCTGATGTTTGTGATTTCGTTATATGCTATACGGAATTCCGTCTATCATGTGAATTCCCATGAATTGTGGAATCAAACACGCCCCCCACCGAGGGCTATTGGCTGAATCGCCTCATGCATATCGGAATTCCGTCTATCATGTGGAAAACCCATGAAAGGCGGACTCGGCGGGCAAAATCGGCCCGTTTATTGTAGTTATGCCGTTATTTTGTTGACTTTTTAGACCCTGGACCCAAAATCCGCCTGCGAATGCGGAGGGCGTCCGAAAGTACGTTGGGGCAAATATGATGAAGAAATGTCTGACCATATTACTGGTCCTCTTCACAGTGTGGCTGTCGGCGCAGGCGCAGGAACGCGATGCGTCTGCAGCTTTGCAGCTTGCACTCGACAAGATCACCAGCGAACCCTTTAAGATTAGATGGCCGTCATCCAAGCCACCTTCTGTGGGGACAAACCTCCTCGGGTTCATTGTTGTAGATGTTCATGAAGGTACCGAGTCTTACATGACGCCGGAAGGCCAGATCGCGAAACGTGCGTGCACTGTAGCAATACTGAAACGGGGAGAGAGGACTCTTGAGTTATTCATGGGGAGGCAATTGTTCTTTTACGATTGGTTTGCCGTTTTGAGATCGAAGGCCGATGGGACTACATTCAAGACAAGAGTTGGTGACACGTTTGCTTTCAGCAATCGCGCTTTCCGATTAATAGCCGTTGATACGCAAGCTGTGACTTGCGTTGTAGGCGATACTGTTTCCGGGGAGAAGACGACCATTGTTAGCAAGAAATAGCAGGCCCCAACAACGGCCTCCTCCCGTATTGCTCACCCTGGCGGGTCCGCAAATGGACAGGCCGGCCGTTGGCTGAACAGAATGATGAGAACATGAGAAAGCGAACGATCCTCTTGCTCTGGCCAGTCACAGCAGGACTCTTCTTCACTGCATGTTTGGTCCAGCAGACCTGGTTTCGTGCACACACTCCGATCCGGCCGCTCTTCTATGGAGTGGAGGCGTTCACCTGCATTCTTCTCCTTCTCGCTGGGCTCGAAGCCGCACGTCCCCACCGCACCCGTTTCGACTTCAATGCAGGCATCAGTGCGCTCTTGGGCGGCATCGCTTCTGTCCTGGCCGCAGGCGTCGTGGTCTCGCTCTTCCTTCGCCCCCAATGCCCGAACCACGGCGAATGGTCCTTGTTCTTCTTCATCATCCCCGGCGGCCTGCTGGCCATCGTGGCTCCAATCTACTGGACAAGCTTGGTCATCGTCGAAAAGATGAAACTCGGAACAGCCAACAAAGCCTCGGATGCGACTTCGGAACCCGCGCCGGGCGCGGATTCCTCAGCGCCTCAAGGCTGACGTCGGCTTGAGATGAGATGAATATGCATACTCGCCATCCCGCGGCAACACCGCGGACGGGCCGGTATCACGGATGATTTGCGCGGCTCGATCCGCGCCACTTCTTCACCCCTCACATGAGTTTGACGACCACATCTCCGGCGTTGGTGGTGGCGGGCTTCACGTTGTCCGTAAAGACCTTGCCGGTATAGGAGGGCAGGACGCGGACGAAGACCTCCAACGTTAGCGTGGCTAGGGTGGTGGTGTAGACGGCGCCCTGCCCCTCCTCGTTGCTCTTCTTCATCGCGGACCAACTGCCATCCTTGTTCTGGTTCCGGCAGTACAAGGGCACAAAAACCGGGTTCCAAGCGCTGAAGGCCGCCGCGCTTTCCTGGAATTTGGCCTGGGTGATGTAATACATCCCGTAGTGCGCCCAATCACCGCCTTCCTCCCATTTGGGTGTGTAGCCCTGCAAAGCCTTGAGCCCCAGCAGCGTTTCGTTGTCCCGGCCGCTGCCGAGCATCTGCAGACAGAGTACGCCGGCACCGGTCATGGCCCAGGAGCCATTGCCCCGGTGTTCGTAGCCGAACCGGCCGCTGGCCGGATCCTGGACGCTCTTCAGGTCCTTCGCCGCCAGTTCCAGCGCTTCCTTGAGGCCGGGCACCGTACAGCCGGCGATGACGGCCGCCTTGAGTGCCTGGATCTGCCAGGCACTGACGGAGGTGTCGCGCCGTGCGCCCTTGGCGTAGTTGTAATCCCAGCCGCCGCCGGGTTTCTGCTGGCCCTGCAGGATCACATCCACCGCCTTGTCCATCGCCTCCTGAAGCGTAGGAATGCGGGTCATGCCAAAAGATTCACAGATGGCATACGTGGCGATGCCGTGCATATAAGGGTTCTGGTTGAAATGCCCGGTGGCTTGCTGCTGGCCTTTCAGCCAGTCAAGGCCCTTCTCCACCGTGACGCCAAAATCCGCGGACGCTGTTGTTTGGCCATAACCCAGAAACGCCAACAACGCCAAACCGGTTCGGGCCACGTCGCCGGGGGTCTTCGGGTTGGGGCCCCAGGAGCCGTCGTCGTTCTGTGCCGCCTTGAGCCAGAGCAGGGCGCGATAGATGGAGTCGGTGATCGGCCCTACCCAGCGACCGGCGATGGTCAAGGCACCTTTTCTGCCGGGACCGAACCGATTGCTGTACGCGCCGCGCCCGAAGCCGCTGATGTAATGCCGACCCTCAAACGTATCGCCAAAATCTAAGCCAGGGCCCTCGCCACCCGATCCGGCGCTGAATAATTGTTTGCTGCCCGGTGATCCGCTGTCGCCTCCCCCCTCGTTCCCCAAGACTTTCCCGCCAAGGTTGAAATCCTCCTCGGTCGGATCTTTTTCCGGCAGCGGGGTTTTAGGATCCAGCAGCTCCGGCTTCAACATCGCCAGCAGCATGTCCTCATTTTTTGTGGGAACTGCGGATGGCGGTGTCTTCGTCTCGTTGGGGATCACCACGACATCAGGGATCTGCAGCGGCGGCGGCGTTGGCGGCGGCTTGAAAGCTGCGGTGAGCAGAAGCGTGATCACCAGAACGTGGAACACCGCGGAGCCGATCGGCCCCCAGATGTGCTCCTTGACACGCCGCGCAATGGCTGTCCAGTTGCTCTTCATGGCCTGGTTCCTCCTGCGGACTCGGCATCGTAGAATGCTTTTCGTTAACCGAAACCCACATATAAAGATAGCACACCTCGACCCGTTTGCAAATAAGACATTGCCTTGGCGCGCCTGCCAGGGAGCGTTGTTTATCGTGTCGCCTGGGTGCCATACGTGTTCATGCGGCGATGATTGCCTGCCGGATGGGTCTGTCCAGACCTTTATCTGGCCATTTCGCAGCTTATATCGCGCCAGGTGAGTGCCCGGCGCCATCGGGCGTAGGCGGCCTGGCCGATGAAAATTGCACTAGTTCAATTTGTGCTAAGGCGTCGCCCGACGCCCAGATT
>JAPLSZ010000356.1 GCA_026398385.1 Kiritimatiellota bacterium | reverse complement strand
AATTCATCCTCGTGCACGGCGCCGGAGCCCACCCAGATTTGCACCGCGGCCACCGGCGCGCTGTGGTCCTCCTTCACCAGGCAGAGCAGGCCGTTAGCCAGTACGAAGCGCTGCACCTGCGCGTTGGATTGTTCCAGTATCTGCAGTGGGTTCAAGGGCGCTCCTCCTTCTGCCGGGCGCCACAAGCCGGCGACCAGGCATAACATGGCGGCGATCGGTCTCATCCCGGGGCGCTCCGCGGCCTGGCCGCCGGCCGGCCTGCGGGCCGAAACGGCGCGCGGAACGCCTGCTCGAAATCATAGCCGCCGGCGAAATCCTCCAGCCGATCTTCTTCCGTCTTGCCCAGCATCCCGGCCTGGACCAGGTTGAACACCAGCGCGCCGAAATCCTCGCCGCGGCGGACGCCCCAGGCGCCGAGCACGGTTTGGGCCAGCGGGCCGTATTCCTGCAGCGCGTATTGCCGCAACCCTTCCAGCAACTCCCCGCCGGATACGTGCCGCTTCGGCCCGTGGCCCGGCTTCTTCAGCAGCTTGATGGTGAAGTCCAGCGCCTCCCGCACAAACCGATAGGCCTCCGCGTCAAAACGCGGATCCTGCTCCCGGATACTGCGCAGGGCCTCTTCGAAATCCGTGGGTTGCATCAGAGCGCCGCCTGGATGGCCGCCGCCAATCGCTGCATCTCTTCCGGTTGCTCGTATTTCTTCGCCGCCCAGTTCCAATGATGCCCATCCGCCCGGTAGCGCGGGATCACATGAAAATGCAGGTGCGGCACCATCTGGCCCGCCGCCGCGCCGTTGGCCTGGATGACATTGACACCGTCGGCCCGGAGTCCGTTCATTTGCGCCTGCGCGATTTTCTTCACCACGGCCATCAACCGGGCCAGCACCGGCTCCGGCGTCTGCGTGATCGGATCATAGTGCTGCCGCGGAATCACCAGCGCATGCCCCTTCACGATCGGACCGATATCCAGGAACGCCAGCGTGTCGGCGTCCTCATAGATCTTCACGGCCGGCAACGCGCCGGCCGCAATGCGGCAAAAAATACACTCCGCGCTCATGGTCCTCCCGCTTCACCGGACTGTTCCACGCCTGCCGGCTGGTACGGCTCCGCCCGCTGCCGCCGCAGATGCGCGTAGCGCGCCGCCAGCCCGACGAGCACGATCGCCAGCAGGCCCAGCACAAACAGCCGCTCTTCCGCCGTCAGCTCGAACAGCGCCCACAGCCGCCGCAGGGCGGACCACCGGTTTTCCGCCTGTCCCGCCATGCCCCACCCTACCGGCTCCCCCGCCGTATTCCAAGCTCAGAAAATCTTCTTCCGTGATCCGTCATGCTGTCTTTTCCTGATTTCTTGAGTTCCAAATTAACATCATCCGCCGCGGGTGATTAGCGGATGAAATAAATCAGCTTCTGCGCCTGTTGCTCGCGCTCGACGTCGAACACGAGCGCGCTGACCCGGTTCTGCAGAAACTCGCGGATCAGATATTCGGCGCGCGCCTGGCTGGTCATGTTGATCGAGTTGACCTTGCGGACCACGTCGCCGTTGCGCAGGCCGGCGGCCTGGAAGAATTCCCTCTCGCCCTCCATGTCCAGCACATACCCCGTGACAGCCTTGCCCTGGTAGGCGGGCTTCAGCGAGGCAAACAGGGCCACGACGCGCTCGGGGTCCTGGCGCAATTCCTCGTAGTACTGCAGCAGCGCCTCCCGGCTGATGACCCAGCGGTTTTCCCCCACCCGCTTGCCGAACCGGCTCGTTTCCAGGGCGGCGGGTTCGGCGTTGGTCGTGCTGCCCGCCGCCGCGGCGGCCTCCGCCCCGGCGTCCGCAAAACTCAGCCGCAGTTCCTCTTCGCGCTCCTGCACGCGGATGGCAACCCGGTCCGCGAGAATGCGCAGCAGCGTCAGGTCTCCGCTCGTCTCGCCCTCCTTCAGCAGGTACTGGGTCTTCTTCTGGAGGTCCTCGATTACGGCCTGGCGCGCGTTGCCGTCGGCGGGGGCCGCGCTCTCGAAGGCGAAATAGGTGCCCGCCAGGCGAAACCGGCGGGCCGTGGCCGTCAGCGCGCCGGCGGCTTTAACGCGCTGGAGCACGGCCCAATCCTGCGCCGCGGGCACGGCCGGCGCGGGCCAGACCCACTCCGCGCGCGGTGCCGCGCCGTCCGCCGGCAAGGCCGGCACACCGCGGACGCCCGCGACCAGCAAAACGCCCAGCAGCAGTCCGGCGCCCAGCCACGCGGTCAGCGCCAGCAGGCTCCACCAGGCTTCTCGTGATAGCGCGGACATACTAACAAATCCGGGCATTCCAACCTGTAGACGCGGCTTTCGGCCGCATTCGCAAGCGGCGGGCCGCCGCTGCTACGCCGTGCGGGATCCCACCTCCCTGAAAAAAAGCCGCGGATGTGGACCGTAAGCCGGATTCTGTTTTAACGGTCATTTATCTAATGCGATCAACCCGAAGCTGCCTCCCGGCTTGCGCCGGGAATGAGGCGGGCCGCCTCTCGCTTCCTATTTGATCTTGCTCCGGATGGGGTTTGCCCTGCGATCCTGCTTGCGCAGAACCCGGTGGTCTCTTACACCGCCATTTCACCCTTACCCCGATTTGCACCGGGGCGGTATGTTTTCTGTGGCACTTTCCGTCCCCTTCGATATCGCAAAGGGTCTCCCGGGTTATCCCCGAGACATCCCGCCCTGTGGAGTCCGGACTTTCCTCCCCCGCCGATGTTCACCGGCAAGAGCGACCGTCCGTCCACACCCGCGGCCACGTCAATCAAAGAACGTAATTCAAGCAGGCGGCTAGCCGCTGGCATACAGCATGCGGCCGCAATAGTTGCACAGCGTGATGCTGAGCCCCTTGCGCGCATCGTGCACCACGCTCGGCGGCAACTGCATGTGGCAGCCGCCGCAGCAGTTCTTGTCCACCCCCACTAGCGCGTAGTCGCCGGCCCGTTCAAACACCCGCTCGTACCGCGCCCGCCAATCCGGAGCCACCGCCGCGGCCTCGACCTCGCGCGCGCCGCGGCCTTGCTCGATTTCGCCGGCGATATTGGCCGCGCGCGCATCCAGCGTCTTCAAATCCTGCAGCACCTGCTGCTCTTCCACCTGGAAGTCCCGCCCGTGCTCCTGGAGCACCCGCTGCAGTTCATCCATCCGCTCCATGGCGGCGATTTCCTCGTCCTCCAGGGCGCGAATGCCCTGCTGCACCACCGCGATCTCGTGTTCCAAGGCCTTGTACTCCACGTTGCTCTTGATCTGCATTTCCTGCTCGCGGTACCTCTTGATCTGCCCCTTCCGCTCCTCGATGTCGCCCTCGATCCGGTTCCTCCTGGGCGGCCTTCAGCGAGGCCCGGTGCGCCTGCAACCGGCTTTCGATCTGCTGCTTGCGCAGGGGCACATCCCGCTGCTCCCGCAGCAACCGGGAAATTTTCCGATCGTATTCCTGGATCGCCAGCAGCTTTTCAATCATCGGCAGCACATTCCCCTCCTGCGCGGTAAATCCGGTATGACTGTAGACTTCCGCCGGCGCCAAGTCAATTTGCAAAACGGCGCCATGGTAAGGTCTCAATCACCTGGTGGTTCTTAGGGACGTCGCTAGCGGTAAGATTATGCTGTAGGCCGGGTCTCTGCTACTCTGCGAAGTTGCGAATCCCCTTCGCTACGAAGCACGAGCTACCCGGCGATAGGCGGGCGCAGCCAGTCTGCGCCCCTCCGTGACTGACCCAGCACCGCTCTAGGGCCGCGCCGGCCAATCGAGCATGAAGCAGGCGTCGCTGTTGGTTGACCACTGCCCCGTCCACGGCGAATAGGTCTTCACACGAATGGCGCGGTGCACCGGCGAAAACTCCAGCAACCGCAGAAAAGCATCGCCGCCATGGGGGGCGTCCTGGTAGTCCGCCAGAAGGACGTCCACGTGGCGGCTGCCGCCGGCCACAGACTCGTGTCGGCGGCCTTCGCCGTGCCGGTGCCCGCACAGCATCAAAAACAGGTTCGGGTTGTTGGTCAGGGCGCCGAAGATCGGCGGCCCCTCCGGCGTCCACGCCGCCGGGGTCAGCCCGTGCGCCGGGTTGAGCAGCGAATGCGTGACCACGATGGCGCGCCGGTTGACGTTCGATTGCAGCACCCCGTTGGCCCAGCGCATCAGCTCCGGATCGGAGCCGGCCGCCATGGTCAGCGACAGCACGACGAAGTCCTGACCGCCGGCGCTGAACAGGTCAAAGTGGCTGTCGTTGTTCGTGCCGTAGTGGCCGCCGTAGTAGCGGTGGCTGGCAAAGTGGCTCGTGCCGAAGAACCGATTGAACTTCCCCGTGCCGCCGCTGTATGTGTCGTGGTTGCCCACAGCCACGCCATAGGGTATGCCGTCCGGCAGGCCGGTCCGCGCCGGATCCTCGAGCCGGTACAGCGCGTTGGTCGCGTTCGTCCATTGCGTCACCACGCTGTTGCCGTCGTTGCTGATGTCGCCTTCGAGCGTCACGTACACGATGCGGCGGCTGACGCGGTTGGAGATGATCCACTCCGTCTGTGCTGTGAACATCGCGGGCAGGCCGCCGCGTTGGGCGGCCGTGTAGAACTGGGTATCCGGTAAGGCGACGATCGCAAAATCACCCGGGGCGACCGCGTTCGTCGGCTCCCGGTCGGTCAGCCCCGTCGGCGACGGGGCCGCGCCTTTTTTCACCGCCGGCGTGCGGGACGCGACCGCCGGCTTGGCCGCCGCGCCCTCGTCCAAGGCCGCGGCGCGCTCCACGGGCAGCAGGCCGAGCAACACGAGTATCGGTATCCATCCCCATTTTCGGGCTATCGCCATGCTCTGTTCCCCCATCAGCAAAGGAGGAACTTCGTACCCCGCGCGGCAAAAGTCAAGCGGGCGCTCATCAAAAAACTGGGAAACCCGCCGGCATCGGCTATACTGCCGAGCAACCGCAGCCGAAAGCGGAGGGCGCATGAAACGGCAGAAACAGGCGAAACCTTATGCGGATTTGACGCTGCTCCAGCGGAGCCGGCAGGCCTACCCCGCCGCGCCCGGGCAGGCGCGGCTGGAAACGTTTCCCAATCCCCAGCCGGGCCGGGACTACATCATCCGCCTCGACTGCCCGGAGTTCACCTCGATCTGCCCGGTGACGGGCCAGCCCGATTTTGGGCACATCGTGATTGATTACGTGCCGAACCGGCGCTGCGTGGAAAGCAAGGCGCTGAAGCTGTACCTCGGCGTGTTCCGCCAGCACGGGGCGTTCGCCGAGGCCATCGTCAACCGCATCCTGGACGATCTGGTCCAGGCGTGCCGGCCGCGCCGGATGGCTGTGGCATGCCCGCCGCGGCCGCCGGCCGAGCACCCGGCCCTGCTCGTCCACAATGTCAAAAAGTTCTTCCGTCATGGTCATCTTTGCTCGCCGCCCGGTGGCCGAGGCATTATACACAGAACTCACG
>JAPLSZ010000019.1:639-4234 GCA_026398385.1 Kiritimatiellota bacterium | reverse complement strand
CCAGCCGGCCACGACGCTGTCCGGCGGCGAGGCGCAACGCGTGAAGCTGTCCGCCGAACTCAGCAAGCAGGCCACCGGCCGCACCCTGTACCTGCTGGACGAGCCGACCACCGGCCTGCATTTCGCGGACGTGCACAAGCTCCTGCAGGTGCTGTTGCGGCTGCGCGATGCTGGTAACACGCTGGTGGTCATCGAGCACAACCTGGACGTGATCAAGACGGCGGATTACGTGGTTGACCTCGGCCCCGAGGGCGGGGAGGCCGGCGGGCGGATCATCGCCCAGGGCGTGCCGGAGGCCATCATGCTGAACGCGAAATCCCATACCGGGGAATATTTACGGACGGTCTTGGAGCACAAAACAGCCGAGCGGCCGGCATGATCAAACGACGGTACATTCCTGGCTGGCGTCTCTGGGCGTGTTCCGCGCTCGGTCTGGCCGGCTGGGCGCGGGTGGCCGCGGTCGCCGACAGCAATGGCGTGGACCGGGCGGCGCTGCTCCAGGCCGTGCGCGCGGCACTGGAGGATGGTTTTTATCAGCCCGCCCGCGCGGCGTTCGAGCAGGTGCTGGCGGGCGCGACCAACGCCGCGGAGCGCGTGGCGGACCGGATCTGGCTGGCCCGCGCGCTGCTCGGCTTGCAGCAGTACGATGCGGCGCTGCGGGTGCTGCAGGACGGCGCCGGGCCGGGGGCGCAACAGCAAGCGGGCCTGACGTATTGGACGGCGCGCGTGCAGTTCGCCCAGGGCCAATCGGCCGCGGCCCTGGCCTTGGCGCAGGATTTTGACGCACGCTATCCCGGGCATGCGCTCGCCGGCCCCGCCCTGCGGCTCACGGCCCTGGCCGCGCTGCGCCTGGGCCAGACGGAACGCGCGGTGGAGGCGTTCCAGCGCTTTCAAAAGGAATATCCCCAGGCGCCGGAGGCCGCCGAAAACCTCCTGGATTGGGCCGGCGCCCTGGTGACCGGCGGCCAGCCGGAGGAAGCCCGGCAGCGGCTGGAACAATTGATCCGGGAGCATCCCGCGGCCGCCGTCGCCGACAGCGGCCGGTTGCAGCTTGACGCTACGCCGTTTGACCGAAAGGGCGGCGGCTTTGCCGGCCGTGCGGGCCGAAGCGTGGCAGGCCCTGGCGGAGCTGTTCGAGGCGCAGACCAACCTGGCGGCCGCCGTCCAGGCGCTGGCGCAGTGCGCGAGCCTGTCGCCCGAGGCCCGGGTCAAGACCGAAAGCGACATCCTGCGCGGCAACCTGCTGATCCGCATGGGCAGCATCGAGGAAGGGCTGGCCGTGCTGCGCCAAGCCATGGCGGACGCGTCGAATCCAGAACTGGCCGCCCGCGCCCAACTGGATGTGGCCGACACCCTCCTCAACCAGAAGCGTCTGGCCCAGGCGCTGAATGAATATCAGCGCTACAGCGAGTCGTTCCCCGACGCCGCCGGACAGGGCGCGGCTTTGATGGGCAAGGGGTGGTGCCTGGAGGGCCTGGGCCGCCAGGCGGAGGCGGCGGCGGCGTTCGCAAAGGCCGCGGATCTTTTTGCGCAGGACAGCGACAAGGAAAAAGCCCTGTGCAAGGCCGCCGACGCCTTGTTTGCCGACCAGCAGTTCAATCCGGCGTTGGAAAAATACCGGCAAGTCAGGAGCGCTTATCCGCACGGCGCGCTGGCTGCGCAGGCGCTGTATCAGGCGGGTTTGTGCCTGGCGCGCCTGGGCCAGGCGGAGGAAGCCGGCCGCCTGTTCCACACGTTGATCGAGGCGCAGACGGGGGGCGTCTTTGCCGTGCGGGGCTGGCTGGGTTTGGCGCAGGTCCGTGAGGATTTGCGCCAATGGGACGAGGCCCTCGCCGCCTATGAAAACGTGACCCAGATCGCCTCCGGAACCGTCTGGCATGCGGAAGCGGCGAATGGCCGGGCCATGCTGCGCTACCGGCTGGGCCAATTCAAGGCCGCCCAGGCGGATTTCGAGGGCCTGAGCGCGCAATTTCCCGGCAACCCGCTTGCGGAACAGGCGGGCTACATGCGCGGGTGGTGCCTGTATTTGCAGGGGCAGGATCAGGCGGCGCTGCAGGTCTGCCGCCAGTTCATCGAGCAGCACCCCGCCTCCGTCTGGACGCCGGACGTGCGTTTCTGGCTGGGCGAGTATTCTTTCAACCACGCCGACTATCCGGACGCCGAACGGCAGTTTGCCGCGTTGGCCGCCCAGCATCCGAAAAGCCCGCTGGCCGACAAGGCGCTCTATTGGGCCGGCCGCGCTGCGACTGCCGGCAAGGAATACCTCCGGGCCATTGAGTATTTCAGCCGACTGGCCAAGCAGTATCCCGACAGCCCCAAGCTGCCCGAAACACGGTTTGCCCAGGGCGACGCCCTCAGCGAACTCAACCAGTTTGCCGGGGCCATTCTGGCCTTCGACGAGGTCATGGCAAAGTTCCCCCGGAGCTACCTGGCCGGCTTGGCGCAGGGCCGCCGCGGCGACTGCCAGTTTACGCTGGGCAACGAGGATCCCGCCCGATTCGCGGATGCGCTCAGCTCCTATCGCGCCGTGCGCGACAACCCCACGGCCGACCGCGACCTGAAGTGGCAGGCGGAATTCAAGATGGGCCGCTGCCTGGAGAAGATGGGGCGCAAAGCCGATGCGCTTGCGTGTTACCTCAACGTGGTGTATGGCTACCTGGCCGAGCGCGAAAAGGGCTTCCAGGGCAGCCCGCTCTGGTTTACCCGCGCGGCCTTCAACGCCGCCGCCCTGCAGGAGAGCGCCAGCGAGTGGCGTGCCGCCGTCAACGTCTATCGCCGGGTGGCCGACGCCGGTGTGCCCGCCTCGGCCGATGCCTGGCAGCGCATCCAAAAAATACGGCTCGAGCACTGGGTGTTATTCTAACTAACGAGGCGAGTTTCTCTAGCGGAGGCCACGATGAACGAATTACTGCGACAGGGCGGACCGATGCTGGGCCTGATTCTGCTGGTGGGCATGGGGGCGGCCGCGATTTTCCTGGAGCGGCTGTATTACCTGCACCGGGCGCAGATCAAATGGCGCGATTTTCTCCTGGGCATCGTCAACATTCTGAAGCGGAATAATATCGCCGAGGCCGTCAGCATTTGCGAGGAAACGCCGGGGCCCGTGGCCCAGCTGGCGCGGGCCGCCATCCTGCATCATGACGAAGGTCCGGTGCGTGTCCGCCGCGCCATCGAGGAAACCGGCCTGGTGGAAATGCCCCGGCTGGAAAGCCGCCTGCCGTTGCTGGCCACGCTGGCGCACCTGGCGCCGCTGCTGGGCCTGCTCGGCACGGTGCTGGGCTTGATGCGCATGCTGCTGACGATCCAGCAGAAGGCGCCGCTGGTGCACGCGGGCGATCTGAGCGCCGGCTTGTGGCAGGCGTTGCTGGCCACCGCGGCTGGTTTGGCGGTTTCCATTCCGGCCTATGCCGGGTACAACCTGTTGCTGGCCCGGGTGGCGTCCGTCGGTTTGGACATGGAGCGCGCCGCGATGGAGCTGGAAAATTACTTCGCACATAACCCGCCGGCCCCGGGGGCGGCATGAGCGCCGGCGCTGTCGCTCCGCCGGCGTCCGGCCTGCCCCGCCGCCGGTTCCAGCCGCGCGCGCAGCCCGTGT
>JAPLSZ010000019.1:0-592 GCA_026398385.1 Kiritimatiellota bacterium | reverse complement strand
GGCGCGGTTTGGGCTGCGGCCCGGCGTCACGGTCAACCTGCCCGTGGCGGCCTTCACCGGCGGCGCGCCGTATGGCGCCCTGGTGGTGACCGTCTCGCAGGAGGGCATGGTCTTTTTCAACGACGAGCGCACGACGTTGGAGGGCTTGCCCTCGGCTTTTGCGCAGGCGGCGCACGAGCAGCCGGGTGCCACGCTGGTGATCGAGGCCGACAGCCGCGTGACCCATGGCACCCCCGTCGCGCTCTACAACATGGCCCGGGCCGCCGGCCTCCAGCAGATCTCGCTGGCGACGCGCCTGGCCACGCCGGCCGAGGCCCGGCCACGGGAGCGGTAATGATGCCGGCCGCACAGCAGCGCCCGCCCGCCGCCGCCGCTCCCGCGCCATCCGGAGCACGGGCCGCCTGGTGGCCGCAGGTATGGTCCGCGGCACTGGCGGTGGCGTGGTTCGGTTTCTGGGGCCTGCTGCTGCAACCCGAAGGCCGCAAGGCGTCCGCTGCGCTGCCCGCGAAGGCGCCGCGTGTCGCCTTCCTGCCGGACGCGGCCGTCCGCGGGGGCGGGGCTCCCCTTACGGACTTGCGCGCGCTGTGGTCGC
>JAPLSZ010000186.1:3411-3833 GCA_026398385.1 Kiritimatiellota bacterium | reverse complement strand
ATGAACCCTGTCGCGAAAGCGCCTTTGGGCCTGTTGGCCGAGTTCGAGACGGCCGCCGAAATCAAACAGGCGGCCATGCGCGTGCGCGACGCCGGGTATGAGCACTGGGATGTGTTCACGCCGTTTCCGGTTCACGGCCTGGAAGACGCGATGGGGCTGCGCGGGTCGCGCGTGGGCTGGTTCACGTTCATCGGCGGCGCAATCGGATTCTCGAGCGGGATGCTGATGATTTGGTTTATGAACGGATTTGACTATGCGCTGGTGGTAGGGGGCAAGCCGCTCTTCAGCCCGGTGTACGCGTTTCCGGTGAGCTTCGAGCTGGCCATCCTGTTTGGCGCGATTGGCGCGCTGTTCGGCATGCTCATCACGAACCGGCTGCCACGCTGGCACAATCCGCTCTTCGAGAACGAGCGGTTCCTGCG
>JAPLSZ010000186.1:3058-3394 GCA_026398385.1 Kiritimatiellota bacterium | reverse complement strand
TTCATCCTGATCGAATGCCGCAACCCCGGATTTTCCGAAACTAAAACGCGGGAACTGCTCGAAGCCGCAGGCGCCCATCATGTCGAACTTGTGCCGGGATAATTCAGTTATGCGCTATTTCATTGTCATCCTGTTTTTGGCGGCGGCCGGCGTGGTGAGCTTGGCGGGTTTCCGCGGCCATCTCTTTCGCTGGCCGCCCCGGGAAATCTTTCCCGACATGAAGCGACAGCCCAAGCTGCGGCCGCAAAAACCGAACCCGTTTTTTGCTGACGCGAGAAGTTCGCGCCTGCCGGTACCGGGCACAATCGCGCGCGGCGCGCCATTCGAGGACACGCC
>JAPLSZ010000186.1:0-3008 GCA_026398385.1 Kiritimatiellota bacterium | reverse complement strand
CAACGGCATCGTCACCAAATACGGCCTGCTGCGCGCCGGCAATTTCCATGACCCGCGTCTCATCCGGATGGACGACGGCGAATTGTTTCACACGGTGACGGCGGGCAAGAACCAGATGCCGGCGTACGCGCCGCAAGTGACGGTGACGGATCGCTGGGCCGTCATTGCATACATCCGCGCCCTACAACGAACCCGTTTGGGCACGCTCGACGATGTGCCCGAGGAATTGCGAGCGAGTCTCAAACCATGAACACCGAACTGCCCAAGGTGAAGGATGCCATCGAGCGCTGGACGAAGATTTCGGCGGCGCTGATGGCGCTGGGCGGCGCCGGCGCGGTGCTCGGGCTGACAGCGAATCCACGGCAGCTTGGTTTTTCGTATCTGCTGGCTTTCATGTGCTTCCTCAGCTTGAGTCTGGGCGGGCTGTTTCTGGTGATGATGCATCATTTGTTTGATGCCAGTTGGTCGGTGTCCATTCGGCGGCTGGCCGAGCACCTGGCATTTCTTGCAGTCGCCCTGGCGGTGCTGTTCGTCCCGCTGGCGTTGCTGGCTCCGCGCGTTTATCCGTGGCTGGATCCGCTCGCAGCCGGCCCTGAACTGAAGTCCCAGGCGGTCTGGCTGAACGGGCCGTTTTTCTACGCGCGGGCGGCAATCTATTTCGCGGTGTGGAGTTGGCTGGCCTGGCGGTTGCGGCACTGGTCGCTGAGACAAGACGAAACCGGCGCTGCCGAATGCACCTACCGGATGCGGAGACTCTCCGCCGCCGGCATTTTTCTGTTCGCAATCACGCTGACGCTGGCGGCGATTGACTGGGTGAAATCGCTCGAGCCGCAATGGTTTTCCACGATGTATGGCGTGTACTACTTTGCCGGCAGCGTGTGGGTGACAGTGGCCGTGGTGTATCTGGCGGCGGCCTGGCTCAAACGCGCCGGACCACTCGAGGAACTGGTTCAACCGCGCCGTCTGCACGACCTGGGCGTGTTGTTGCTCGCGTTCACGGTGTTTTACGCTTACATCCATTTCTCGCAGTACTTGATCATCTGGTACGCGAATATGCCGGAGGAAACCTTCTGGTACGCGCAGCGTCAGCAGGGATATTGGTGGGGATGCGGGCTGGTGCTGGTCTTCGGTCACTTTCTGCTGCCGTTTCTGCTGTTGCTCCGGATTGATGCCAAGCTGAAGTTGAAGTTGATGGCGCCGTTGTGCGTCTGGGCGTGCCTGATGCACTTCGTGGACATCTCCTACAATGTCTTGCCGCCGCTGCATCTCGAGACATTTCCGTGGCGCTGGACGGATGCGGCGTGCGTCGCGTTCATCGGCGGGGCGCTCGGCTGGGCGTTTTTGAAGAGCCTGTCGCGGCATCCGGTGTATCCGCTCAAGGACCCGCGTTTAAGAGAGGCGCTCACCATTCATGAAGTGCCGCCGCCGGCCATCGCCGGGGCGGCGCGCGGGCGCAAGGGGGGATTATGAAACAGCCTGGCATCTCCCCTTGGAATGTGGCCATCAACGCCATGGCGATGATGGGCGTTCTGCTCATCATGCTTGGCCTGGTGATGGTGATGTATCATTACACCCGCCCGGCACCGGTGGACGAGGCGAGGATGACGGAGCGGCGCAAAGAACCTGGCGGACTTGAACGCCCAGACCAGGGATGTCCTCGAGCACTACGCCTGGATCGATCAAACGAAGGGCCTGGTGCGGCTGCCCGTGGCGCGGGCTATGGAACTTGCGGCCAACGAATGGCAGCGGCCGGCTGCGGCGCGATCGAACCTGCTCTGGCGGATCGAGAGGGCGGCCTCGCCGCCGCCTCTGGGGCCGCCAACGAACAGCGTGTCCGTGAGCACAAACAAGCCATGATCATCGTTTGGATCATCTTTGTTTGCAGCGTGGTGCTTCTGCCGGCCACGGCGCTGCTGGCCCTGCGCTGGACCGCGCGCCACGACGGGTTGGCTGATCTTCAGAAAACCGCCCTCTCGATCTTCGACGACGAGGAACCCGTCGGGCGGATGACGGATGGTTTTCCCGCTGGCACAACCAAGGAAAACAAACCTCGATCATGAAGGCGTCTTCACCCTCCATTTTGCGCGCCTTGTCGCCCAGGGACACAGAAGATGAAAGCCAGCGCCGCGCTTTGCTGGCGGAGGTGGACGCTTCCTGCCGTTGGCCGGTGATGCTGCTGTTCGGTTGCAGCCTGGCATGGCTGCTGATCGGCACGGTGTTTGCCCTGCTCGCCTCATGGAAGATGCACTCGCCGGATTTTTTCGGCGGCATATCGTGGCTGACCTTCGGACGCGTGCGGCCGGCCCACCTCAACGCGATGGTCTATGGATTTGCCTCGCAGGCTGGCATCGCCGTCACGCTCTGGTTGATGTGCCGTCTTTGCGGCACGCCGCTGATATGCGGCTGGCTGGCCGGCCTGGCCGGAGTTTTCTGGAACCTGGCGGTGGCGGTCGGCATCATCGGCATTCTCGCCGGCCACAGCACGGGCATGGAATGGCTCGAATTCCCAGCCTACACGACGCCGATTCTGTTTGCGGCTTTTGCCCTGATCGCCCTTTGGGGGATCATCACCTTTCGCTACCGCCGCGAGCCGCACCTTTACATTTCGCAATTCTATCTGCTGGGCGCGCTGTTCTGGTTTCCCTGGCTCTATTCCATGACCCAAGTGCTGCTGGTGATGGAGCCAGTGCGCGGCGTGGTGCAGGCGGCGGTCAACTGGTGGTTTGCGCACAATGTGCTGGGACTGTGGCTCACTCCCATCGGTTTGGCGGGGGTCTATTATTTCATCCCCAAGGTGATTGGCCGGCCGGTGCATAGCTATTATCTTTCGTTGCTGGGTTTCTGGTCCCTGGCGCTCTTCTACAACTGGAACGGCATGCACCACCTGGTGGGCGGGCCGTTGCCGGCGTGGTTGGTTACCGTGAGCATTGTCGCCAGCGTCATGATGCTCATCCCCGTCGTCACGGTGGGACTCAATCATCATCTCACCATGTGGTGTCATTTCCACC
>JAPLSZ010000014.1:9207-14145 GCA_026398385.1 Kiritimatiellota bacterium | reverse complement strand
GGAAGCCCGCAAATCCTATGCGCAGCGCGACGAGCGCATTCTCGGCATGACCGACGAAAGCGTGGACGTTTTCTACTCCTGCGCGCTGTGCCAGTCGTTTGCGCCGAACCATATCTGCGTGATCAGCCCGGAGCGCCTGGGACTGTGCGGGGGCGTGAGCTGGCTGGACGGTAAGGTGGGTTACGAGATTGACCCCACCGGCGGCAACCAGCCCATCAAGAAGGCCCGCGTCATTGACGTCGGCAAAGGACAGTGGCAAGAGGTCAATGAATTCGTCCACCAGAGCTCCAACCGGACCATCGAGCGGGTCAGCCTCTACTCGCTCATGGAAGACCCCATGACGTCGTGCGGCTGTTTCGAGTGCATCCTGGCCCTGATTCCGGAAGCCAACGGGTTTATGATTGTCAACCGCGAGTTCAGCGGTATGACGCCGTGCGGCATGAAGTTCTCCACGCTGGCCGGCTCGGTCGGCGGCGGCAACCAAACGCCCGGTTTTCTGGGCGTGGGCCGCCTCTATGTCCTGAGCAAGAAGTTTATCGCGGCCGACGGCGGCCTCCAGCGTCTGCTGTGGATGCCCAAGGAGCTCAAGGAGTTTTATCGTGGCCGCTTCGGCGCCCGCGCCCAGGAGGTGGGCGTGCCGGATCTGCTGGACAAGATCGCGGACGAAACGGTGGCTACAACCGGCGAGGAACTGGTGGCGTACCTGCAGAAGGTGGGCCACCCGGCCTTGGCAATGAATGCTTTGCTGTAAATCAAACCAAGATAAGGTGGGAGGCTGGCTATGGCTCTGAAAGCGTTGGATATCTTCAAATTGCTGCCCAAGACAAACTGTAAGAAATGCGGGTGTCCGACCTGCCTGGCGTTTGCCATGAAGCTCGCACAAAAGCAGACGAGCCTCGACCAGTGTCCGGATGTCAGCGAGGCCTCCCAGGCCGAGCTCGCCGGCGCCTCCGCGCCGCCCATCCGGCTGGTCACCATCGGCGTGGGGCCGGGCCAGCTCGCGATCGGCAACGAGACCGTCCTGTTCCGCCACGAGGAATCGTTCTACCACCCGGCGGGCTTCGGCGTCATGGTGTCCGACACCCTGGACGCCGCGGCGCTACAAGCCCGCCTCGCGCTGCTCCGCAAGCTCAAGTTTGTCCGCGTCGGCATGGAGCTGCACGCCCAGGCCGTGGCCATCGTCAATGCCAGCGGCCAGGCGGCGCCTTTCGCCCAGGCCGTGCAGGCCGCGCGCGCGCTGGAGTTGCCCATGATCCTCATGTCGTCACAGGCCGCGCATCTGGACGCCGTGCTGGCCGCGTGCGCCGACCAGAGGCCCCTCATCCACGCCGCCACCGACGCGACCGCCGACGCATTCATCGCCCTGGCCAAGGCCCGCCACGGCCCCCTGGCCGTTGCCGCCCCGGATCTGGACAAGCTCGTGCCGCTGGTGGCCAAGGTGCGCGCGGCGGGGATCCAGGACATCGTTCTGGATGTCACGACCGCCGGTGGGTCGGGCACGCTGCAGGCGTTGACCGCGGTGCGGCGGCTGGCGCTCAAGAAGAACCTGCGCGTGCTGGGCTATCCCTGCCTGGCGATCTGCCGCCAGGCGGATCCGCTGGCCCAGGTCGCCGAGTGCAGCATGTATGTGGCCAAGTATGCCGGCCTCGTGCTCACCGAGCTTCACCAGCCGGAACAGATGCTGCCCCTGCTGACCGTCACCCAGAACCTCTATACGGATCCGCGCAAGCCGATTCAGGTGGAGGCGAAGTTGAATGCGATCGGTGCGGTCACGCCGGATTCTCCGCTCTTGATTACGACCAACTTTTCCCTGACCTACTACACCGTCGCGGGCGAAGTGGAAGCCAGCCGCGTTCCGGCCTACATCGGGGTGCTCGACACGGAGGGCACCTCCGTGCTGACCGCCTTTGCCTCCGACAAGCTCACGTCGGAGAAGATCGCGGCCTTCCTCAATTCCGACGAGGTCAAGAGCAAGGTCGCGCATCGGAAGGTCATCATCCCGGGGTACATCGCCGTCATGAGCGGCAGCCTCAAGGAGGACTCCGGCTGGACCGTGTTGGTGGGGCCGCGGGAAGCCAGCGGCATCTCGAAGTTCCTGAAGACGACTTGGGCGAATGCTTGAAGACCCGTTCCATAACCTTCCTGCCGGATAACATCACCATCAAGGCGGCGTCCGGGAAAAGTGTCTTGGAAGCCGCGGTGGCCGCCGGCATGGCGATCAACAGTGTCTGCGGCGGCGATGGGGTGTGTGGCAAGTGCCGCGTGCTCGTCAAATCCGGCAAGGTCACCGCCCAGCCCAACATGTTTCTCGATCGCAGCGAGATCCAGCGCGGCATGGCCCTGGCCTGCCAGACGTTTATCGACGGCGACGTGGTGATCGAGGTGCCGCTGGAGTCCCGCGTGGGCGGGGTGCCCCAACTGGCCACGGAGGATGCGATCCGGTATGGTTCGATCTCCGACTGGGTCGGGGAAGGCGCCCTCTTCCCGCACAACCCCCTGTTTCAGAAGGCCTATCTCGACCTGCCCGAGCCCACCATGACCGATAGCCTCTGTGACCAGGAGCGGGTCTTCCGTGAAATCCGCCGGAACCGCGCGATTCCGATCATGCAGACCGGCCTGGCCATCATCCAACGCCTGCCGGACATTTTGCGGCAGAACGACTGGCAGGTCACCGCCCTGCTGGGCTGCCGCGGGGGGACCGTGGAGCTGGTCGACGTGGAACCGGGGAACACCGCGGCGACGAATCTCGGTGTGGCGCTGGATCTCGGCACCACCACGGTCGTGACCCACCTTGTGGACCTGAACACCTCCCGGACGCTGGCGACCAAGGCCAAGTACAACTCGCAGATCTCTTTTGGCGACGACGTCATCTCGCGCATCATGTTCGGCGCCACCCCCGAGCGCCGCACGCAGTTGCGCGAGGTGATCGTCAACGACATCAATGACCTGATCGCCGCGCTGGTGGTCGATGCGAAGGTGAAGTTGAACGACGTCTACATGGTGGCTTGCGCCGGGAACACCACGATGATTCACCTGCTCTGCGCGCTGAATCCGGCCAACATCCGCAAAGAGCCCTACATCCCCGCCGCCAGTTGTCCGCCCACCATCCGCGCTGCCGAGGTGGGAATCAAGATCAACTCCCGCGGCCTGCTGGCCGCGCTGCCCGCGGTGGCCAGTTACGTGGGCGGCGATGTGGTCGCCGATGTCCTGGTCAGCGGCATGATGCATTCCACGGAGCTTTCGCTCCTGATTGACCTGGGCACCAACGGGGAGTTGGTGCTCGGCCATGCGGAGTGGCTGGTGTGCTGCTCGGCCTCGGCCGGCCCGTCGTTCGAGGGCGGGGGCATCACCTGCGGCATGCGGGCCACCAACGGCGCCATTGAGCATATCCAGTTGGGGCCGGATGGCGCCATCGTGCAGTGCAGCGTGGTCGGCGGAGGCAAGCCGCTGGGTTTGTGCGGCTCCGGCCTGATCGATGCGGTCGGCGAACTGCTCAAGACCGGGTGCATCGATCGGCGGGGCCGCTTCGACCCGGCGACGTGCGGTGGGCGGCTCCAGGAAGGCGACACCGGCGACCAGGAGTTCCTGCTGTTCCCCGGCAGCCAAACCGCGCTGGGCCGCGATCTGGTGCTGACCGAGGCGGACATCAACAACCTCATCCACAGCAAGGGCTCGATCTACATGGCTGCGGAATGCCTGCTAAACCATGTGAGCATGACGTTCGATGATCTGCAGCATGTCTACATTGCCGGCGGCTTCGGAAACTACCTGAAGATCGAACAGGGGATCCGCATCGGGCTGCTCCCCGATCTGGCCCCCGCGAAGTTCAAGTACATCGGCAACGGATCGGTCCAGGGGGCCAAGATGGCGCTGCTCTCCCAGGAGGCCCTGCGGTATGTCCATGAGATCGCCGGAGCGATGACTTACCTGGAACTCAGCACCAACCACCAGTATATGAACGAGTACAGCTCGTGCCTGTTCCTGCCCCACACCAACATCGAGAAGTTTCCCTCGCTGGCGGGCGAGTTCCGCAAACGGTCGGTCCGGAAGGCGGGGCCATGAGTTTCCGTATCGCCTTCGCGGGCAAAGGCGGCACAGGCAAGACGACCATCGCCAGCCTGTTGTGCCGCAGCCTGCAGGCCCGGAACATCAAGCCCATTCTGGCTGTCGATGCGGATCCGAACAGTTGCCTGGCGGACAAGCTCGGCCTGCGCGTTGCGCGGACCATTGGGGCGCTTCGCGAGGAGCTGCGCGCCCGGCCGGAGGCCAAGCCGGCGGGTATCTCCAAGAACGAGTGGATCGAGCGCCAGATCAATGAGGCGCTGGTCGAGTCGCTGGGTCTGGACCTGCTCGTGATGGGGCGCCAGGAGGGGCCGGACTGCTATTGCTTCATCAATCATCTGCTGCGCGAGTACCTAGGCCGGCTCGGAAAGCAGTATGCCGCCGTGGTCATTGACAATGAGGCGGGCCTGGAGCACCTGAGCCGGCGTACGGACGGCAGCGTGGATATCATGGACCTGGTGCGGACGCTCCACCTCGACATAGGCGCGTGCTATCTGGTCCTGAACCAATGTGCCGGGCCGGTGCCCCACGCGGTCATGGCCCAGTTCCAGCCCACGGGCTTGGAGCCTCTGGCGCTGATCCCGGCCGATCCGGCCCTCGCCGCTGGCGATGTGCTGGGGCAGTCCGTCGGGGAGCTGCCGGCCAACGCGCCGGCCGTGGTGGCCGTGGATGGTCTGGTGTCCGTGCTTTTAGAAAGGAGCAAGCGATGAGTGTCTTGGACGATGCTAAGGAAAAATGGAACGGGGCGATCAACGAGGTGACCATCGGCGCCACCCGGGCCGAGGGTGGCACCCGCACCGCGGTTATCACGGTGGGCGGCGCCAGCGCGCTGCCTTTCATGAACTTTGAGGGGGTCACCCCGCGCGCACCCGTGGT
>JAPLSZ010000014.1:0-9172 GCA_026398385.1 Kiritimatiellota bacterium | reverse complement strand
ATCGTGAGCCGGACGACTGGGCCCAACCCCTGCTGGACGCCTTGGGCCCTGCGCTGAAGTCTCCCGCCGACTGGGCGCGCAAGTGCGTCGAGGAGTTCGGGGCCGACCTGCTCTGCCTCAAATTGGCGGGCACCCATCCCGACTTCGGCGACGCCTCGCCGGAACAGGCGGCGGCCGTGGTCAAATCCGTTTTGCAGGCGGTCGGGGTGCCGCTGATCATCTGGGGCTGCGATCATGACGAAAAGGACAACGAGGTGCTGCCCCGGTGCAGCCAGGCCGCCGCCGGCGAACGCTGCCTGCTGGGTGCCGTCAAGGAAGACAATTACAAGACCTTGGTGGCCTCCTGCCTGGCCGACGGGCATACCCTCATCGGGCTGAGCCCCATTGACATCAACATTGCCAAGCAGATCAATATCCTGGTCTCCGAAATGGGCCTCCCGCTCAACCGGATCGTCATGTACCCGACGACCGGCGCGCTGGGCTACGGCATGGAATACGCCTACTCCATTCAGGAACGCGGGCGGCTGGCCGCGCTGGGCGGCGACAAGATCATGTCGCCGCCCGTCATCTGCATGGTCGGCGCGGAAACGTGGCGTACCAAGGAGGCCAAGGCCAGCCTGCAGGATAACCCCGACTGGGGTGACGCGGCCACCCGCGGCATTTACTGGGAGGTGAGCACCGCTGCGACCCTGTTGCAGGCCGGCAGCGACATCTTGGTTATGCGCCATCCCGCCGCCGTCGCGGCGCTTAAAAAAACGATCAGCGAACTCATGGTAAAGTAAAATAAGGAGGAACTCATGTTTGTTATTGGAGAACGGACCAACGGAATGTTTACGTCCATCGGGGATGCCATCCTGGCTAAGGATCCCCAGCCCGTCCGCGCCATGGCGGAGCAGCAGTTGGGCTGCGGCGCTAACGCGCTGGACATCAATGTGGGCACGCGCGTCCCCAAAGCCGAGCGTCCCGCGGTCATGCAGTGGCTCGTCGCGACCACCCGGGAAGTGACGGATATCTGTCTGGCGATCGATACCCCCAATCTGGAGGTCATGCGCGTCGGACTGGAGGCCGCCTGCCGCAAGGGTACGGGCATGATCAATTCCACCACCGGTCAGGCGGATAAACTCGCCGCGTTCATGAAGCTCGCCCGCGAATTCAAGGCGCGGATCATCGGGCTGGCCATCGACGAAAACGGGGTGGCCGCCACGGCGGACGCAAAGGTGGAGATCGGCATGCGCGTCCTGGCCGCCGCTCTGGACGTCGGCCTCGCGGCCGACGAGGTCTATCTGGATCCCATTACGCTGCCGTTGAACTGCGCCCAGAATGCGCCCGGCATCATGCTCGAGACCATCCGCCAGTTCAAAATGCTGTCGGATCCGGCGCCGCACGTGGTGATCGGGCTGAGCAATCTCAGCCAGGGCGCCACTGAGCGCGGCTTGATCAACCGGTCGTTCCTCGTGATGGCCATCCAAGCCGGCCTGGATGCCAGCATCCACGACCCGCTGGACGAGGAGTTGATGAACGCGATGATCACGGCGGAAGTGCTGCTGAACCGGATGATCTACAGCGATTCCTACTTGAAGGCCTACCGGCAGACGTAGGCCGCCCGTCCGTTTGATGCAGGGACTCCCCGGTCTGGCAGGGTGGCGATTGTTCTGCGTGCGCTGGGATTGTGCGCTCTGGCCCGCCTTGGGGTGAACACATGACCGACCAATCCACGCCGACTTCAGGGGCGGCGCGACGGAGCCGCGCCCCCGGTTTGGCGCCCCCGCCGCGGCAACGGCCCTATGATCAGGCGCTGCAGCGGGGGTTCGATGCGCTGCGCGAGCGCCGGCTGGACCCCGAGCGACTGCGGTCGCTCGGAGCGACGCTGACGGCGGGCACGCTCCGGCTGCCCGTCCTGCACCGGCGCCTGTGCCTCGATCTGGAGCAGCGCCGCGTGCTGGTCGCCGACGCGGGCCCGGCGCGCGCCGCCTGGGCCGTGCTGGCCGTCCACTACCTGTGCGCCGATAACCTCGCGCCCGACCCGCGCGCGGTATCTTTTCCGGCCGGACGGCGCCGTTGTTCGCGCAGGCCGGCGCGCAGTTCGGCGGCACGCACGTGCCCGGCCGCGGGACTGGCTACCGCTTCGATATTTTTCCGCGCCTCCCGGTCACCCTGATCCGTTATGAGGGTGACGACGAAGTCGGCCCCGGCGCGAGCGTGATCTACCGCGCCGACGCGGAACGGCTGCTGCCGGCCGAGGATCGCGTGGTCGCCGCGGAATTGCTGCTGGACGCGCTCGCCGGCAAGCCCATGAGCGAGGAACGCAGCTCCGCATGATCAACGGCGCTGGTAACTACTAAGCCCCGCCAGCGCCGTACATGGCGGCGCTGGCATGAATAACTTCCTCACTTGCCGATCCGTTACATGCATCTTCGAGGCCCCCTTTGCCACGAATATTGACAACCGGGACATAATGTTATCAACTGTCCATCGTTGTCCATTGCCGTGGGCGTTTTTTAGGATTTCCCATGCAACTAACGGTTAAAGATGTATCGAAATATCTGAACGTCTCGGAGAAGACGATTTACCGGATGATTCAGCGGGGCGAGATTCCCGTGCACCGGGTAGGCGAGCAATTCCGATTCAATCGCACGGATCTGATCGAGTGGTCCACGGCGCGACGGATGAATGTCTCGCCGGACTTGTTCAAGGATCCGGGTCAGATGGCGGTAGAACTGCCCGCCGTGTCCGAGGCGCTGGGGGCGGGCGGTATTTTTTACCGCATCGAGGGGCATGACCGGGAAACCGCCTTGCGGTCGTTGGTCCGGGCGATGGCGTTGCCGCTGGAGACTGATCGGGAACTCCTGGTCAACCTGCTGATCGCACGGGAGGAACTGGCCTCCACCGGCGTGGGCGACGGCTTTGCGATTCCGCATGTGCGCAATCCGATCGTGTTGCCGGTGGAACGGCCGATGATCTCGCTGGGCCTGCTGGAAACGCCGGTGGATTTCGGCGCGCTGGACGGCAAGCCGGTCTTTGCGATGTTCATGCTGATCTGCCCGGCGATCCGGACGCATCTGCACCTGCTTTCCCGGCTGGCCTTCGCGTTGAGCGATCCCGGCCTGAAGTCGGTGCTTATCCGTCAGGGATCCCGCGAGGAGGTGCTCGCCGCCTTACGCCGCGTGGAGCACGACATGGCGGCGAGCCAGTATCCGGCCGCGGCATCGGGAGCGGGTATATGACCCTGTTCCTGTCGGCCCTGGCCCTGCTGCTGTGCGGCGCAGCGGCGGCCCCAGTGCTGCGGCGTGCGCCGCGCTGGGCTTCCGCCGTGGGCGCGGGCAGTGCGGTGCTGGGTGCGTTGCTCGGTCTCGCCGCCGCGGTGCGCGGTCTCGGCGCGGCCGCCGGCGCCGACCTGCGTCTGGCCTGGACGTTGCCGATGGGTTCCTTTCACGTGCTGCTGGACCGGTTGTCGTCGTTCTTCCTGCTGCCGCTGTTCCTGCTGGCCGGACTCTGTGCGGTTTACGGCTACGGCTATTTTGGCCAACACGCCCGCCGCCGCGATGGCGCCTCCTGGTGCTTCTATAATCTGCTGATCGTCGCCATGGCGCTGATCTTCACCGCGCGCGATCTGGTGCTGTTCCTCATGGCTTGGGAACTGATGGCGCTGACGTCCTTTGCGCTGGTGATTCACGAGCGGGAGCACGACGACGTACGCCATGCGGGCTGGGTTTACCTCGTCGCCTCGCATATCAGCCTGGCGTTGCTCCTGGCTTTGTTCCTCCTGCTGGGGCGCTCCGCCGGCACGACGGATTTTGACGGGTTCACGGGCGTGATTCAGGTCGGCAGCGGGCTGGCGGATGTCCTGTTCGTCCTGGCCGTGCTGGGGTTCGGCGCGAAGGCCGGGTTCCTGACGCTGCACGGCTGGCTGCCGGAGGCGCATCCGGCGGCGCCGAGCCACGTGTCGGCGCTTATGTCGGGCGTAATGATCAAGACGGGCATCTACGGCTTGGTACGGCTGCTCACCTTCCTGTCCGGCCCGCCGCCGCTGTGGTGGGGCTGGCTGTTGATCGCCGTGGGCCTCGGCTCCGGCGTGCTGGGTGTGCTTTTGGCGCTGGCGCAACACGATCTCAAGCGCCTGCTGGCCTATCACAGCGTGGAGAACATGGGCATCATCCTGTTGGGCCTTGGTATCGGCTGCTTGGGCTTGACCACCGGGCGGCCGCTATGGACGGCGCTGGGTTTGGCGGGCGGCTTGTTGCATGTGTTGAATCATGCGCTCTTCAAGGGCTTGCTTTTTCTGGGCGCGGGTGCCGTGTTGCACACCACCGGCTTGCGCAACATGGATCGCCTGGGCGGCTTGCTGCGCCGGATGCGGTGGACCGGGCTGGCGTTCATCGTTGGCGCCAGCGCCATTTCCGGTTTGCCGCCGTTCAACGGGTTTGCCAGTGAATTCCTGATCTATCTTGCAAGCTTCCAGACGTTGCTGTCCGGCGATTCCGCCGCCGTGTGGCCGGCGCTGGCCGTGATCGGCGGACTGGCGCTGATTGGCGGACTGGCCGCGGCCTGTTTCGCCAAGGTCGTGGGGATCGTCTTGCTCGGCGAGCCGCGCACGGCCGAGGCCGGGCAGGCGCACGAGGTTAGCGCGTGGCTGGTCGGCCCGATGTTGGTGCTCGCGGCGCTCTGCCTCGTGCTCGGCCTCGGCGCGCCCTGGCTGGTGGGACCGTTGACCGAGCGCATGGCATCCGAAGTTGCGGGTTGGCCCGCAGGCCATCCGCTGGCTGCGGGGATCGCTTCGCTGCGCACGGTCACCGGGCTGCTGGTGGCCCTGCTGATCCTCACGGCTGTGCTCGCTGTGGTGCGCCACGCGCTATTGCGCAAACGGCGCGTCAGCGCGGCCGGCACCTGGGACTGCGGCTATCTGCAACCCACGGCGCGCATGCAGTACACGTCGTCATCGTTCGCCGAGCCGCTGGTGAGTTTCTTCCAGCCGGTGCTGCGCACCCGCGTGGAGGGCGCCGCGCCGCACGGCCTTTTCCCCGGCCCGTCCGCGCGGCACACCCACACGCCCGATACGCCCACGGAATGGCTGGCGGCGCCGTTGTTTCGCGGTGTCGCCCGCCTGGCGTGGCCGATGCGCCGGCTGCAGCAGGGCCGGGTCCAATGGTACGTGCTGTATATCGCCATCATGCTGCTGGTGCTCCTGGTCTGGAAATTATGAAGCGCGCCCGCGCGCTTTCGGATTTCGGGTTTCGGATTTCGAATTTTCTGCCCGGGGGGGCCGCATGAACACGGTGGCGCTGGGACCTCTTGCGCTCGCGCTGGCGGCTGCGCCGTTGCTGCCCGGCTTGATCAACCGGGTGAAGGCGTTTTTTGCCGGACGCCGGGGGCCGCCGCTGTTCCAACTCTATTACGATCTGGCCAAGCTGTTGCGCAAGGGCGCGGTGTACAGCCGCACCACCACGTGGGTTTTCCGCGCCAGCCCGGCGGTGGGCGTGGCTGCCGGCGCGCTGGCGCTGGCCCTGCTGCCCTCCGGCGGCACTCCGGCGTTGCTGGCCTTCCCGGGCGACTTCGTCCTGCTGGTCTATCTGCTGGGCCTGGCGCGGTTCTTTCTCGTGCTCGCCGCGCTGGACACGGGGTCGAGCTTCGAGGGTCTGGGCGCCAGCCGCGAGGTCGCGTTCTCCGCGCTGGCGGAGCCGGCGTTCCTGATCGCCCTCGCCGCCCTGGCGCGGGCCAGCGGCTCGCTGTCCCTGTCCGGCCTGCTGGGCGCTGGCGGCGGCGAACTGCCCGTCCGGTTGCCCCTGCTGCTGCTCGCGGCCGCCGCGCTGATGCTGGTCCTGCTGACGGAGAACGCCCGCGTGCCGGTGGACGATCCCAACACACATCTCGAATTGACCATGCTCCACGAAGTACTGGTGCTGGATTACAGCGGCCCCGACCTGGCGTTCGCGCTCTATGCCGCGGCGCTCAAGCTCTGGCTGTTCGGCGCGGTGCTGGTGCGGACGCTGACCGGCTGGCTGCCGGGCTCGCCGGCACTGCAGACCGCAATATTTTTGGCCGGCTTGGTGACGGTGGCCCTGGCGGTGGGCGTGATCGAGTCTTGCATGGCGCGTCTGCGATTGACGCGGGTGCCGCACCTGCTGATCGCGGCCAACGCCTTCGCGTTGCTGGCCGTATTGCTGGGGATGAGGCAAGGATGATGTTGCATTCGCTGACCAGCCTGTTGCTGGTGTTCCTGGTGCTGGCCAACCTGCGCCTGTTGGGCGCGAGCCGGCTGAATGTCTGCATCCGCACGGTGGCCGCGCAGGGCGTCGCCCTGAGCTTGCTGCCGCTGTTGAATGCGTCCGGACTGAGCTTGACGTCGTTCCACGCGCTCGCCCTGCCGACGGCCACGGCGCTGGTCAAGGGCGCGCTGTTCCCCTGGCTGCTCTTCCGCGCGCTGCGCGAGGCCCATGTCCAGCGCGAGGTGGAACCGTACGTCGGCTTCACGCCCTCGTTGCTGTTCGGCGTGGGTTCGCTCGCGGTGGGCGGCCATCTGGCGGCCCGTCTGCCGCTGCCGGGCGGCTCGCCCCTGCTGGTGCCCGTGGCGCTGGCGACGATGCTGACCGGCCTGTTCCTGATCATCGCACGGCGGCAGGCGCTGATGCAGGTTGTCGGCTATCTGGCGCTGGAAAACGGCATCTTCGCCTTTGGCGCCTCGGTGATGAAGGAGGCGCCGCTGCTGGTGGAGATGGGTATCCTGCTGGATGTCTTTGTGGCCGTGTTCATCATGGGCATCACCGTCTTTCACATCAGCCGCGAGTTCGAACACACCGATACGGAGCGGCTGTCCGCGCTCAAGGACTGGTCGCCATGAACGGTCTGCCCCTGCTGGTGGCCGTGCCGGCGCTGGCCGGACTCGCCACGCTGGCGCTCCGCACCCCGCGGCTGCGCCGCGGCCTGCTGCTGGGCGCCGCCGTGACGCATGCCGTCCTGACCCTCGGCGGCTGGCGGTACCGGCCCGCGCCGGCATGGCACGGCTGGCTGGCCATGGACGCGCTCAGCCTGCTGTTCCTCAGCCTCACCAGCCTGTTGTTCCTGGCGGCCGCATTTTATGCGGTGGGCTACCTGCGCAGTCCCCAGGCGCGCGTGGCGGAGACGGATGAGGATGAAAACTTTCTGTTCAACCCCGTGCCGGAGGCGGTGTTCTGCAGTTGCCTGCTGTTCTTCCTGGGCGCGATGACGCTGGTGATTCTCAGCCGGCATTTCGGGCTGTTCTGGGTGGCGATGGAGGCGACCACGCTGGCCAGTGCGCCGCTGATTTTTTTCCATCGCACGCCGCGCTCGCTGGAGGCAACGTGGAAATATCTGCTGATCTGCTCCGTCGGCATTGCGCTGGCGCTGCTGGGCACCTTCTTCCTGGCGGCGGCGGCGGGCGCGGGCGCGGATCTGAAACTGGACGCGCTCCTGCGCGGCGCCGCGCAACTCGATCCGCGCTGGCTCAAGGCGGCGGCGCTGCTGCTGTTCGTCGGCTACGGCACCAAGATGGGGCTGGCGCCGCTGCACGCGTGGCTGCCGGATGCGCACAGCGAAGCGCCCTCGGTGGTCTCGGCGTTGCTCTCCGGCGCGCTGCTCAACACGGCGTGGCTGGGTATCCTGCGCATCCACCAGATCTGTTGCGCCGCGGGACTGGAGGCCTTCAGCCGCGACCTGCTGGTGCTCTTCGGGCTGCTGTCGCTCGGCGTCGCCGCGGTGTTCATCATCGGCCAGGCGGACTACAAGCGCCTGCTGGCCTATTCCAGCGTCGAGCATATGGGCATCCTGGCGCTTGGCTTGGGCTTGGGCGGCGCCGCGGTCTACGGCTCGCTGTTGCACGCCGCGGGGCACTCGCTGGTCAAGGCCACGCTATTCATGACGGCGGGTAATCTCCTGGCGGCTTATCGTACCAAGGCGGTGGCGGACGTACGCGGCGCGTTGACCCTGGTGCCGGTCAGCGGCGCGCTCTGGCTGGCCGGTCTGTTTGCCATCACCGGCGCGCCGCCGTTTGTCACGTTCCTGAGCGAATTCATCATCCTGCAGGCCGCTGTGCAGTCGTCGCGCTGGGGGGTGGTGGTGGTGATCCTGCTCCTGCTGGCCGTGATCTTCGTCAGCATGGCGGCGATCTTTCTGCGGATGACGCTGGGCCACGCGCCGAAGCAGCCGGCGTCCGCAACGGCGCCGGGGGAAAGCCGCTGGGTCGTGCTGCCGCCGCTGGCGCTGGCAGCGCTGGCGCTGGTGCTGGGCGTGTGGCTGCCGGCGCCGCTAACCGCTGTGTTGCGCGAGGCCGCCGCGTTACTGGGGGGTGGTTGATGGAACCCCGCGCCCTGTTGCTGACGCGCTATGGCCGGCCGCTTGCACTTTCGGCCGTGCCCATCTTTTCGGTGGATGCGTTTCGTGCCGCCGTGCTGGACGCCGTCCGCGCTGGCGGCCGCTTGCTGGCCCTGTGCGGATTACCGCCGGAGCCCCGTGTCGCGGCCGAGGGCACGCCCCTGCTGGCGGTGGTCGCACCGCCGGGCGGCGGCATGCTGGCGCTCGGCCGGACATGGGTGCGCGGGGCGTATGCCGCGATCACGCCCGACTGCCCCGCCGCGCACCTGTTCGAGCGCGAGCTCGCCGAACAGTACGGCGTTCGTCCCGAGGGCCATCCCTGGCTCAAGCCGGTACGCTTCCCCGGCGGCGCCGCGCCCGGCGTGACAGATTTCTACCGCGTCGCGGGCGACGAGATCCACGAGGTCGCGGTCGGCCCCGTCCACGCCGGCATCATCGAGCCGGGTCATTTCCGCTTCCAATGCCTGGGCGAGCGCGTCCTGCACCTGGAAATCGCGTTGGGCTACCAGCATCGCGGCGTCGAGCGCGCGTTGCGCGGCGGGCCCAACGCGCGGACCCTGCACTATATGGAAACGCTGGCCGGCGACACGACCATTGGACATACGCTGGCCTATGTTGAAGCCAGCGAGGCGCTGGCCGGCGGCCGCGTGCCGCCGCGCGCGCAGGCGCTGCGCGGCATCGCGCTGGAACTGGAGCGGCTGGCCAATCACACCGGCGATCTCGGCGCGCTGGCCAACGATGTGGCCTTCTTACCCACGGCCTCGGCCTGTGGAAAAATCCGCGGCGATTTTCTAAACCTCACCGCGCTGCTTTGCGGCAATCGTTTTGGCCGGGGCTTGGTGCGACC
>JAPLSZ010000052.1:5081-6893 GCA_026398385.1 Kiritimatiellota bacterium | reverse complement strand
GCGGGCAGATGAGCGGATCAACCTCTGCTACTCCGCGCAGTCAGCGGCCTACTCCGCCGAAGCAGCCGCCAAAACTACAAGACGAAGCACGAGCCAGACCCGCTCGATCAGTTCTTGGTGCTGCCGATGAACCGATATATGGCTGCGCCCAGGAGCGCGCCAACCATCGGAGCAACCCAGAAGAGCCACAGTTGCGACAGCGCCCAATCACCCGCAAACAAAGCCACGCCGGTACTGCGAGCCGGATTCACCGATGTGTTGGTGACAGGGATGCTGATCAAGTGAATCAAGGTCAGGCCCAAACCAATGGCCAGCGGAGCGAAGCCTTGCGGCGCCCGCTGGTCCGTTGCACCGAGAATAATAAGCAAGAACATCATGGTCATGACCACTTCGCACACCAGCGCGGCCAGCAGGGAATACGCGCCCGGCGAATGGGCGCCATAGCCGTTGGAGGCGAACCCCGCGGACACATCAAAGCCGGCCTTGCCGCTGGCAATGCTATAGAGCACGCCGGCGGCGACCACCGCGCCCAAGACCTGTGCGACGATGTAGGGCAGGAGTTCTTTCGCGGGGAAACGACCGCCCGCCCAAAGCCCGAGCGAAACGGCCGGATTGAGGTGACAGCCAGAGATGTGCCCGATCGCATAGGCCATCGTCAGCACGGTCAGCCCGAAGGCCAACGAAACACCCAGCAGACCGATGCCCACATGGGGGAAGGCCGCGGCCAACACCGCGCTGCCGCACCCGCCCAGCACCAGCCAAAACGTACCGAAGAACTCTGCTCCATACTTTTGCATAACCCTTATCCTTTCCTTATTGACGCTACGGCTTGACCATCCGCTCAACATCTTTACCGATCAAATTCTTCGCACCGTCGGTCGCCACACCATCCACCGCCAGTTTGCCCTCGCCGGTAACGCAGCGGGGACACCCTTGAAAACAGCGCCAGGACTATGGCAGAGCGTTAGAAGCCGTACGAATGGTGCTGTTCGGCAGGAAATTGTACTGTGCCGCCGGCGTGAGGCTCCAGCCGGACGGCAGCGTGATCGGCAGCGCGAGACCGAGCATCGCGTCCACCAGCGAAGTCTGGCTCTGGGCATAATACGCTTCGTTGTTTTTCTTGCTGCCCGCGCCGAGTGCGGCACGGGCCGTGAGCGCGACTTTGTCCTTGAGCAACTCCAGGCTCTGGCTGATGCCGAGGTTGGCGTAGAAACCATTCACGGCGTCAACGTCGTAGTTCACTTGCAGCTTCGGCGCCAGCGGCAGACTGGGCAGGCCCAGCGCGGCATAGACCTCCCGCGTGCCCGGCGCGGCCCGGCCGAGGCCGTTGGTGCTCAGCGCCTGTGTCTGATTCGGGAACTCGTACTGGATTATGCCGCCGCCGAGCGCGATGGGACAACTGGCCGGCCCGACCGTGGTGGCATAGGACGCCGTCAGGTTGATTTGGCTGAAGTCCTGTTTGTTCCCGTCGCCATAACTGTGGTAGGTGCTATTGATGTTGTAATTCGCCCACGTGTTGAGCGAGAAGCCGTACTGCGATACGGTCAGGCTCGGCTGTACGACAGCCTTGGTGTTCAGCACCTGGCCGCGCCAGACATAGGCGGAGTGGATCGGCAGATCCAGTTCGCCGGTGACTTTCGCGTCCTCCGCGCGAGCGAAGCCGGCGATGGCCATCAGGGCGGCGACTCCGGCGAGCGTGATACATTTCATGTTTGTCTGCATGTTGCTTTCCTTCCTGGTTGAGCGGACCAGCCGGTTGATGGCCAGCCCGCGGGTTGTTCACTAAGACGCGCCCGCCCGGGGAGCGCCGCC
>JAPLSZ010000052.1:0-5073 GCA_026398385.1 Kiritimatiellota bacterium | reverse complement strand
CTTTCTGCCGCATGATAAACCTGCCCATCACGCGTGTATTTAAACGCGCCGCGCGGCGATGTCAAGACCTGTTTCGTGATAAATCTTCGCGCGCGGCCGGCAGCCGGTCAAGCGGCGAATCCGCCTGGGATTGGTCGTACAATAATAAATTGCATCGGCGCGCCCGCCCCGCTAGCCCGAGAACTCCACGAAGCAAGCCCCGCAGAAGGGCCCTGCGCCCCGCGAGGATGGGGAAGCGCCATTAGCCGGATTGGACAGCCGACCGGGGTTATTGTATGCTGCATCCCAGATTTACTTCGGGAGTCGAACCATTATCACAAGGGAGCCAGAATTTTTTCCGCCGCCGGTGAATGCCTGCGCGCGCCTCGGCCGGGCGATCCTGCTGGCCTTGCGCGACGCCGGCCGGGCGCTGTGCATGCTGGGCGAGGCCGTGGGCCAGGTGCAGTATTTGTTTTCACGGCAGAACCGCGCCGATGTGATGCAGCAGTTGTTCGTGAGCGGGATCAAGAGCCTGGGCGTCATCACCGTGGTGGCGTTGTTCACCGGCATGATCCTCGCGCTGCAGACCGGCCTGGAGCTGCGGCGCTTCGGCCAGGAGGTCAATATCGGCACCGCGGTCACGGTGGTGCTGCTGCGCGAGATGGGCCCGTTCATGACGGGCCTGATCATCGCGGCCAGCGTGGGTTCGGCCATCGCCGCGCAGTTGGGGACGATGGTCGTGGCCGAGGAGGTGGCCGCGCTGGAAATCATGTCCATCAGTCCGGTCCGCTACCTGGTTATGCCGCGGCTGGTGGCGCTGGCCCTGATGATGCCATTTCTGACGATCTACACGGACGCGGTGGGCATTTTGGGTGGCGCGATTGTTGGCTATACGCAGCTGGGCGTGTCCTACACGGCGTACTTCAATAACTGCACGCGGTTTGCGGAGAACAAGGACCTCTTTGTCGGTCTGTTCAAGGCGGTGGTGTTCGGCGTGATCATCGTCACCGTGGCCTGCCATCAGGGTTTTTCGGCTTCCGAGGGCGCCGTGGGGGTGGGCCGGGCGACGCGGCGGACGGTGATCATCTCGTTCCTGACCATTCTGACCATGGGCTACTTCATCACCCGGTTGTTCTACAAATGATACGATTTGAACAGGTTACCAAGTGGCTGGGCGGCCGGGCGGTGCTCGACGGCATTGATCTGGAGATCGAAAAGGGCGAGACGTTCTTCATTGTCGGCACGTCCGGCGCCGGCAAGAGCGTCACGCTCAAGCACATGATCCGGCTGCTGACGCCGGACAGCGGCCGGGTATGGATTGGCGAGGACTGCGTCAGCGAGGCCCGCGGCCGGTTCCTCGGGGCGATCCGCGGGCGGTTCGGCGTGCTGTTTCAAAGCGCCGCCCTGCTGGCGTGGATCAACGCGGGTGACAACGTCGGGTTGCCCCTGCGGCAGCACACCAACCAGAGCGACGCGGAGATCGCGTTGTCCGGCGGCATGCGCAAGCGCGTGGGGCTGGCGCGGGCGGTCATCACCCATCCGGAAATCATCCTGTATGACGAACCCACCTCCGGCCTGGACCCGGTGACGGCGCGGGCGATCGATGCGCTCATCGACAGCCTGCGGCAGCGCCTGGGCGTTACCAGCGTGGTAGTGCGCGCTGGCGAGCGGGACGCGCATCGCCATGCTGGATGGCGGACAGATTGTGGCCGTCGGCACGCCGACGGAGTTCGTGCGCTCGACGAACGCCAAGGTGCAGCAGTTTCTCGAAGCGCAATTCATCACCAAACACGGCAACTGGGAAAAGGCGGTGGCGACATGAAGAAGAACTCGCGGCAGGATACCACGATTGAGGTCATCGTCGGCTTTTTCTTTGCCATGATGATCGTGGCGTTGTTCTTCGGCACGGCCGTGCTCAGCCGGCAGCGCTGGTTCGGCGGCAACTACAAGCTGGAGGTGGTTTTCGAAAGCGTCATGGGCCTGCGCAAGGGCGATAATGTCTTCGTCCGTGGCGTGGACGTGGGCAAGGTGGACCGCCTGCAGATCAAGGGCGGCGGCGCGCATGTGTACATCAGCCTCGAACAGCCGGTGGAGGTCCACGCCGGCTACAAAGTCGAGGTGCTGCCCTCCTCCGTGCTGGGCGGCCGTTACCTGGCGCTGGATCTGGGCACGGCGGCGCAACCGGAGGTGCCGGCGGGCACCGTGCTGCGCGGCTTGACGCCCGTGGATCTGATCGATGAAGCCACGAGCGCGATCGCGGACCTCCGCAAGACGATGGAAGAGGGCAAGATGCTGGAGAACCTGGCTGCGACCATGGCAGACCTGAGAAAAATCACCGGTAAACTTGCGGCGGGCGAGGGGACGCTCGGCAAATTGCTCATGGAGGAGCAGGTGTACAGCGACATCAAAGCCACCACGGCACGGCTCAAAGAAATCAGCGAGCGGCTGGCCGCCGGCGAGGGCACGCTCGGCAAGCTGCTGGCCAAGGACGACCAGCTGTATAAAGACATGGCCGCCACGGTCGCGTCTATCAAGAACATCGCCGCCAAGATTGAGAAGGGCGAAGGCACCCTCGGCAAGCTGGCGCAGGATGACACCCTCTATCAGGACTTCAAGAAGACCCTGAGCGAAGGCCGCGCGGCCATTGACGACTTTCGCGAATACGCGCCGCTGGCGACCTTCTCCAGCCTCTTCCTGGGCGCGTTCTGAAATCAGGCTTGCGTCCCGGGGCGTACGGCTCGCGCCAAAGCGCCCGCGTCGGCTAACAGTGGCGTTCACGGGCGCGAGCTTGCGAGCGTACCGTGCGAAGCCGTGTTCGCCTTCATTCTTTGGTTGTTTCGGCCTTGCCCCCGGCCTTCTATTCTCGGATCACGAACAGTTTCTCGACGCCCCACCACAGTCCTTTGAACAGGTAACCGAGAGGCCCCAAGATGGCTTTCCTCTCCAGGCTGAGAGTGACCGTCGCGTACTCGACCTGTCCCTTGAGTGACTTGATCCGGCCCTCCATCGAATCAATGTCCCCCTGGACCCGATTGAGTTCCGTTTCGATGGCGAGGATGTCTTTGACGTCCGTCGCCTTCTCCAAGAGTTGCTTCAGTCTGTCCCGCAAGACGATCTTGTTCTTCAGTCTTGCTTCGACATCAATATATTGCTCTGTAACGTCCTCGCCCTCGACGTTTCTGTATGTCACAGTGCCAAGGGTTTCGAGGGCCGCCAATGCCGTCTTGAATGTCTTTGCCGGAACGCGAAGCGTTACGCTTGCCGATTCCTCTCCTCGGTCCGACTTCTGCTCGACAAAGCCGCCTTGACGTTCGGCCATGGAGGTTGCCTCAGATACTGCGTTGCTGACGCTCCAAACCTCAATGCTGAGGTGAGCCTTCCAAATCAGCATCCGATCGGGTCGTACTTCCGCCGTGTTGTCGGCCGCGGCACCCGACATCATTATGTCCGCTGATCCGGCAACGCGTTTGGCTGATGTTGCGCACCCCGAGAGCGCAGCGACACATGCGAGTCCGGTAATCAGTCTTACGATCTTCTTCATCTTCATTTCCTCCATGATCGAACAGTCTTATTGAACGAACTTCAATTCCACCTATGCACGGCGCAATTTGCGCCCATTACTGCAAATACGATACGGTTGGCGGGCTCCGTTTGGCAAGCGCAAAATCCTAACCAATTGGCAGTTGTGAAAATGGGGCGCATGTGTCCTTGTCAGCGAAGTAGTCTTTATGCAGAAATACAGAAAAACGCAAAAAGACTACTTCGGAGGCTCGCTATGAGCGCAGATGCGGTTTATTTCGAGCAGTGGGCCAGCGTGTTGCGGGACACCGTCCCTGTCAGCCTGCAAGCCGTTTACCGTGAAGCGGTTACAAAGTTCCGCTACTGGCTGATGGAAGAATGATCGCTCTTGATCCGCGCCACTTCTCCGCCGGACGGCGTCCAGGCCGGCAGCAGGTGTGGCGGGATATCCGCCAGCCGCGGCAGCGCCCGGTCCTTGGGGGACAGCCGGGGCGTCGCGGTCGGCCAGGCAATGGCCAGGGCGGGATCGGACCACAGCACGCCGCCCTCGCCGCCGGGATCGTAAACATCGGTGCATTTGTAGAGCACATCCGCTGCGTCGCTGATGACGCAAAAACCGTGCGCATAGCCGGCGGGCACGAAGACCTGCCGGTGATTCTCATCCGATAGTTCCACGGCGGCGTGACGCCCGAAGGTGGGCGAACCGCGGCGGATGTCCACGACGACGTCCAGGATGGCGCCGCGCAGCACGCACACCAGCTTGGCCTGCGGGCGCCGGACCTGGCAATGCAGCCCGCGCAGCACGCCCTGGATGGAATGGGACTGGTTGTCCTGCACGAATTCAGCCCGGATGCCGGCCGCACTTCCGGCGTCAACAGCAGCACGCCGGGCAGCAGGGTCGGTTCGCAACGCAACGGGGACACGGTTCACTCCTTCTCGTCGGCCAGCCGCAGCAGGTAGTGGCCATAATCGTTCTTGTCCATCATCAACGCCAGCGCCGTCAACTGCGCCCGACTGATGTAGCCGCGGCGCCAGGCGATTTCCTCGATGCAGCCGATTTTCAGACCCTGCCGTTCCTGGATGGCTTGCACGAAGTTGGCGGCCTGGATCAGCGCGTCGTGCGTGCCGGTGTCCAGCCAGGCCAGGCCGCGGCCCAGCAACTCCACCTGCAGGCGACCCTGCTCCAGGAAAACGCGGTTGAGGTCCGTGATTTCCAGTTCGCCGCGCGCCGACGGTTTCAAAGCGGATGCCAGCGGCACGACTTCCGGCCCGTAAAAATACAGGCCGGGCACGGCGTAGCGGGATTTGGGCCGGGCGGGCTTTT
The DNA here is from genome assembly GCA_026398385.1 of Kiritimatiellota bacterium. GTDB lineage: Bacteria > Verrucomicrobiota > Kiritimatiellia > CAIQIC01 > CAIQIC01 > CAIQIC01. Next base: position 251 of record JAPLSZ010000052.1, on the reverse strand, counting down.
CCTCCAGGCTGAGCGCCCGGCCGGAAGCGTCGAATTCCACGACGCCGTAGCGCTCGGGATCGCGCACGGGATAGCCGAAGATCAGCCCGCCCTTCCGCAGCTTGCCCGCGCGGCGCAACACCTCGGAGAAACCGTGGCCAAAGAAGATGTTGTCGCCAAGGATCAGGCAGACGCTGGCGCGCCTGATGAAGTCGCGCCCGATGATGAAGGCCTGCGCGAGCCCTTCCGGGCGCGGCTGTTCCGCGTAGGCG
>JAPLSZ010000151.1 GCA_026398385.1 Kiritimatiellota bacterium | reverse complement strand
TGGTGACGACGCTGGCGGGCAGCGCGGGGACTCCTGGCAGTGCGGATGGCACAAGTAGTGCGGCGCGGTTTTGCAATCCTCATGGCGTGACGGTGGATAGCACAGGCACCCTGTTTGTGGCGGATTGGAACTGCAAAATTCGGAAGGTGACACCGGCGGGAGTGGTGACAACGCTGGCGGGCAAGGCATTTAGTTATGGCAGTGCCGATGGCACAGGCAGTGCGGCACGATTTAACAATCCTCGCGGCGTGGCGGTGGACAGTGAGGGCAACGTGTTTGTAGTGGATGGGAACAATACGATTCGAAAGGTGACGGCGGCGGGGGTGGTGACGACTATCGGAAGTGTGGCTGGCGTTATCGGCGGAGCGGATGGCATTGCTAACTCTGCGAACTTCTCACAGCCGCATGGCATCGCCGTGGACAACGCGGGGGATCTTTACGTGGCGGATTCCGGCAACAACCGCATTACTAAAGGCACGCCTTTTGATTTCAATTGTCTATTCAACTACACGACCAATAACGGAACGATCACCATTACGGAATATACCGGCTCTAGCGGTGCGGTGACCATCCCGAATACGATCAATGGCTTGCCGGTCACCAGCATCGGAGTCCGGGCGTTCTATGGCCTCTCCAGTATAACAACGTTAACCAACGTCACGATCCCCAACAGTATCACCAGTATCGAGAATGATGCGTTCGCATTCTGCGACGGTTTGACCAGTGTCACAATTCCTGTCAGCGTCACCAATATCGGAGGAAGGGCTTTCTATAGTTGTTCCAGCCTGTCCAGCATGACGATACCCGACACCGTAACCGATATCGGTAACGAGGCGTTTGCATTCTGCCGTAGTTTGACCAGTGTCATAATCAGTAACAACGTCACGAGCATCGGTAACGAGGCGTTCGCATTCTGCGACGGTTTGACCAGTGTCACAATCCCTAGCAGCGTCTCCATCATCGGATCCGGTGCATTCATTAGTTGTGCCAACCTGGCCGAGTTAAAGGTAGATGCACATAATTTTATCTATAGCAGTGTGGATGGAGTCTTGTTCGACAAGAACCAAACCACAATCATCCAATGGCCTAGCGGTAAAACTGGGAGCTACACGATTCCTAATAACGTCACCAGTATTGGTTTCGGGGCATTCTATCGCTGCACAAATTTGACCGATGTCATAATCAGTAACAATGTTACGAACATCGGAGACTATGCGTTCTATAAATGTTACAACTTGGCTACCGTCGTGATCGGAAACGGCGTCACCAGCATCGGAGATGGGACGTTTGAACAATGTTACAGTCTAACCAACGTCACGATCCCCAACAGTGTCATTAGCATAGAGCGATATGCCTTCAAATCCTGCACCGGTCTGACCAGTGTCACAATAGGTGGCAGCGTTACCACTATCGGAAGTCTTGCATTCTATGGTTGCACCAAGTTGACGAGCATCACAATCCCCGACAGTGTGCCTAGCATCGAAAGCAATGTGTTTTCATCCTGCACCAGTCTGACCAGCGTCACGATTCCAAATAGCGTCACCAGTATCGGGGACTATGCGTTTTCTAATTGCACCAGCTTGGCCCGTGTCACAATCCCTGCCAGCATTACCAGCATCGGCGGTGAGGCGGCCCCGGTCAGCGCCATGTTTTCTCGAAGCATGAGCCTCGGGGACGGAGTGGTTCTAGCCAACGAACAACTTCCTGCCAACGCCGGAAATGGAGCGTTCTATAACTGTACCAGTCTGACGGAAGTCTATTTTCTGGGCAACGCTCCCACAGTCGGTTCGGATGTGTTTTACGGTGCCGATAATGCGATGGTCTATTACTTGCCAGGGACCACGGGTTGGGAAACGTTGTTTAGCGGTCGCCCGACCGCACTTTGGAACCCGCAGGTGAAAAACGACAACAACTTCGGTGTGCGAATGAATTGTTTTGGGTTCACCATAACCAACGCAGGCAACCCGACCATCGTGGTCGAAGCCTGCACGAACTTGGTCAATCCCGTTTGGTCTCCGGTGGCAACCAACACCCTCGCCAACGGTTCGTCACATTTCAGCGATCCCCAATGGACGAATCATCCCGCCCGCTTTTACCGCTTCCGTTCGCCGTGAACCATCGTCGGCAAGGGCATGTTGGGTGTCCGTGGGCAATCCGGTACGGGCCTTCTTCCGGCTGAGAGCCACTCTCAAGTAATGCGCGGCCAAGGCCGATAGGCGGTTAGGGCTGGACCGCTTCTACATTCAGCGTCACTTCGACCTCGTCGGCCACAACCAGGCCGCCGCTGTCCAGTTTCTGGCTCCATTTGACGCCGAAGTCCTGGCGATTGAGCGTCCCGGACGCCTTGATACCCAGACGCAGCTTGCCCCAGGGATCCTTGATCGGGCCGGCGAGCTTGATCGGCAGCTCGACCGCTTTCGTGACGCCGTGCAGGGTCAGCTTGCCCTGGATCACGATTTGATCCCCGCGCTTGACCGCACCCGTGCTCGCAAAGGTGGCTGCGGGGAACTGCGCCACGTCAAAGAAATCCTTGCTGCGCAGATGAGTATCCCGCTGCTCATTGCGGGTGTCCAGGCTGGTCACCTTGACCTGGCCGTTGACCTTGAGCGTGGCCGGATCGCTCCCATCGTATTCCACGGTCCCGCTGAATTCCTTGAACACACCGTGCACCTCGCTGATGACCAGGTGCTGTACCGCGAAGCCGACTTGGCTGTGCACCGGGTCCACTTGATAGGTCGCCGCCGGCGCCGAGCCCGCCGCCAGCAGGGCGGCCGCCCCGAGAATGACTGCTGCTGCTCGTTTGCTCATAGCTTTCCTCCTGTCATTTTCATGATGTAATCTCCCCTGCCCAGGGCGGGTTGTCAAGCGCTGAACCGGAAGTCAATCACGTCGCCATCCTGCACCACGTAGGACTTGCTCTCCAGCCGCAGCCGGTTCTGCTCCCGGCAGGCGGCATGGGTTTTGAGGCGCAACAGGTCGTCGCAGAGGACGGTCTCGGCGCGGATGAAGCCGCGTTCGATGTCGGTATGCACCTTGCCGGCGGCCTGCGGGGCCAGGGTGCCGCGGCGGATCGTCCACGCGCGGACTTCGTCCGGGCCGACGGTGAAGAAGCTGATCAGGTCCAGCAGGCGGTAGGCGCCGCGGATCAGGCGGGTGCGCGCCGGCTCGCTGATGCCGTAGTCCTTCAGGAACCCCGCTTGCGCGCCGGCGTCGAGGGTGGCGATTTCGGCCTCCAGCGGTGCGCAGAAGGTCAGCACCTCCAGCTTGTGCGCCCCGGCCGCGGCGCGCAGCGGATCGAGGCCGGACCCGTCGAGCTGCTGTTCGGCGACGTTCGCCACCACCAGGGCGCTCTTTTGCGACAGGAACCGGAAGCTGCTGATGCGCTTCTCATCCTCGGCGGTGAACGCCAGGTCGCGCAGGGCCTGCCCAGCCTCGAGCTGCTTTTTGCAGCGCTCGAGGACCGCCCGCTCGGCCTCGTTACCCTTGAGGCCCCGCTTGAGTTCCTGGTCAATCTTTTCGAGCCGCCGCTCGACCTTCTCCAGGTCCGCCACGGCCAGCTCCAACAGCAGCGAGTCGAGCTGTTTGGCCGGGTCCAGCGGCTGGCCGGTGTAGTCCATCTCGCCGAACGCCTGGACCACGACCGCGAAGGCGTCGGCGTCCGACAGAAAGGCGTTCAGTTGGCTGAAGGAGCTACCCTGCCCCGCGGACGGCGGCGGCAGCGCGACATCCACGAAGGTCACTTCCGCCGGCGTATATTTCTTGGGCTGATAGAGGTCGCGCAGCGCCTCCAGACGGGCGTCCGGCACCTTCACGGTGCCGAGCCGGTGCGCGCCCTTGACCGCAAAATGCGGGCCTTGCGGCGTATTCGTCAAGGCGTCGAAAATCGCCGTCTTGCCCGCGCGCGGCGCGCCCACCAGGAACAGGGATGCTTCTCCGGATAATAATGCACCTGCGCACGCCCGCCATGCGCGCGCCTGCGGAACGGACGCTGCGTGGGCGGGGCTTCCAGCCCCGCGTGGCGTTGCGGCCCTGCCGCAGGCGTCATCTTGCCGTCAGCCTGCAGGCCGATCAAGCACATAATGCTACTTCTTCTTCAGCAGGCGGGCCGCGATGTCGCGATCGTCGAAGGGCACAATGGTGTGGGCCAACTCCTGGACGTTTTCGTGGCCCTTGCCGGCGAGCAGCACGATGTCGCCGGGCTGGGCCAGGGTGAGCGCCCGGGCGATGGCCCGCTCGCGATCCGCTTCGATCTCGAAGTTCTGCGCGGCGCCGAAACCGGGGACCACCTGGGCGATGATGTCCTCCGGCGCTTCGTTGCGCGGGTTATCGCTGGTGACGATGGCGTAGTCCGCCAGGCGTGCGACCACGGCGCCCATGAGCGGGCGCTTGGCCTGATCGCGGTTGCCGCCGCAGCCGAAGACCACGAGCACGCGGCGGGACGTGAGCTCGCGGAGCGTGGCGAGCACGTGGGCCAGCGCGTCGTCCGTGTGCGCATAATCCACAAAAACCTGGAACCCGCGGTCGTTCGGCACCGGATCGAGGCGGCCAGGGACCGGCGCCATGCCGGCGAGGGCCGCGACCATCGTCGGCAGGGGCACGTCCAGCGCGCCGCAGGCCGCCAAGGCGGCCAGGGCGTTGCTGACGTTGTGGCGGCCCAGCAGGCTGAGGTGAACGCGCTGCGCGCCCCACGGCGTCACGGCCTGGAAGTCGGCGCCGCGGGCGCCCACCGTGACCTCGGCGGCGCGCACAGCGGCGCCGGGATGCAGGCCGAAGGTCAGGACGCGGGCGTTGAGTCCCCCGGTGCCGGCGAGTTGCTGCCCCCAGGCGTCGTCCAAGTTGATGGCCGCATACGCCTGCTTCTCCAACTGCCCCAGCCCGCGGAACAAGAGCGCCTTGGCGGCGAAGTAGGCCGGCATGGTCTTGTGATAGTCCAGATGATCCTGCGTCAGATTGGTAAACACGCCCACGTCGAAATCCAAACCCCAGGTGCGTTTCTGGTCCAGGCCGTGGGAGGAGACTTCCATGACGGCGCTGCGGCAGCCGGCGTCCACCATCTGGTGGAGCATGGACTGGATGTCGGGCGCCTCCGGCGTGGTGCGGCTGGCGGGGATCTGCCGGTCGCCGATTTCGTAGCGGATGGTGCCGAGCAGGCCGGGCGTCCGGCCGGCGGCCCTGAGCATGTCCCGGCACATGAAGCTGACGGTGGATTTCCCGTTGGTGCCGGTGATGCCGATCAGTTGGAGCTGGCGCGCGGGGTGGTCATGGAAAGCGCAGGCGATCTCGGCCAGGGCGCGCCGGGCGTCCTCGACGCGGATCTGCGTGACGCCATGCCGCAGCCCACCGTTGCTTTCGGACACCACGGCGACGGCGCCCCGCTGCACGGCCTCCTCGATAAACCGCGCGCCGGACTGCTGCTGGCCGGGCAGGGCGACGAAGAGAAAACCGGGGCGCACCTGGCGGGAGTCATGGGTCACGCCGCGGATGTCGCAGGTCAGCGGCCCCGTGACGGTCAGCGGCTGGATGATCCGGTTGACGTACTCCAGCTTCAGGGTCTCCGCGCAAAGTTTCCCGAGCATCATTCGGTGCCTCCTGTCAGCGCGTCGCGGCCGCCGGCCACCGGCGCGCCGGCGCCCGCGTGTTGCTCGCCGGCGGGCGGAATGTCGAAATAGCGGATCACCTGCGCGGCCACGTCACGAAACACCGGCGCGGCGACCAGGCCGCCGGTGTGCAGCGGCTGCGGCTCATCCACGACCACCATGATGGCCAGCTCCGGTTTTTCCGCCGGCAGAAACCCGGCGAACGAAGCGATGTTCAGGGACGCGACATATTTTCCATCCACGACCTTCACCGCCGTGCCGGTTTTGCCGGCGACGGTATAGTTGGTGACCGCGGCCTGGGCGCCGGTGCCCCCCGGCTCGGTCACGCGCGTGAGCAGCCGGCACATCAGGCGGGCGGTGTCCGCGCGGATGGGGCAGCCGTTGGTCCGCGGCATCCCCTGGCTGATGACCCGGCCGCGCGGGTCCACGACGCGCTGAACCACGTAGGGTTGCATGAGCCGGCCTTCGTTGGCGATGCAACACAGAGCATTGAGCACCTGGAGCGACGTTACCATCACCTCGTGCCCCATCGGAATGCGGGAGATGCTCAGCGGCGTCCAGCGGGCCACCGGGCGCAGCAGGCCGGATTCCTCGCCGGGCAGGTCAATGCCGGTGGGCCGGCCGAAGCCGAAGACACGCAGGTACTGCTCCAGCCGCTCCTCGCCCAGGGTCAGGGCGATTTTGGCCGCGCCGATGTTGCTGGATTTCTTGATGATGTCGGCGACGCTGAGCAAGCCGTAAGGATGGTAATCGTGCAGCAGCTTGCCGTGGAAGAGCCACTTGCCGTTTTCGCAATTGATCAACGTCTCCGGTGTCACCGTGCCGGCGTCCAGCGCGGCGGCGATGGTGGCCAGCTTGAACGTCGAACCGGGCTCGTAGGAATAGCCGATGGCATTGTTCCGCAGGGCGTTCGTCGGCGCATGTCGGTAGTCGTTGGGACTGTAGTCCGGCCGGCCGGCCATGGCCAGGATTGCGCCGGTGCGCACGCGCTCCACGATGGCCCAGGCGCCCTTGGCCTGGTTGACGCGCATGGTTTCATCGAGCGCCTTTTCCAGCACGTCGGGGCGGCCGCGCAGGAACGACTCCAGGCGCTGCTCCAGGCCGGCGCTGCCGACACCCTCGAGATTGGCGAAGCCGAGCACGTGGCTCATCATCCGCTCCTGCGGATAATGCCGCGCCGAGGACTCCTCCAGGAACACGCCTTTGAGCTTGAGCTGCTCGATTTCCCGCGCCCGATCCGTCGTTACAAAACGCTGCAGCCGCTGGTAGCGGCTCGTGGGACGGTTCAACTGCCAGAAGATCCCCGCGGGATCCATCTGCAGCCGGCGCGCCAGCTCCAGGGTGATGGCGCGCAACTGGCCGCTCTTGATGATCTCCTGGGGGTCGGCGCAGACGTTCATCGTCGGCAGATCCTGCGCCAGCAGGCTGCCGCGGCAATCCAGGATGCGGCCGCGGCCGACGGGCAGTTCCTTCTGGACAGCATGTTCGCGCCGGATGGCCTCACGCAGCGCTTCCTTCGGCCACAACTGCAAATAGGCCAGCCGCCCGGCCAGCCCGCCCCAGAGACCGGTGAGCACGACGACCATCGCCGCCAGCCGCCAGCTAAATAGGCTCTCCGTCATGCCTCATGACCCGACGCGTTGCGCATACTGGCGCTTCGCCGCCGGGACCTCCGCGGATACCGGCTCCTCGGATGGACGGCGAATCCGGATCACGCAGGCTTCATCCGGCCAGCTCATGACCAGGCGATGGCGCTGGAGCAACTGCTCGATGTGACTGGGCGATTTGGCATTGGACCACTTGACCTGCTCCGCCACGACCCGCCGGTGCAGGTCGTCTTTCTGTTCTTCGAGCAGCTTGATCCGCCGGCCCAGCGCGTCGCACCGTCCGCCCATCCATAAATAACTCAACGCGAGCAGACCGCCCGCGGCCAGCACCAACGCGAACGGCGCCGGCAGAAAAGCCTCGCGGCGATTCTTTTTCCGATTCACTTTGTAACCCATCATGATGCACTCACGCTTTCCGCCACGCGCAACCGGGCTGACCGGGCGCGCGGATTCGCCGCACACTCTTCGTCCGCAGCCCGCAGCGGCCGGCGCGTAATCCAGCGCACCGGGGGCTCCAGCCCGAGGCGGCGCCGGCCGCCGGCCGGGAGCGATTCCCAGCGCGGCACATGCCGGCCCACGGTCTGTTTCACCACCCGGTCCTCCAAACTATGAAACGCCAGCACCGCCAGCCGCCCGCCCGGGGTCAGCAGCCGCAAGGCCGCCTCCAGGCCCTTTTCCAAGTTCTCCAGTTCCGCATTCACGGCCATCCGCAAGGCCTGAAAGATTTTCGTGGCCGGATGAATCCGCCCGCGGCGTCCGCCGCCGGCGCGCGCGACCACGTCCGCCAGCCGGCCGGTGGTCGTGATCGGCGCCCGCGCCCGCTCCGCCACGATGGCCCGCGCGATGCGCCGCGCGCCGCGTTCCTCGCCCAGCCGCCAGAACAAATCCGCCAAGGCGGTCTCGTCCAGCCGGTTCACCAGGTCCGCCGCCGTCCGGCCTTGCGCGCGGTCCATCCGCATATCCAGCGGGCCGTCGTTCATAAAACTGAACCCCCGCTCCGGCGCATCCACCTGGTCCGAGGACATGCCCAGATCGAGCAGCACACCCTCCACCCGCTCCCACCCGCATTGTCGGGCAATGACATCCATATCGGCGAAATTCCCCTGCTCCACCCGTGCCGCCGCGCCCCAGGGCGCCAGCCGCGCGCGCACGCGCCCGACCGCCTCGGCGTCGCGATCCAGGGCCAGCAGCCACCCGCGGTCGCCCAGCCGCTGCAGCAGCGCCGCCGCGTGCCCGCCACCGCCGGCCGTGCCATCCAGATATCGCCCGCCGCGGCCCACCTGGAGACCGTCCAGCGCCTCGGACAGCAACACCGGGCAATGCATCCGCTCCCCCCCCCGTACCGCGCCGCGTTTCAGGCGACGACCGGCGCTGCCTGCCGCGTCAGCGGCAGCCCGCGCGGAAAAGAGTCCATGGCCTTTTCCATCGCCCGCGGCAGGCACGCCGGACAGAAGCCGTGCGAGAGCTCCAGCCGCCGCGCCACCCGGTCCGGCACCGCCAGCCACTGCGCGCCAAAGCGCACCCGCCCGCACAGACAGCAGGCCGACATGATGGGACGCGCTACCGGCATGGCTTAGATCCCCTGCCGTTCGACAACGCTGTTGAATTTACGGAAGCCGGCGCGCCGGTCCGGCTCGACCGGGCCGGAGAAATCCTGCCGGCGCATCAGTTCGAACCGCGGCAGCCGCCAGCGGCCCGGCAGCGAGAACCAGTGTTGCGCGCGCCCGCTCCCATACAACGCGCCGTTCAACTCGAGAAACTTCGTAATCCGGTTTGTCTGCATCATACCCACCTCCTGTGCAGGAACCCCGCCGCCCGCCTCGAGGGGCAGGGCCCCGCGGGCCACCTGTCCGGCCAGTTCCATCCGCCCGCCGTTTTTCCGTCGCGGCGCCACCGCCGCGGCCGTCGTCTGCTGCCATTCCGGCCACCCATCGAGCGCCGTAACTGTCCGCCGGCGACGATGCGCCGAGGGCAGCCGCGCCGACCACCACCGCGTCGCTGCTTCGGCTACCGCCGCCCCGTCGCCGGCCGGCAGGCCCAAGAGCTGGGCGCCGACCAGGTTTACAAACCGACGGATTGGACTGCCTTTTTCAGACTGATCTGATCCACGGAGCCAACTTGCTGCTTCCATAAATCCGGTTCCCATAACTCCATCCTTTCGAAGGCGCCCACCAGCACCACTTGATTGCTCAATTCAGCATGACCCAGCAATTCGTCCTTGATTCGAATCCGCCCCTGCGCATCCCAACTGACCCGCTCCGACTGCGAAGCCCACACACGCATGGCCTGCCGCACCGCTTCGTTCGCGCTGGACACCGCGCGCAGGCTTTCCAAGCGCAGATTCCATATACGCTCGGGATAAACCCAGAGACACTTTTCCGTGACGCTGGGCAGCACCACCAGATGCGGCGGGGCGCCGGCCATTTCGCGCCAGTCGGCGGGGATGGTCAGGCGCTTCTTCGAGTCGAGCGAATGGATCACATTCCCGATGAACCCGCTCATCCCTGTCGTGCCGCCATTTTCCATTGTGTCCTTCTCACCCACAATGCTTCCCTCTGGCTGCATCTTATCCCACCTTAACCCACTACTCGTCAACAACTTTTTTCATATTTTTTTCATAATTGTTGTAATGCATTCATAATGAATATATTACAAATGACGATTTTCCTGTTAATAGTTTGTTCACAACTCCATTCATCCCCACCATGCGTAAAGCCGGAAGCGAAAAATGGGAGCATGCATTAACCACAGAACGCAAAGGTTCGCCGAGGTCACCGTTACCCAAGGGTTGGAACCATCTCCAACTTAATCCTGAATCGTAATCGTAATCCTCCACGCCTTCCGCTTGTGGGCGGTGCCTCCGGGCCCGCGCTTCCTTTTTGTCCACCTTGTCCGCTGCGATTGCTAACCCTCCAAATTTTGTTTTTCAGCGAAGAATTTCAGCCGCCAACGTGCGCCGGCTCGACAGGACACACTGGTTCTGATATGTATGTTGCGTTGTTTTCCTCATGAACACGGCCAGGCAACAGCGCGACCTCTTGCGAGACGCGAAGCGGGTGGTGGTGAAGATCGGCAGCCGCGTGCTGGTGCAGCGCAACGGGCGGCCGGATCTGCGGCGTCTGCGCGCCTTGACCCAGGACCTGGCCCGCCTGCAACGGCAGGGCGTCGAGGTGGTCGTGGTGTCCTCCGGCGCCGTCGGCGCCGGTATGCAGGCGCTGGGCATGAAAACGCGGCCGAAGGAAATCACGGACCTGCAGATGGCGGCCGCCGTCGGCCAATCACGCCTGATGGCGCTCTACGACAAGCTCTTCGCGGCCGAACGCCTCCGCATCGGCCAGGTGTTGCTGACGCACGACGACCTCAAGGATCGTCATCGCCATCTCAACGCCCGCCACACCCTGCTCAACCTGCTCGGCCACTTCATCATCCCGATCATCAACGAGAACGACGTGGTGTCCGTGGCGGAGCTCAAGTTCGGCGACAACGACGTGCTCGCCGCGCTGGTCACGCTGCTGATCCACGCCGACCTGCTGGTGCTGCTGACAACGGTGGACGGCCTGCGGGCGCCGGCCGGGGCCGGGCGCACGCGCCGCGTCGCGTGCCTGCAGGAGCTGACGCCGGACGCGCTGGCCCTGGCACAGGGCAAGGGCAGCGACCTTTCCACCGGCGGCATGGCCAGCAAGCTGCGTTCGGCGGACATGGTCGCGCACGTCGGCACCGCCGTCGTGATCGCCAACGGCCGGATGCCGCAGATCGTTGCGCGCATCTGCGCCGGCGCAGACGTCGGCACGCTGATCCCGCCGGCGCTCCCGCCGGACGAAGCCGGGGGCGCCTTTAAGCGCTGGCTCGCCTATTTCCAAAAAGCCAAGGGCCATTTGAAGATTGACGACGGGGCGCGCGCCGCGCTGGAAATAAAAGGCGGCAGCCTGCTGCCCATCGGCCTCCTGGCCGTGGAGGGCCGTTTCGACGAGGGCGACGTGGTGGATATCCGGTCCCTGGACGGCGGCCTCGTGGCGCGCGGGCTGTCGGAATATTCCAGCGGGGATTTGCAGAAAATCCGGGGCCATCGCAGCGACGAAGTACCCGACCTGCTCGGCGCCGATGGCCCCGCGGAAGTCGTCCACCGCGACAAGCTGGTTTTGTTGAAATCTTAATCCTAATGAGCTTGCACGAAGAGATGCTGGAAATGGGCGACCGCGCCGTTGCCGCGGCGCGCGCGCTGGCGCCGTTGAGCAGCCGGCGTAAGAACGCCATCCTCGAGGCCATGGCCGGGGAACTCGACGCGCAACGCGCCGCGCTCCTGCAGGCCAACGCCGCAGACCTGGCCGCCGCACGCACGGCCGGCTTGTCCCCCGCTCTGCTCGATCGTCTGCACCTGACCGCCGCGCGCGTGGATGCCATGATCAAGGGCATTCACGACGTCATGGCCCTCAAGGATCCCGTCGGCACGCGCCTCAGCCGCTGGCTGCGGCCCAACGGCCTGGAGATTCATAAGATCCGCGTGCCAATCGGCGTCATCGCCATCATTTACGAGGCGCGCCCGAACGTCACCGCCGATGCCGCCGTGCTGTGTCTCAAGGCCTCCAACGCCGTGATCCTGCGCGGCGGCTCCGAGGCGCTGCGCTCCAACCAGGCCATTGCCGCCGCGCTGCAGGTTGGCGGCGCGAAAAAAGGCCTGCCGGAGGGTGCCGTCCAACTCGTCGCCACCACCGACCGCGACGCCGTGCGCGAGCTGGTGCAACTCGAAGGCCGCGTGGATCTCGCGATCCCCCGCGGCGGCGAAGGCCTGATCCGCGCCGTGGTCGAACACGCCTACGTGCCCGTGATCAAACACTACAAGGGCGTCTGCCATGTCTACGTGGACGCGTCCGCCGACGAGCGGATGGCGCTCGATATCTGCGAGAACGCCAAATGCCAGCGGCCCGGCGTTTGCAATGCGATCGAGAAGGTGCTGGTGCATGAGAAAGTGGCCGCGGCGTTTCTGCCCAAGCTCGTGGCGCGCCTTGGTGCGCGGGGCGTAACGTTCCGCGGCGACGAGGCCGCCCTCCGGATCGTGCCCGCCATGTCACCTGCCACCGCGGAAGACTGGTCCACGGAATACCTCGACCTGATCCTGACCGTCGGCGTCGTGCCGGATGTTCAGGCAGCCGTGGCGCACATCAACCGTTATGGCTCGCACCACTCCGACGCCATCATCGCCGCCGACGAAGCCGCGCAACAGGCATTCACGCAAGGGGTGGATTCCGCCGCCGTCTATGTCAACGCCTCGACGCGCTTTACCGACGGCGGCGAGTTCGGCATGGGCGCGGAGATCGGCATCAGCACCGACAAGCTTCACGCGCGCGGACCCATGGCGCTGGAGGAATTGACCACCTACAAATACGTCATCTGGGGCAGCGGCCAGGTCCGGAAGTAATTCTGCAATCTGATCTCGCGCAAAGGCGCAAAGACGCCAAGGATAATTTTATCAAAACCGTTAACCGGATTCCAGAAGACTGGAACCGAACGCATGATGTATCTTCACCGTCGCATACACTGCGATTCTGCCTGTCTCGTTCTCCGTCATGCTGCCCCCTTTGCGCCTTGGCGTCTTGGCGCGATATATCCGTTCCCTATCACGCCGGTCTCCCGCCCAAGCCCCGGTTCACCGCCTCCAGATCGAACCGTTCAGGATCGTAACCGTCTTGCAGCCATTCGAGCAGTTCCTTCTGTTCCGCGGTCTTCTTCGGCGCTTTCAAGGCCTCCAGAATGTCGGCGTAGCCCGGAAAACTACCGCAATCTTCCGGCGGACAGGCCCGCGCGCCGGCCAGACAAATCGGATACTTGGCCTGCGGATCAATCGGCAGCAGCTTCTCGACCACGACCTCATGCGCCCAACTGTCGCCGAAATCGTATTCGTAGATGAACTGCTGCTTGGGCCCCGTGACCACCCGATTCAGGAACGCGGTTTCCTCGTTCTCCATGTCCATATCGCCCATCTCGGATGCTTGTTGGCTGGTGTACTGAACATCGTCAAACCGAAAGGCGTCCATGTGGCAGTTCTGCCAGCCCATCGTCACCTGGATGACATCGTGCAACTGCCCGAGCGTAAGCCGGCAACACCACGCGCCGCCAGATCGGCGGGCGGATATACCGTAACGTCACCTTGAATTGGATCGCCTGCTCGGCGGGCGGAACCCACATCGTCTTCGGACCGCGTTTCTTTTCCATGCTTTTACCCTCTTTCTTCTTTTGCGGCTTGTGACAGATATGCTTTCTTTTAATATCATATTGTCTCCTCCTCGTACCACAAAGGCTCACCTTTTGCTAGACGGTTCCACTCGACATGCCAAAATGGCGGGTATAGGCTGTTATCATGTTCGCGCGGAATACAGGAGGTGTGGCATGAGCGAAGTGATGCAGAATATCGGCTGGGCAGTGGTGTTTGCCGCGGTGGGCGGATTGGCCGGCATC
>JAPLSZ010000141.1 GCA_026398385.1 Kiritimatiellota bacterium | reverse complement strand
GTAAGGCAGAACGGACGGCGAGATCTGGCTGACGAACTGGCGAAAGCTCTCATGAATAAGGCCAATGCGGTCTATCGCATAGGCGATACCGTCGGCGCGGTTACGCTCTACGACGAATGTATTGCGATTCGACAACGGCTATACCCCGTGCCACCGGGGTGAAGAAGAAAAAGTTGTCCATGCGCTGGCGGTGGTGCATGCGGAGTTGTTGCTCATCCATCCCTTCCGGGAAGGGAATGGTCGTTTGGCCCGCTGGCTGGCGGAGTTGATGGCGGCCCAAGCTGGTCAACCTTTGCCACAATACCACTTTAGCGGGCGCGGTGGCCAAAGCGAGCGGGAACAATATCTGGCCGCGGTGCAGCGCGGCTATGCCGGCGATTACCGGTTGTTGGAGGATTTTTTCACGCGCGCGTTGGCACGGGCGCGCTCCGCTTGAGCCGATACCCGGACGCCTTCAAAGAAACACGATTGCCGCGCATTATAGCGGATGTTCCTGAGTACCGTTGATTTCACCCTCAGATGTGGATTGCTTTGCAGGAGCGTTTCCATGTAAGAAGTGTAGCACATTACGCCGGCGATGAAAGCTCAATCACACGTTCTTTTCCGTGTCATTCCGCGTGTTCCGTGGTTATGCTTCCGGCGTGTTCATTTGTTACCTGGGTGAAACAAACGGGGTGGCGACATGAAACTATCACCAGCGGTTGATCTGCTCTGGCGGGTGGCGGTGCGCGCGGCGGTGGCCGGACGCAGCGAGTGCGTCGAGCCGGAGCATTTCCTGATGGCGCTGACCACCGGCCGCGATTTCTGCGACGCCGCGGCGCTGGCCGATCTGCGCGCCAAGGGCCTGAACACGGAGCTGTTCGCAGCCGAGCTCACGCTGACGCCAACCGTGTTGGAGGCCGCCAAAGTCAATCCCGCCGAGTTCCGCCGCGCGCTGCGCGCCAGACTGGGCATGGGACAGCACGTACACGAGGAGGGCAAGGTTGTCCACCGCTCGCCGCGCTGCCGCCAGGTGTTCAAAGAGGCAGAGGGGTCGGCGAAAATGAGTGGATTGCCGTGGGTGCATACCGGCGCGCTGTTGCTGGCCCTGCTGGCCGAAACGGATTCCGTCGGTGGCCAACTGCTGCGCGAAAAGGGCGCCGACCTTGTCGCCCTCCGCAAGCTCATTAGCGAGAAGATCGCGGCGCTGCAAGAGGCGGTAGCCGCGGGCGGCCCGCAGGATGCCAGCGCGCCGCAGAAGAAGGTTTCCATGCTGGAGCGGTTCGGGCGCGATCTGACCAAGGCCGCGGCGGAAGGCAAGCTGCCGCCGGTGATCGGTCGTCGCCCGGAAATCTTGCAGGTCATCCAGACGCTGGCGCGGAGCAGCAAGAATAATCCCGTGCTCGTGGGCGAGGCGGGCGTCGGGAAGACGGCGATTGTCGAGGCGCTGGCCCAGCGCGCCGCCGCCGGCAAGGAGCCGCAGGTGCTCGGCGGCCGACGCATCATCGAGGTTAGCATGGGTTTGCTGGTCGCCGGCACGAAATATCGCGGCGAGTTCGAAGAGCGGCTGGAAAAGCTTCTGGCCGAGGTGAAGGCCGATCCCAACATCATCCTGTTCATAGACGAACTGCACACCGTGGTCGGCGCGGGTCAATGTTCGGGCGGCAACGATGCGGCGAACATCATGAAGCCCGCCCTGGGACGCGGCGATTTCCGCTGCATCGGCGCGACGACGGTCGCGGAATACCGGAAATACATCGAAGCCGACTCCGCCTTGGAACGCCGCTTCCAGAAAATCATTGTCGAGGAGCCCAGCCGCGACGAAGCGGTGCAGATGCTCCAGGGCTTGAAGGCCCGGTTGGAGCAGCATCATCAGGTGACGATCGAGGACGATGCGTTTGCCGCCGCCGTGGACCTCGCGGTGCGTTTCGATCAGGACCACCGTCTGCCGGACAAGGCGATTGATGTGCTGGATCTGGCCTGCGCCCAATTGTGTGTACCGAATTTGAGCCTGCGATATGATGGCCCCGGCAAGGGCAAGAAGACAAAGCCGACGGTGGGCGTGGCGAACATCGTCGCCGCGCTGGCCGAGCGCACCGGCATCCCGGAGACGGTCATCCTGGCCGAGCACGGAGGCGGACAGCAGAACAAGCTCGTGGGGTTGGCTGAGAAACTGAAGCGGCGCGTCATCGGCCAGGACGCCGCCGTCGAGCGCGTGAGCCAGCGATTGATGCTGGCCCATGCCGGCTTGAATGCCCGACGCGGGCCGGTGGGCGTCTTCCTGTTCCTTGGCCCCTCCGGTGTCGGTAAGACCGAACTGACCAAGGCGCTGGCGGCCGAGCTGTTCGCCTCGGACAAAGCGCTGCTCCGGCTCGATATGTCGGAATACATGGAGCCGCACAGCGTTTCCCGCCTCGTCGGTTCGCCGCCCGGCTATATCGGGCATGACGAGGAAGGCCAGCTTACCGGCAAGCTGCGCACGACGCCGCATGCGGTCGTGCTGCTGGACGAGGTGGAGAAGGCCCATCCGCGGGTGCTCGACCTCTTCCTGCAGGTCTTCGACGAAGGGCGCCTGACCGATGCCAAAGGGCGCACGGTGGATGCCCGCAACGCCGTGTTCATCATGACCTCCAACCTGCTGGCCGGCCAGGCGGCGGTTATGCCGAAGCTGGGCTTCAATCAGTCCACGAAAGCCTCCGCGCCGCCCGTGCTGGATGAACTCAAGAAGTTCTTCCGCATCGAACTGCTCAACCGCGTGGACGAAATCGTCGTTTTCCAAGCCCTGGAGAAGGATGCCGCCGCCAAGATCGTCGCCATGCTGCTGGAAGAGATTTCCGCCGCGGTGGCCGCAAAATATGGCCGCAAGCTGACCTTTGACGATGCCGTCATTACGCTGCTCGTCGAGCGGGGCTGTAGCGCCGAGTTTGGCGCGCGCAACCTGCGTCGCGTCGTGCAGGAACTCGTCGAACTGCCGCTGAGCAAGCTGCTGCTGAAATCGGAATCCACGGCGATCCGCGGCGTTGTCGAAGCTGATGTGATTGCGTGGCAGAACAAGACGGGGTAAAGTTTTTATCGCGCCAAGACGCCAAGCCGCCAAGAATGAACCTGGAGCATAGATGGTTGCATGGATAACTTTCCGTCTCATTCCGTGTGTTCCGTGGTTATTCTTCAGCCGCGTTCGAAAGCTGCCGTCCATTAAACCTTTGCACTGCTATCCACCTAATTCTTGTTTTCCTGAGAAGATTTTTGACAGGATTTACAAGATTCTACAGGATTGAAAGCTATCGACATGGCACGCGGAACGCTTGTCCGGCCGGCAGGTTTGGTTTAGGATGCCGGCATGCGCACGCGGGATACCTTCGATGTCATGTCCAGCACGGCGGCGGCCCTGGCCGATGCCGTAGCGGTCTTCGTCGGCTTCCTGCTGGCGGTCTGGATACGCTTCGATGCGGGTTGGATTCCGCTGCGCCACGAAGCGGCCCCGCCGCGCATGATGTATTTCTATGGCGCCGCCATCGGGGCCTTGCTCTTTCTGTTTATCTTCCGCTCGCTGGGGCTTTACATCCGGCCGCAAACCGGCTCGTTCAGCGACAAGATTCCGCGTTTGATCCGGGCCACGGGCTGGGGCATCCTGCTGGCGGTCGTGCTGGCCTATGGCGTCCAGATCAATCCGCCGTTTTCCCGCATCACGGTCGGCCTCTCCTTCTTTACCATCGCGGCATTGGTGCTGCTGGAGCGCTGGATTCTTTTTCGCCTCGAGTGGAACCTGGCGCGGCACCGCGAGGAGGTCAACCGGGTGGTCGTGCTTGGCACGGATGCAATCGCGGTGCACATCAAACGGGCGCTGAAGAATGAGCCCACCCTGCGTTCGCGGATCGTGGCCTTCCTGCGCTGCGGCGCGGCTGCGCCGCAGGCGGAGATCCCGGCGGACTTGATCCGCGGTGGTGTGGACGATCTGTCCGGCTTCAT
Source organism: Kiritimatiellota bacterium (assembly GCA_026398385.1). Classification (GTDB taxonomy): domain Bacteria; phylum Verrucomicrobiota; class Kiritimatiellia; order CAIQIC01; family CAIQIC01; genus CAIQIC01. The sequence continues at coordinate 544 of JAPLSZ010000141.1, read as the reverse complement.
CGAACGCGGCGAGGTGGACCAGGTGATCGTGGCGGATATCACCCTGCCCAACCAGCGCCTGGCCGAGATCATGCTCCTGTGCGAACGCAACCTGGTTTCGTTTCAGATCGTGCCGGACCTGTTCGGGCTGCTGACGCAGAAGGTGCGCATGACCATGGTGGGCGATGTGCCCCTGCTGGGCATCAGCAAGTGGCCGCTGGACTATTGTCGCCGTGGCGGGGGCGCTGATTAAGCGCGAGTCGCTCGGGCCGGGTTTCTTCCGCCAGGAGCGCTGCGGCGAGGGCGGAGAATGCTTCACGATCTACAAGCTGCGCACGATGGCCGCCGACGCGGAGGCGGCCACCGGGCCGGTCTGGGCGCAGCCGGACGATCCGCGCCGCACGCGCCTGGGCGCGTTCCTGCGGCGGTACAACCTCGATGAACTGCCGCAGTTCTGGAACGTGCTCCGGGGCGACATGAGCCTGGTGGGCCCGCGGCCGGAGCGCCCGCATTTCGTCGAGCAGTTCAAGGAGGACATCAGCCGTTACATGTGGCGGCACGTCCC
>JAPLSZ010000335.1 GCA_026398385.1 Kiritimatiellota bacterium | reverse complement strand
GTGGCGGTCAAGAGCGACGTGGGTAAAGACGGAGAGATTGTGCCGATGTTCGACGCCGTGGAGCGCGAGCTGGGCCCCGTTGATATTCTGGTGAACAATGCCGCGCAGTGTCCGTCCGGACCGATTTCCTCGTACACGCGGAATGCCTGGGAGCAAACGTTCAGTGTCAATGTTACCGGTGCTTTTCTTGCGAGTCAGGAGTTCATCCGCCGGCTTCGTGCTCGGAAGGCCAGGGGTAAGATCGTGAATATGGTTTCCCAGGCGGCGTTCCTTGGTTCAACTTCCGGGCATCTCCCTTATGATGCAAGCAAAGGCGCGCTGGTGTCCATGACGCGGGCCCTCGCCCGCGAGGTTGCGGCCGAAGGCATCAACGTGAATGCCGTCGCGCCCGGCATGGTGATGACCGAGACGGTGGGCGGGATCTGGGAGCAGAAAAAGGATTTCTATCTCTCGCGGATTCCGATGCAGAGGATCGCCGAACCGGAAGAAATCGCGAGCGTGGTGGTTTTCCTGGCGTCGGAGGCGGCGAGTTTCATGACGGGTACGACGCTGGATGTGACGGGTGGATTAATGATGCGGTAGCCCTCTTGATACGAGATCGCCGGCTTCGGCTGGCACCAGGGGTGGAGCGACCACGCGGACGAAGAGAACCTGGCCAACTTCATGATGTTGTAGGTGGTAATGCTTGGTCCGCAGCATGGACCATGCTTACGCGATCCGGCGTCCGCCCTTGTCACCGCTTCGGCGGCGCAGCTTCGCGCACGACGGCGCCGAGGCTTTCGCTCAGCACGAGGACGGACAGGCGCGCGGCGTCATCGAGCTCGTTGGTGTTGAGCGAGGCGTAGTCGAAACGCCCGCGCAGGTCGGTGTAGCCGTCCTTGAAGAACTTCACCTGGCCGCCCTTCAGCTTCGCATACACCTTGACGTACGCGCCCGACACCGGCTTGCGTGTGTCGGCATGGGTCACGGTGAGCTGGCCGTAGGCCTCGATCAACTGGATCCGCAGCGTGTTGGCATAGTAGGCCTGCGTCTTGCGCACGCCGGCGGCCAGGGCCTCGACCATGACGTTCTTCGTGCGGAACTCCGGCGGCAGTTCCACCGCCAGGGTGTCCTTCCCGGCCGGCAGCTCGACCGCCTTGCTCAGCACCGGCCGGATGTACGAGAACTGGGCCGCGCCCTCCTGCAGGAACGGGCTGCGCGAGAAGAGCAGCTCGATGTCCATCGGGTAGAAGTTCAGCGTGCAGCCCTTCAGGTTGCGGTAGTCCAGCTTGATCCGGCCCGCCTCCACCTGCAGCTCCAGGGCGGGTTCGGTGGCCGCCAGCGCGGCCTGCGCCTGGTCGCGGCTCTCCTTGTCCGGCACCGCCGCGGCCGCCCCCGCCGCCTCGTCCAGCTGGGCCAGCACCAGCGCAAAGCGGTTGCGCCAGCGGTCCACCGCGTGCTCCGCATGGCGGCGGGCGATCTTCCGCGCGCCCTCCAGGTCGCCGCGGTAGAAGGCGAGGTAGGCCTCGACGTAGTCGCACTGGAGCTGCTCCGGCACCGCCGGGCGATCCACGCGGCGGAACCAGTCGAGCGCCTCCTCGACCCGGTCCTGCAGCGCCAGGTAATAGGTCACCGCGAGCTGGTCCACGGCGCTGAACGCCGGCTTGTAGCTGAGCACCTTCATGAGGCGCTGGTATTGCTCGCGGAAGCGGTTGTTCAGGATCTTGCGCTTCGCGCCGACCGAATGGGCGCGCGGGTTGACCAGCGGCGCATATTCCAGGTGCTGGTAGGCCAGCCGCTCCACCGGATCGAGCACGAGCAGGGGCGACACCAGGTACAGCCCGCAGCGGTCGGCCCACGGCGCGTGCCGCAGGAAGGCCCGGATGGTCTCCGGGTCATTGTGCCGGATGCCGTAGGACCACAGCGTGTCCTGGTACACATGCCGCGCTTCGAGCAGCGCCGTGAGCTGCTTGAAGACCGCCTGGTCCTGCATGCGCCAGGCGATTTCGTTAAGGTCGAGGCGGTGCACGTTGGCCTGGTTGAGGAAGGTCACGACCTCGTCCGTCGTGCCGTTCTGCGAGAGCCAGGCCCAGGACGTCTTGTCGATCTGGGTCAGCTGGCCGACCACGTTGAAGACGAACGGGTGCGCGCCGCCGATCACCCGGTCGTTGCTCGCGATGGTCACCGGGTAGTGCGGATACTGGCCGGTGGCCGGGAAGTAGAAATAATACTCCAGCGTCTGCGTGCTGTAGGGCTCCAGCGCCACGTAGGCGCCGCGCGTGTAGAACCCGCTGTTCACGGGGAGGGCGCCCTGCGGCACCTGCAGCAGCACCTGCAGCTTCTGCCGGTTGCCCCGGGGATTCGTCAGCACGATCTGCGCGCCGTACACCACGTGCGGGAGGAACTCCGCGGTCACGTACTTGTCGAACTGCTCGTTGTTCTCGTGGCGGTAGCGGTCGTCCGCCCGGAAGAAGTGCTGCGCCACCAGCACGGCGCCGGCCTCCTCCGCTCGAACCGCCGCGCGGATCTCGCGATGGAACATGAGCAGCGGCGAGCCGGCTTTCATGGTGTAATGCAGCCCGTCGAGCTTTTCCTCCTGGGCCCCGGCCTTCAGCGGCAGTTCGGGCACGGC
>JAPLSZ010000193.1 GCA_026398385.1 Kiritimatiellota bacterium | reverse complement strand
ATACTAATGGATGACCGATAGTGAACTAGTACCGTGAGGGAAAGGTGAAAAGAACCCCTGTTAGGGGAGTGAAATAGAACCTGCAGCCATGTGCTTACAAACTGTGGTAGTCCTGCGCAAGCGGGATGACCGCATGCCTTTTGCATAATGAGTCCGCGAGTTATGATATGCAGCAAGGTTAATCCTCTTTCGAGGAGTAGCCGAAGCGAAAGCGAGTGCGAAATGCGCGACCAGTTGCATGTCATAGACCCGAAGCCGTGTGAGCTACCCATGGCCAGGATGAAACGAGGGTAAAAAGGCCTAGGATGAGCTGTGGGTGGGAGCGAAAGACTTAACAAACTCGGTGATAGCTGGTTCTCCTCGAAATAACTTTAGGGTTAGCCTGCACGAATGCACGCGCCGGAGGTAGAGCACTGAATGGACTAGGGTCCTTACCGGGATTCCGACGCCAATCAAACTCCGAATGCCGGTGCCGTCACGTGTGGAGATAGGCCGTAGGGGATAAGCTCTACAGCCAAAAGGGAAACAGCCCAGACCGCCAGCTAAGGCCCTTAAAGGCGATTAAGTGCGTAAGGATGTAAGATTGCTAAGACAGCTAGGATGTTGGCTTAGAGGCAGCCATCATTTAAACAGTGCGTAACAGCTGACTAGTCGAGTGATCTTGCGCCGAAAATGATCGGGACTAAATCGACTGCCGACGCTGCGGATTAGGTCCGGTTTCGACCGGGCCTAGTGGTAGAGGAGCGTTCCATATGGATTGAAGCGCAAGGGTAACCGAGCGTGGACCGTATGGAAGTGATTATGCGGACATGAGTAACGATAAGCCGGGTGAGAATCCCGGCGGCCGCCGTAATCCCAAGATTTCCTGGGGAAGGTTCGTCCGCCCAGGGTTAGTCGGTCCCTAAGCCGAGGCCGAAAGGCGTAGGCGATGGACAACAGGTTTAATATTCCTGTACCGCCGGCTTGGCGTTTGAGCGATGGAGGGAAGCAGTAAGTTAAGTTGGCCGCCGATCGGAAGTGGCGGTCCAAGCCCCTAGAGGGTCCTGGCAGGCAAATCCGCCGGGGCAACTTCGAAGGGCGACGGGACGTGGCGGCGCAAGCCAAAGCGGATCAACTGATACTACACTGCCAAGAAAATCTCCTAGTGAGCCAGGCAGGCGACCGTATCTGAAACCGACACAGGTGGGAAGGTAGAATATACCCAGGCGCGCGAGAGAAACCTCGTTAAGGAACTCGGCAATCTAGCCCCGTAACTTCGGAAGAAGGGGTCCTCCCGTGGGTCAGTGTAACAACGAAGCCCGCAGGAGGCGCAGTGAATGGGCTCAGGCGACTGTTTAACAAAAACACAGCACTCTGCTAACTCGCAAGAGGATGTATAGGGTGTGACACGTGACCAATGCTGTAAGGTGAAGGCAAGGCGTTAGTCCCGCGCAAGCGGGGCGAGGCGCTGACCCGAAGCCCCAGTGAATGTCGGCCGTAACTATAACGGTCCTAAGGTAGCGAAATTCCTTGTCGGGTAAGTTCCGACCTGCACGAATCGTGTAACGATCTGAGCGCTGTCTCAACGAGGATCTCGGTGAAGTTGTAATTCCGGTGCAAATGCCGGATACCCGCAGTAGGACGGAAAGACCCTGTGAACCTTTACTTCAATCTGATATTGGGTTCTGGTTGGTTATGTGTAGCATAGCTGGGAGGCATCGAAACCTGATCGTTAGGTCGGGTGGAGCCACCCGTGAAATACCAGTCTTGATTAACCGGAATTCTAACCTCGTCCCGTATATCCGGGCGCGGAACAGTGTCAGAGGGCAAGTTTGACTGGGGCGGTTTCCTCCAAAATGATAACGGAGGAGTTCGAAGGTTCCCTCAGCACGGTCGGCAATCGTGCGTAGAGCGTATAGGTAGAAGGGAGCTTGACTGCGAGACCTACAAGTCGAGCAGGTGCGAAAGCAGGACTAAGTGATCCGGTGGTTGTTAGTGGTAGCGCCATCGCTCAACGGACAAAAGGTACTCCGGGGATAACAGGCTGATCGCTGCCAAGAGTCCACATCGACGCAGCGGTTTGGCACCTCGATGTCGGCTCATCACATCCTGGGGCTGGAGAAGGTCCCAAGGGTTTGGCTGTTCGCCAATTAAAGTGGTACGTGAGCTGGGTTCAGAACGTCGTGAGACAGTTCGGTCCTTATCCACTGTGGGCGCAAGAAATTTGATGGGAACATTCCTTAGTACGAGAGGACCGGGAATGACGTACCTCTGGTGTTCCGGTTGTTCTGCCAAGGGCATTGCCGGGTAGCTATGTACGGAATGGATAAGCGCTGAAGGCATCTAAGCGCCAAGCCGTCCCAAAGATTAGATTTCTCTGCTCGTCGCAAGACGGGCCTGTAGGCAGGTTGAAGACTACGACCTTGATAGGCTGGGTGTGTACGTCCAGCGATGGATTTAGCCAACCAGTACTAATCCGCCGTGAGGCTTGACCTTTTATTTAAGCCCGATGCGCGGTGAAGGATGTTTTGATCCTCTTCTCTATGCAATTTGATTTTTCCCGGTGATCTTAGCGAGGGGGCCACACCCGTTCCCATTCCGAACACGGCCGTTAAGCCCCTCAGCGGCGATGGTACTGTGGATTAGACCATGGGAGAGTAGCACGTTGCCGGGATTTTTTTCCGGGCCGGCGCCGCAGGCGCCGGCCCTTTTTACCTTGCCGCGCGGGGGAAGTGGGCTGCTTCCGCGCGGGCCGCAGGCTTACAGCCCGAAACCATTAACCGTTGCAGGAAACAGGACCGCAGACCGCCGGCGCGGGGGAGACCAGCCGCGCACACGCGCTGGCAGGCCGGAAGGCGCTTCCCGCAGCCTTAACAGCCCGAGAGCATCCATGCCCACCACACCGTCCAGCAAGAAACAATCCCTCACCGCCCAACCGGCCGATTTAGCCGGCGATGCGCGGGCCGCCATGGCGGCCAAGTACGAGGAAACCCTCCGCCAGTTCACGGAGGGCGCCATTGTGCAGGGCCGCGTCGTCGAAGTGCGCTCCAACGAAGTCGTCGTGGATATCGGCTACAAGTCCGAAGGCATTGTCCCCGGCGAGGAATTCAGGGATCTGGCCGCCGTCAAGGTCGGCGATGCTCTCGAAGTCCTGCTGGAACAGATTGAAAACGATGACGGCCATGTCGTCGTCAGCAAGCAAAAGGCCGAACAGCAGCGTAATTGGGATCGCGTGCTCGAGACCTGCACCGAGGGCAGCCTCATCGAAGGCGTCATCGTTGGCCGCATCAAGGGCGGCATGCTGGTGGACGTCGGCGTGGATGCCTTCCTGCCCGGCTCGCAACTGGATGTCGTGCCGGTGAAGAATCCGGACGACTACATGAACCGGACCATGGAGTTCAAGATCATCAAGATCAACCGCGATCGCCGCAACCTCGTCGTTTCCCGCCGCGAGCTGCTCGAGGAGCGCCGCCGGGACTCGAAGAAGAAGTTGCTGACTGAAATCCAGGTCGGTCAGTCGCGCAAGGGCGTGGTGAAAAACCTCACCGACTTTGGCGCCTTCATTGATCTCAATGGCATGGACGGGCTGCTGCATGTCACCGATATGAGCTGGGGGCGCGTCAACCACCCGTCCGAAGTCCTTTCCGTCGGCCAGGAAGTCGAGGTGGTCATCCTCGACGTCAACATGGAGAAGGAACGCATTTCCCTGGGCCTGAAGCAGAAGGGCCGCAATCCTTGGGACGACATCGAAGCCAAGTTCCCCGTCGGCCGGCGCGTCCACGGCAAGGTGGTCAACCTCATGCCGTATGGCGCCTTTGTCGAAATCGAGGATGGTATCGAGGGCCTGGTGCACGTCTCCGAATTGTCCTGGACCAAGCGGATCGCCAAGGCCGCCGATGTCCTCACCGTCGGCCAGGAGGTGGATGCGATCGTCCTGGCCGTCAACAAGGGCGAGCAGAAGATTTCGCTTGGCATCCGGCAGACCGAGGCCAATCCGTGGGAACGCGTGCGGGAAACCTACCCCATCGGCTCCCGCATCAAGGGCAAGGTCCGCAACTTCACCAATTATGGGGCCTTCGTCGAGATCGAAGAGGGCGTGGACGGCATGATCCACGTCTCCGATATGTCGTGGACCCGCAAGGTCAACCATCCGTCGGAGTTGCTCAAGAAGGGCGATGAGGTTGAAGCCGTGGTGCTGGAGGTCGATGCCGCCAACCAGCGGATCAGCCTGGGCCTGAAACAGGCGCAGGAGGACCCCTGGGCCTCCATCGCGGCCAAGTACAAGGTCGGTCAGCGCGTACACGGCCGGGTTTCCAAGCTGGCCTCCTTTGGGGCCTTCGTGGAAATCGAGGAGGGCATTGACGGCCTCGTGCATATCAGCCAGATCAGCGACGAGCGCGTCCAGAAGGTCAAGGATGTGCTCCAGCCCGGCCAGGAGGTCGACGCCCGCGTGATCAAGGTGGACCCGGTCGAGCGCCGCATCGGGCTCAGCATCAAGGCCGCCCGGATGGCGGATGAGGACTTCAAGGTGGACGAGACCATGCTCGAGGGCCTGCGGCCCGGCGAAAGCATCGTGGATGTCGCCGGCGCCTTCGATGCAGCCTTCGGCGTGGTGACCCCGGCCCCTGAGGTTGCGGAGGAATGGCGCCCGGGCGAAAAGAAGGACGAGTAAGCTTTTTCGCCGCCGCGGCAAAAAAGCTGGCGGGGCTTGACATCTTTCGGCGACGGATTATTCTAAACGCACATGAATTCGTTCGGAACCATCGCGGTGGGACGGCGGCCGACGCTCCGGTGGAGCGGGCTGCTGTTGTTGTGTGGCGCCGCGGTGGGCGGGGAGGTCCGCACCTAGGACCCTCTCGAAGTTGCGCGGCTATCAATTACCCACCACAGGCTGGTGGGTTTTTGTTTGGTAGAACGAACGGAATACATGCTAGAAAGCTCCGCGCAGAGGATGGCGGCGCTGTCAGAAAGAGGGGTTGCGAACATGACCATGAAACAGGACCGGAATCGCGTAGTGATATTCGATACGACGCTGCGCGACGGCGAGCAGTGTCCCGGAGCGAGCATGGGGCTGCGCGAGAAGCTCGAAGTGGCCCGCCAACTGGAGCGTCTGAACGTCGATATCATTGAGGCCGGCTTCCCGATCGCCTCGCCGGGCGATTTCGAAGCCGTTCACGCCGTTGCCGAGCAGATCAAGGGCCCGCGCATCTGCGGGCTGGCGCGCTGCCTCAGCAAGGATATCGAGCGCTGCGCCGAGGCCGTCGCGCCGGCTGGTAAGCGGGGGCGGATCCACGTCTTCCTCGCCACGTCGGCCATCCACCGGCAGTTCAAATTCAACAAGGCCAAGAACGAGATTCTCAAGCTGGCCGTCGCCGGCGTGAAACATGCGAAGAAGTTCGTGGACGACGTCCAGTTCAGCCCGGAGGACGCCTCACGCACGGAACCGGAATTTCTGGCCGAGGTGGTGACGGCCGTCACCGACGCGGGTGCGACCACGGTCAACATCCCGGATACGGTGGGCTATGCCATTCCGAGCGAGTTCGGCGCGCTGATCGGCTATCTGGTCGAACACGTTCCGGCGCTGTCCCGGGGTGTGACGATCCACGTCCATTGCCATAACGATCTTGGTCTGGCGGTGGCGAACAGCCTCATGGCGGTCCGCCACGGCGCGCGCGGCGTCGAGTGCACGATCAACGGCCTCGGCGAACGCGCGGGCAACTGCTCGCTGGAGGAGGTCGTCATGGCGCTCCGCACGCGGGCCGATGCGTTCGGCGTGACCACCGGCATCCATACGCGCGAAATCTTCCGCGCCAGCCGCATGGTGAGCAAGCTGACCGGTATGGTGGTGCAGCGCAACAAG
>JAPLSZ010000369.1 GCA_026398385.1 Kiritimatiellota bacterium | reverse complement strand
GCCCCTGTGGGTCATGTCCCACCCCTGGAAATGCACCCGCCGGATTTTCCCATGCGCTATTTTTTGCCTGCACCGCCGACGCGCAGGAACCAGAGCAGGCGGACGGTACGTTGGTCGCCAGCGCGCTCGTAGCCGACCAGGCCCTTGAGCAGGGCCCAGTCGCGGCTCTGCGCTTCCCGGTCGTACGACCATTCGACCAGCGGGAACAGGGCCATGCGGCCGGCCGTGGCGCCGCGGCGCTGGTGGCGCAGCAGGCCCCAGAGCACTTCGTCGTCGGCGTTGACGCCCGCGCGCGTGTGCTGATAAATCGTCCACAGGGGCGCGTATTCGCGCTCCACCGGCGCCGTGTGCCGCAGCGGCCAGAGCAGCAGCGTGCGGAAGCGCGACTGGTCGCCGAGCCGCTCGTAGGAGCAGAGCGGCCAGACGCGCCAATAGCGGCTGACGCAGTTGGTGGCGGCGGGTGCGTCCGGCGGCGGGGGCCGGGCGGCGCGCCAAGCGCTCTCGCTGTACCACAGCGGCGCGAAAATGTAGCGATGGATGGATTCGTTGGCGCGGTCAATGTGCCGCCACCAGCCCAGCGGCCACAGGTAGAATCCGCTCTGGATGAGCGGTGTGTCCTTATACCCCCAGAGCGGCCAGACATAGAATTTGTCGGTGTCGCCTGACGACCACTGGATGAACGGCCACGGCATATAACCCATGCTTTGCCCGCCGCCGCCGCCATATTTGAAAAAAGGCGGCAGGAACATCCACCCTGCCTGGTTCTCGCGCTTGATGTGGCCCCACAACGGAAACACCAGATAGCCGTAGCCGCTGGATCCCGGCCGGTCGTAGCGCGCCCAGTTGATGATCGGCCACAGGCAAAAACGCTTGTCGAACTCGTCCCGGCGAATATTCCAGCCGTACAACGGCCAGACGCGAAAGCGGTCGTTCCGGGCATTGCTCTCCCGGCAGAACACCGGCCAGAGCACATGATAACTGTGCTCGTCCTTCAGCCGGCTGTGGCCGTAGATCGGAAACAGCACGAAATCGAGTTCGTCCTGCCCGAGAAAATCGTGGATCGCTCCGCCGACCGGGAACAGCGCGGCATAGCGCTGGCCTTGCGCAGCGCGGCCTTGAAACCAGAACGGAAAAAACCACCAGTGCCAGCGGCTGTCGGGGTTGCTGACGTCGAAGTAATTCAAACGGCCACAGAAATTCGCTGGCGCTTTTGTCGGCACCATCCTCCGCAGCGCTGTAGAACGGGCGCACGGCGCGGAAGTCGAGTCGGCGCTCGTCCATGCCGCGTTGGTACACCGGGCCCAGCACCTTGAGCTGCAGGCCCCCGGCCGGGTCCCGCAGGCGGCTGGCCAGCGGGCCCCAGTCGAATTCGCCGGGCGGCAGGGCGGCCGCCTGACCGGCCAGGTACAACGGCAGCAGGCCGAGGACCAGTGTCCGCGCGAGGCGCAGCCATCGAGTACTTTTCATCCGGGTCACGACGTTGGCAATTATTCTGACTTCTGAATTCTGGCTGCTTGAGCCGTTGCTTCATCCGATGCTCTGCCGCACCACGTCCGCCAGGACCTGGGCCAGCCGGTTGGTCAGTTCCTCGGTCGGCCCCTCCACCATGACGCGGCAGAGGGCCTGCGTGCCGGAATAGCGGATCAATACGCGCCCGCGGTCGCCGAGCTCCGCGACGGCCGCGCGCAGAGCCTGCTGCAACTCCGGCAGATCCTCCAAAGGCGGCTTTTGCCGGACCGTGATGTTGACGATCTGCTGCGGCGCCAGTGTCATGATCCGCGCCAGCTCGGAGACCGGTTGCTGGGCGTTGCATTTGGCCGCCAGCAATTGCAGCGCCGAAATGATGCCGTCGCCGGTGGTGTGGTGGTCGAGGAAGATCATATGCCCGGAGGCCTCGCCCCCGAGTACCGCCGCCCGCTGCTTCATCATTTCCAGCACATAGCGGTCGCCCACCGGCGCCACGCCGACTTCGATGTCCAGTTTTTTCATCGCCGCATGGAAACCGAAGTTACTCATCACTGTGCCGATCACGAGGTTGTTCCGCAGCCATCCCCGGTCCTTGTACACCTTGGCGCAGATGGCCATGATATGGTCGCCGGACAGTTCCCGCCCCTGCTCGTCCACCGCGATCAGCCGGTCGCCGTCGCCGTCAAAGGCCAGGCCCACGTCGGCTTTTTCCGCCAGCACGCGGGCGCACAAGTCCGCCGTGTGCTGCGAGCCGCACCGGTCATTGATGTTCAGCCCATCCGGGTGGTCGTGAATCGCAACCACCTCCGCGCCGAGCTCGGAAAAAATGATCGGCGCGACCTTGTAGGTGGCGCCATTGGCGCAGTCGAGGCTCAAGTCGTCCGGAAAGGCGCTCTTGCAGAAAACGATGTACCGTCCGCGCACGTCGTCAATGCGCATGGCCTTGCCCACGTCATCGGCGGTCGGCCGGATATCGCGGATATGCCCCGAGGTAATCAGCTCCTCGATTTCATCCTCCTCATCATCCGGCAGCTTGTAGCCGGTGCGGGAGAAGATCTTGATGCCATTATCCTGGTAGGGATTGTGCGAGGCGCTGATCACCAGGCCGGCGTCGGCGCGCATGCTGTGGGTGATGAACGCGATGCCCGGCGTCGGCATGGGGCCCACGAGGAAGACGTTGACCCCCATCGAGCAGATGCCTGCCGTCAGGGCGCTCTCGATCATGTAGCCGCTCAGGCGCGTGTCTTTGCCGATGACGATGCGGTGCTTGTATTTTCCGCGGTCATGCCGCTTGCAGACATAGGCGATGGCGCGGCCGATCTCCAGCGCCATCTCCGCGGTCATGGGCTCCACGTTGGCCACGCCGCGCACGCCATCGGTTCCAAAGAGTCTCGCCATGGTCTGCTCCCTTGCCTGCGCTTACCAAAGTTCAAACACCGCGTTCACCACCTGCTGCAGCCCGGCGGTGCCCGCGTGTCGCGCTGCGGCGGGCAGGGCGCGCACCGCGTCAAGATAGGCGCCGCGGCTTTGGCCATCCAGGGCGGCGAGCAATACCCCGCGCTCGCGCGCGCCCGTGTCGTCGGCTGGCGCCTGCCGCAAGGCCGCCTCCAGGGCGGGCCACGTCCGCTGCAGTTTTTCCTGTTCCGCCAGCCATGCCGCGCCGGCCGCGCCGCTGCGCCGCGCCAGTTCCAGCGAACGCGGCATCCAGGCCGCCAGTTCGCCCAGCCGCCGGATGCGTTCGTCCACGGCCTCGCGCAGCCGCAGCAACGCGCCCGCATGGCAGGCCAGCGCCCAGACGTCGCGGTTCATGAACAGCCGCCGCACGTGACGATACCATTGCTCCAGGGCGCGTAGATTACCGAGGTAGAGCAGGTTATTGCGGACCAGGCGCGCCACGCTCTTGTAGGCGCCGGCCTGGAAGGGTTGCGCCGGGCCGGCGCGGGTGCCCGCGCCGGTCTCCGGCTGCAGCAGCAGCCCGTCCTCGGGCGCGTCGCCGCGCCAGACGAGGCCGGCCGGAATGACGCTGCCGAAACCGATCCGGCCGGGACCCACCAGCCCGCCCTGCCCGCCCAGGAAGATCGGCGGCTGGTCCAGCATCACGCCGCGCGGCACATCGCCGAGCAGCGACGCCGTGGCCTTGTCCTGATGCGGTGTAAAGTTGAAGTGGACATAGGAAGAGCCCACTTCGCTGTGATTTTTCCGGTCCGTCCCGCCGGCCATGAGCACGTCGCAGAAATTGATCAGGCTGCCCAGCGTGACGAACGGCATCAGGATCGTCTGTTTAAGCCCCACGGCATGGGCGCCGCTGGCCTCCTCTTCGAACAGCGTGCCGGGCCGGACGTGCGCGCCGCTGCCCAGACTGGCCCCGTCGAGAAACGTGGCGCCCGAAACAAAGCCGCCCTTGAGTTGCACCCCCCGCCCCAACTGGCAGTGCTCCACCGTCACCGGCGCCTCCGCGCCGAGGACGCAGCCGGGCCCGATGGACGTCGCCGCGCCGCGGAGGCGGCAGCCCCCGTGCACCACGACGCCCGGCGCGATCCGCTCCGCCGGCACGTCGTCATCCACCTGGACGGTCGCCGGGCAGGGCAAAATCACGCCCCGCGCGAGCAGCTCCTGGATTATTCTGTCGCCCATGCTTACTCACCAAGCCTGCCGGCCATGCGCCTGCGCCGTACCATCCCGGCCTTATTTGTGCAGCAGCACGCCGATGGCCACGCCCACGGAAAGGAACAGCAGAAAGGCCAGCGATTTCAGCATGGTCACGGTCGTGACCAGCAGATAGACGCTCACTTCTCGATCCAAAATGGTGCTGCGCGTGTTGATCACCAGCACCAACGCGCACAGCCCCATGAGCACCAGCGCAATCAACATTTTTTTACTCATACCAGAGTCCCCCGCCGCCATGGTTACGTCGTCATGAAACCTTTTATTGGCGCGGGTGTCAAGGCGCGGCGCTAGGGCCTCAGTCACAGGGGGGTTCTTAGGGGCGTCGCTGGCGATGAGATCATACGGTAGGCCGGGTCTCCGATCCGGCGGAAGTTTGGCGCAAGGGGTGAGGATCGAGTTGCTGAAGTCGTACTCCTTGCACCGTGGCGGACTGGGCCAGCCCATCCGCTTGCCGCGCGTGACAAGGCCTTCTTCCGGGCGGGAGCAGGGCGCCAGCGGCGGCCGGCAGATCAGACGGACGGTGCGAGGCGCGTGTCCTGCGGCGGGCGGGCCTCGTCCGGCGCAGGGTAATCGAGCATGTAATGCAGGCCGCGGCTCTCCCGGCGCTGCAGCGCGGAGCGGATGACCAGTTCGGCGACGTCCGCGATGTTGCGCAATTCCAGCAGGTCGCTGGTGACGCGATAGTTGCGATAGTACTGTTCGATTTCGCGCCGGTGCATCTGGATGCGGGCGAGGGCGCCCTCGAGCCGCGCGGTGGTGCGCACGATGCCGACATAATCCCACATGGTCTTGCGGACCGCATCCCAATTGTGGCTGATGACCACGGCTTCGCCGCCGGCGGCCGCGCCGCTGGGGCCCCAGTCCGGCGGCTCCGGCGGCCGCGCAGCCACGGCGGACGGCTCTTCCCGGAGGATGGCGGCGGCGGCATTGTGTCCGCAGACAAGCGCCTCGAGGAGGGAGTTGCTGGCCAGCCGGTTGGCGCCGTGCAGGCCCGTGCAGGCCGCCTCGCCGCAGGCGTACAGACCAGGCAGGGCCGTGACCCCGTTGACATCCGCCTCGACGCCGCCGCAAAAATAATGCGCCGCGGGCACGACCGGCACCGGCTCGCGGGCCATGTTGATGCCGTACTGCAGGCAGCGGGCATAGATGTTCGGAAAGCGCTTGCGCAGAAACTTGGCCGAGTGCTGCGTGATATCCAGCAGGACAAAGTCATCGCCGCGCGTCTTCATCTCGTGATCAATGGCGCGGGCCACGATGTCGCGCGGGGCCAGCGAGCCGCGCGGATCGTAGCGCTCCATGAACGGCGCGCCGGCGCGGTTTCTCAGCACGCCGCCCTCGCCGCGCACCGCCTCGCTGATCAGAAAGGATTTGGCCTCGGGATGATACAGGCAGGTGGGATGAAACTGGACAAACTCCAGGTTCTTGACCGGCAGCCCGGCGCGCCACGCCATCGCGACGCCGTCGCCGGTGGCCACGTCGGGATTGCTGGTGTACAGATAGACCTTGCCCGCCCCGCCGGTGGCGAGCACGGTCGCGGCGGCACGGATGGCCAGCCGACCGCCGGTGGCCCGATCCAGAAACCACGCGCCGACGCAACGGCGCGGCGCGCCACCGGTCACGATCAGATCCATGGCCATCAGATCGGTCCGGATGGCGATGTTGCGCGCCTGGCCGCAACGCTGCAACAGGACCTTGATGATTTCCTGCCCGGTAAAATCGCCCGCATGCAACACCCGGCGGTGGGAATGGCCGCCCTCCTGGCCCAGATCGTATTCGTCCGTCTGCCCCTCGCGACGCTCGAAGGCCACGCCCAAGCGCTCCAAGGCATGCACGCGCTCCGGCGCCATGCTCACAATCGTCGCGACCACGTCCGGGTGGCACAACCCGGCGCCGGCATTGAGCGTATCAGCGACGTGCTCCGCAAAGCTGTCTTCCGGATCCATGACGCAGGCAATGCCGCCCTGCGCATAGCCCGAGTTGCTCTCGGCCAGGGCCATCTTGGTCACCACCAGCACCCGCCCGCGCGCGCTGAGTTGCAACGCCGCCGTCAGGCCGGCCAGCCCGCCGCCGACGACCAAATAATCAGCATCCACGATCTGCATGAGTCCCCTGAACCGGAAAGCAACAGACGTGCAGCGGCTCTTATTCCACGATCACCCGGGCATTTTCAATGATGATGCTGTATTTATAACCGTAGCCATAATCCTTGTCCAACGTGAGGAGCCCGCTGACCAGCACCGTCTGCCCCACCGCCGCCTGGTCAAGCGTAACCACGGTCAGGTCGTTGGCGCCATCCGGCCCCGTGCCATCGCGCAGATGAAGCCAGTTCTTGTTCATGATGCCGCCGTTGTACTTGACCACCTTGCCGCGGAGGATCACCGGCTGCCCGGCGAGCGCCTTCTTTTCGGCATAAATTTCCGCGACAGTCTTCCCGCCGGCCGGCTTCGCCAGTCCCGAATAATCCTGCACGGCGGCGGCCAGCGGGGCACGGCCCCGCATCTCGCCCCCCGGGTGCCCGGCCGTCATACCCGTCCCGGCGACTCCGCTCACGTTGGGATGCCCGGACGGCAAGCCGGTCACCGGCGGCGCCGTTTCGCCAGGGCGCATGAAACCCGACACAAAACGGATCCGCGCGAAATCGCGCTTGAGCGTGGGGCTGCGAAAATTCGTCATCGTCGGGCCCGCCGGAATGGTGACCTGCTCGCCCCGCTTGACCTCGCAAGCCAGGACGGCCACCCACTCTTTGGCACTACCGGTGTCCACGAGCAGATAAGTGTACAGGCCGCTATTCATGGTCTCGGCGACGCTTCCGGAGAAGGCGGCCTCGCCGGCCGCCGTCTGGCCTGCCGCTGTTGGCGCCACCGCGGCGCCGGGCGCGCGCCCCACGCAACTGATCGTCAGCAGCGTTACCCCCAGAACCCATCCGCTCACAACGCTTTTCATTTTCACACGTTTCCTCCTGTTCTTTACGTTCATCGACAAGGCCCCGATCATACGCCAGCCCCGATCACGCGGTCGGTGGTTGGCCCATCGTTGGTTCATCTGCCACGCGAGGTGCTTCCGGCAAATTCAGGCGAATACAAGCGCCCCACTCCTCACCCATAACCCGCTGAGCATGGACCACGCTGGCGGTGCCAACGTGCGCACCCCTCAGGTATTGCAGCCGCAACGGCCGAACCCGCATTGCGCATAGCGGAAGCGCATGACATTATACGTTGCTATTCCTTTGGGTGCAAGCGATTCCTGGCAAATAATATTGACATTCTGCCGTGGTGAAGAGAAACTCATTGACAGTGTTGGAACGCAAACGGGAAAAAATCAAGGTGGCCGGAAGTCCTGTCACGTCATCTGGAGGAGTATTATGAGAAGCCTATCGGGAGCGTGGAAGTCGTTGGCCTGGTTGGTGTTTTTGTTTACGGCGGTGTTCCTGACCGGGTGTGCGTCGTACCGGATCAACGCCACCCTGAAACCTACCGGTGCGCCGGTGCCGGGCGCGACGCAGTTCAACCTGACGGATGTGCGCTATGTCGTGCTGACGAATGTGTCGGAAAGCGGGCTTTCCCCCTTCCCCGATTATCAGATGACCGGCAAGGGGCAGTTCGCCGACCTCATGGCCGTGGTGGGGAGCAACCTCATGGCCGAGGCGGTGGCCGCCTATCCGAAAACCTTCTCGACCGCGCCCAGCGCGCTCCCGCTGCAGGTGACCATCACGTGCGTCAACAACGAAACGGCGATGAACACGGCCGCCATCTGCGGATCCTGTATCACACTGACCATTGTCCCCCTGCACTCCAGCGACGAAAAGACCTACCTGGTGGCGACCCGCTGCGGGATCGAGTCCGTCAACCAGCGGCTCGCTCAGCCGGTGACGTTCAAGATCAAGGATGTGAACTGGCTTTCGATCACCCCCACGGGCTGGATTCCCGTGCCAGCGGATAAGGGTGAGCGCGTCCTGGGCACGGACGGCGCGATCAAGATGGTGAATGACGCCACGCTGAAAGCCTGCGTCGAGGCGGTGGTCGGCCAGTTGCGCCGCATTCAGCCCGAGGCCTGGACGCCCGCGCCCAAGTAGTCTCATGGGAAGATTAATAACTGGGTTGCCGCGAGGCTGGGTGAAAGACCACCCCCAGGTCAGGAGTCCTGGAGCCGGTCCCGTACGGCCCGAAAAATTTCTTCGTAGCGCGCCAGCACCGGCGGCGTAAACGACTCGCCGAACACCCGGTCCTCCACGATCTCCACGGCCACGAGAATGTCGTTCACCAACGAAACCTTCTTGTCGGGCAGGAAGCTGATGGCGTTGTACGGGCACACCTTCACGCAGATCTGGCAGCCGCAGCCCGAGCGCTCCGGCGAGGACGGAGAGAAATCATCCGGATCGCGCCGCGGTAAAAGAAAGCGCGGCGTTAGGGCGGCACGGCCTGGCCGCCCCACTCCGCGCACAAGATCCGCTGGGCCTCGGCGACGAAGGCCGGCAGCGCCTGCTGGGCTTGCAGCGTCAGGCTTTCGCGAAAGACGGTGGGATCGTGAACTTCCATGGCCAGGACATGCAGTTCCTGCGGGAAATGCATACCGACGCGCTCGGCCAGTTCCAGAATCTGGGGCAAGCCGGCGCAGTGCGGCGAGGGCGCGACGACTTTTTTGAAATCCTCGCCTGACCAGCGATGGATGGTGCCGGGCGCACAGCGGCCCGTGGCTACGGCATCGAGGATGATGGCCTGATCATAACCTTCCAGATGGTCCAGGAGCGCAAGGCCCGCCTCGCCGGTCTCGACGACATCGGCAAAGCCAGCGAAGGGCTGGCGCAACTGCCGTGCCGCATGGAAACCCACGCCGTCGTCCCCCAGCATATCGTTACCGAGGGCCAGCACCACCACGCGACAAGCTCGTGGCTTAACGATCACAAGCGTCCCCACTCTCTCGCCCGCCGCCGCCCCGGGGGACATCCGGCCCGGCGTCGGTAGCGTGTGCGGCATCAGCGGCGGATCTCCCGGATGACGCCACCCTGCAGATCGCGCAGCGTGACGACGAGGGGCATTTCCCCGGGCAGCGTGTGCGTGGCGCAGCCGAAGCAGGGGTCGTAGGCCCGGAAGGCC
>JAPLSZ010000213.1 GCA_026398385.1 Kiritimatiellota bacterium | reverse complement strand
CGCACGTAGGTATCGTCCAACACCCAGTTTGCTTCACGGGCGTAGCGCATGATGCCGGTGTGCAGCCGCAGGTGGTAATAGCCGAGCAGCAGCAGGACGCTGCGCCGGGCATGGTGCAACGCGCCGTGCCGCGGGTTGGCGACACTCGCGCTGCGGACGGACGCGGGCCTTTGGGTCATCACGCCATGAACTTATACCGGCTTGTCGCAAAAGTGCAAGTAAAAGACGCAAATGAACCACGACAGAAATTTGACATTGGGGGGGTGGGTGGGCAAGGTGTGACTGTTTCGTGCAGGCAGATGCGCGCGGTGGCGTTTGACGGCGCGCGCGGAAAAGAAGAAAACGACCGAAACAGAAAGGTTCGAAAAAGATGAAGATCAAGAAAAGCAGAATAAACATGGCCGCCCTGCTGACGGCCGGACTCATCACTTGCGCTCTGGCCCTATTCGCCGGCCCGGCGCGGGCGAACGTGATCAATATTGACTTCAACGATTCCAGCAACTTGCATAACTACAGCGGCACGGGCCCCTCGACCAACACAGGAACGTATTGGAATGGAGTGAAAGACGATGTAGATGCACCCCTAGCGGGCATCGCGCTTCTGGATTCCCTAGGTGCCGCGACTTCGGTGACACTCGACACGGTCAATTTGTTTGGCCACATTAATTACGATGCCGGCATCCAAAGCCAGGACCCCCTGACCGGTATAAACCTTTCAGCGAACGATCTTCTGGCTGATAACGTCGTCGGCATAAGTGGTGATTGGCAACAGGGCGTCGATTTTGCAACCTTCAAGAATTTACCGGTGGGCGAGGCTTATACCCTCACGTTGATTGGAGGCGGACACCAAAACGCCCAAAATGGTCTCTGGAAGGTAAATGGCGTCAGGTACGAAGCGTGGAATTCCGGGATTGACTACTGGAGCCTTGGAAAGAACTTTCAAGTGGCTACTGGTATTGTAGATGGCACCGGCTCCCTAAAGATCCAAGTCTATAAGAGTAATGACAATGAGTCGCGCTTAGCGCCGTCCCCGAGCCGTCCACCCTCAGCCTCGTGGGGGTTATTCTGACCGGTTTGGGGCTGCGCCGCCGCCTGCGGCGCGGTCTGATGAAATAAGGCGACACCCAGTGTTTTCGGCCCCCCCACCCGTCCGGCAGCGGACGGGTGGGTTTTTTGTACCGTTTGCGTTGAAATAGCGGCAGTTTTTGGAGTGCGGCGGGTTGGCTGCGCCCGTCTCGCCTTGGGCTCGGTTGACGCCGCTTTCCTGCAACCAGGTTTGACTGGTTGAGAATAGGCATACATTAGCGTATACAGTCGAGGCGCAGATCGGCGTGTCAAGCCACGCCGAAGAAAAGCGCTGTCAAGCCAGCGCACTCCAAATAGTTTCTGAGGCTTTGTGTACGGAGCCTTTGTGACGTGAAGCTGGAGAAATGTGTCCGAGGTATGGGAAATGCCCGATTTTGTGCTGCCAGATAAGCTTAATATAGTCAAACTCCAGCGCCGGGTCGGAGACCCGGCCTACAATAATCTTATCACCAGCGGCGCCTCTATGTGACGGACCCATTACCCCAAGGAGCAGCGTTTATGTATCCAGCGACCGTGAGCCATCCATCCCGACGCACCTTTCTCAAGCAATCCGCCGCGGCGCTGGCCGCGCCGCTGATTCTTCCCAAGTCGGTGTTGGGCGCCAACGAGAAGCTGAACCTCGCCTGGATCGGGGCCGGCAACATGGGCTGGGGCGACCTGACGTCCTGCGCCGGCGGCAACAACGTCGTCGCTGTCTGCGATTGCGACCAGCGCGTCCTGGATCGCGCCGCGAAGGAGTTCCCCGGCGCGAAACTCTACCAGGACTTCCGCAAGATGCTGGCGGAGGTGCGCAACCGGACCGACGCTGTGGGCATCAGCACGCCGGACCACTCCCACTTCGCCGCGGCGTACATGGCGCTGAACATGGGCAAGCCCACCTACGTGCAGAAACCGCTGACGCATTCGCTCTGGGAGGCGCGCACCCTGCGGCAGCTTGCCGCCAGGAAAGGGCTGGTCACCCAGATGGGCAACCAGGGGCACGCCTCCGAGGGCGCGATCCTGATCAAGGAGTGGTATCAGGCCGGCCTGATCGGCGAGGTCCGGGAAGTCATCGTCTGGACCGATCGTCCGCAGGGTGGCTGGGGGTTTACCGGCCAGGTCCGAACGGAATACCCCCAGCCTGAGCCGCTGCCCGCCGGCCTGGACTGGGACCTGTGGCTGGGGTCCTGCCAAGACCAGGTCGGCTTCAGCCGGGCGTTTCATCCCACGAGGTGGCGTCCGTGGTGGAACTTCGGCTGCGGCGGCCTCGGCGACATCGGCTGCCACACCATCGACACCCCGTACTGGGCGCTGGACCTCGGGGCGCCCGAGCGCGTGGAAGTGGAATTGAAGGGGGCGGTGAATCCGATCCACACCCCGAACGGTTCGATCGTCACCTTCCACTTCCCCGCGCGCGGCAAGAAACCGCCGGTGACGCTACGATGGTACGAGGGACCAAGCCGGCCGCCGGCCCCGCAGGGCTACGATTGGGGCCTGCCGGGCGAGGGCGGCATGATCATGGTCGGCGAGAACGGCGGCATCTGCCACGCCGGCATGCGCCCGGACAGCCCGCAGCTCTATCCGAAAGCCCGCTGGGAAGCCTACCGGGCGAATGTCGGCCAGCGGGTTCCCAAGACGCTCCCGCGGACCCATGGCATCCACCGCGACTGGCTGGAAGCCATCAGGAATGGCAAGAAGTCCTGCTCTGATTTCAGTTACGCCGGCCCGCTCACGGAGACGATCCTGCTCGGCACGCTTGCGATCCGCACCGGCCAGACGGTCCGGTGGAACGCGGAGAAGCTCGAGATCACCGGCAACCCGGCAGCCGCCAAACTCATCAACCCGGAAGCTCGCGCGGGCTGGCGGACCAAGGATCTGGCCTGAAGCCTGCTTTCGAGCAGGGCCACGGCAACCCGGTGCGCAAGTGGATCGAGGGCCTGATCGCCAGCCGGCGCGCGGACGGCTGGTTCGGCCCGCGTGACAACCTGGCGAACCGGGGGAGTCAGGAGTCAGAATTCAGGAGTCAGAACGAGAGCCCCGGCAAAGACATTCGGAGACTTGATCGTTTGGCAATAGGCCCGCCAATTTGTGCTTGCTGTTTACCGTTTGTCGCGGACATTCCCGCGGTCGGAAAGCTACGGCTTGTTGGAGGTCTATTCACAGGCCATTCTGAATACTGACTTCTGACTTCTGAATACCTGAGTAGTTACCAAAAGGAGTATCAGCCATGAAACACACACCATCCATGCTAGCCGCCCTGCTGCTCGTCCCGCTGACAGCGACCCACGCCGCCGAGTTGCATGTGGCCGTCACCGGCAACGATGCCAATCCCGGCACCCAGGCCGCGCCTTTCGCCACGCTGGAGCGGGCCCGGGACGCCGTGCGGACGTTGAAGTCGAGGTCAGGACTGCCCGAGGGCGGCGTGACGGTATGGTTGCGGGGCGGGGAGTATGTCCTCCCACGCACGTTCACGCTCACGCCGCAGGATTCCGGCGCGGCCAACAAGCCGGTGATCTATCAGAGCTACAAGGGTGAGGAGGCGAGCATCGTCAGCAAGCGCGTCATCACGGGCTGGACGCTGCTGGCCGCCCCCTGGCCCGCGGGGCTGCCCGCCGCGGCACAAGGCCATGTGTTCGCGGCCAGCGTGCCGAAGGGCTGGAAATTCGATTACATGTATGTGAACGGTGCAACCCAGCCGGTCGCCAAGAGCACGCAGAGCAAGGCGTGGCACAAGTGGCCGCGTCTGGCCGCCGTGGGCAAGCCCGACCCGCAAGGCCGGCCGATCACCTTCCCCGCGGGCGTCTTGAACCATCTGCCCGGCAACCGGGACGTGGAGATTTCGCTGACGACCGCCTGGTGGTGGAACATCATCGCCCCGATTGATGACCTCAATGCGGCCGCCAACACGGCCCGCCTCCAGAGCAAATGCAGCGTGCAATATGGCGCGCCGGGTCATGAGGATTTGAACTTTTTCCGGTTTTCCGGCGGACATTACAACATCTACAACGCCCTGTCCGTGCTGGACCAACCGGGTGAATGGGTGGTGGATTCCGCCGCGGGCAAGGTGTACTACTGGTCCCCAGACGGCAAAATGGACGGCAAGACGGTGTTTGCCCCGGTTCTTCAGGAACTGGTGCGTCTGCAAGGCGACGAGGAGGCCCAGCGCTGGGCCAACCAGGTGCACCACGTCGAGTTCCGGAACCTGCGCTTTAAATACACCGACCGCACGCCGGAAGACCAGTGGGACGCCGCCTGGCTGACGCGCAACGCCGAGAATCCGGATGCCATGATCTACCTGCAGGGCGCGCGCGATTGCGTGTTGGAAGGCAACCTGATCGCCTACTCAGGCAGCCAGGGAATCGCCCTGGACCATTACGCGCAGAACGTGCGCATCATCGGCAACGAGATTGCCTATAACTCGTCGGGCGGCGTCCTGATCACCGGCTATGGCCCCGGGGAGGTGGATGTGAACAAGAACCACCTGATCGAAAGGAATTACATCCACCACGTCGGGCAGGAATACCTGCACTCGAACGCCGTGCTGATCTATGGCAGCAACGGCAATACCGTCCAGTACAACAAATTCGCCACCCTGCCGTACGCGGGCGTGCAGATCGTGGGCATGCCGGAATTTCAGATGAATGATCCCAACAAGGTTGATACCACCGACGCCTACGGGAACAAGCAGGCCATTTACCAGGCGCGGTGGGCGGAACTCGCCAAGCACCGGCCGTTCGACCTGGTTTCCATCCGGCCGTTCCTGCACTGCGACAACAACAAGGTGCAATACAACATCATGGATGATTACATGCGCGACCTGATTGACGGCGGGGCCTACGACTCCTGGTATCCGGGAAAGAACATCCTGGTGCATAAGAATGTCGGCAAGCGGAACGGCAACAACGGCGTCGCGATCTATCTCGATGGCGGCACGTGCGAGCATACGATATCCGGCAATGTGTTTTGGGAACTGAACGGCAATCACCCCATGACTACTTGGGGCCATGCTTCCAATAAATCGGTAGACAACGAGATCAGCGTCGCCAAACCGGCCAAGTACGACAGCCTGCGCCGGGAGATCACCGACCAGGCCAAGGCCGCCGGTGGCTGGCCGCAAATCCTGCCCGTGCCGCCGGCGCCGGTGGCGCCGGTCAAAATCGCAGCCGCGAACGCGCCGCTATCCGCGGGCGCCTATCTCAACGCCAACCATGCGGGCTACTCGGGGACCGGCTTTGTCGAGTGTCACTATGATAACGATGAAAAGCAGCCGGCCACCGCGAGCTTCGAGGTGCGGGCGCCCGTGGCCGGGCCGTACACCCTGGCGCTGAGGTATTCCGCCGGCGGAGGAAATGCGGAGACCGCCCTCTATGTGAATGAAGCCCAAATCAAGAAGATCCCCTGCAAAGGCACGAAGGACTGGGACACGTGGAGTGAGCAGGTGGAAACGGTCGCCTTGAGCGCCGGGACCAACATGATCGAATACAAAACGCAAAAGGGTCAGATCAACAGCGATTGGCTGGAAATCACTCACAATCCCAAAGTCTGCGAGCTGCTGAGTTTCGCGTGCGGGGATCGCCAGGCGGTGATTCACGGGGCCGAGATTGTCCTCACCGTGCCGCATGACGCGGATCTGGCCCGGCTGAGTCCCGCCTGCACGGTGTCCGCCGGCGCGAGCGTCGCCCCGCGTTCCGGCAGTCCCAACAACTTCAGCAGGCCGGTGGACTACACCGTCACCGCCCAGGACGGCGTCACCCGCAAGGTTTATCATGTGGCCGTCCATCGGGCGCCGGCCCCGGGGCAGATCCTGACCGTGCCGCCGGGGTTGAAACCGGGTGACAACTACCGGCTGGTGTTCGTGACCAGCGCCGCCCATGACGCGAAGTCGCCGAAGATCGAAGATTACAACAACTTCGTCGCTGGCGTGGCCGCCGCGGCTCCCGGGCTGAAGGCGCTCGGCGCCACGTGGAAGGCCATCGCCTCGACCCCTACGGTCAGCGCGAACGCCAATACCCTGACCAGGGCTGAGGATCCGAGCGCGCCGATTTATCGCCTGGACGGCGCGCTGGTGGCCACCGGCAATGCCGACCTGTGGGACGACACCATCGCGAGCGGCATCGCGGTGACCGAAGCCGGCCAGGTCTTTAGCGGCGAGTTGCCGGTATGGACGGGGACCCTCAAGGACGGCAAATCCGCCGGTGAGTATGCCTTGGCGCCCGGCGGATGGATTTTCTGGGGGCTGCCGACGGCCACGGATTATAAGTGGGTGGGGGGCGTGGCGGACCTGTATGGCGGCCTCCATGGCGGCAGCGCGCG
>JAPLSZ010000295.1 GCA_026398385.1 Kiritimatiellota bacterium | reverse complement strand
GCCGTCACACTCAGCAGGCATGCCGCGAGCTTTTCCAGAACCGTGGTGCGTCCGAAAAGGCGGCGATGCCTCGTGATCAAGCCCAGGCATTTTCGTCGCGCCGCCAGGTTGGGACTGAACAGCCATGCACTCAACAGAATCGGACGAAACTCCGTGGCCCTTTGCCTCAGGAAGCGGATACGCTCCAGCATGTACCGGTCTTCCACGTGTCCGTTCCGCTGGTTGTATTGCAGCGTGTCCGGATCCCAGCAGAGGCCCTTCGTCTTACGCGCTGCGAAGTCCTGCATGGCCCGTTCGTAGCCGTCAATGGCGGTGCGCGCCATGTTGACTATGCCCGGTCCCCCGACCTTGTACTTCCGCTGGAAGGCCCGCCGGGTCAAATCGCGCGCTTCTTCCGAGCGGAAATGGGGGTGGTAGAACGCCAGAGCGTTCTGACCGCTCAATCGCGTATAGGGGAATTCCGGAATCAGCTTGCCCTCGCTCTTGTAGCGCTCGTAGAGGGGCGTCCCGGGCAGGGGGGTGAGCTGCATGAATTGGTGCAGGTCGGTGTCCATGTCCACGGCCCACTCGATGTCGTCGTGCAGGCTCTTTCGGTCATGGTGCTCCATGAACAAGATGGAGGAGGACATGACCGATATCCCTTTGGATTGCAGCTCGCGAATCAGCCCGCGTACGTCGATGCCGCGTAACTTGCCGAAAATCTCTTCGCGGGTTTCCAGCCCCATCCAAACGGCACAAACGCCGAGCCGTACCAGAAAATCCACGCCGAGCTGCAAAATGGCTTCCGCCGATGCGAAGATCCAGAAATGGTAACTCCTGCCCTCGCGCTCCATCTCCCGCAGGAGTTCGCGCGCCCGTTCCGGCGCCTTGAGGAAGTTCTCGTCGATGACCGCGAACTCCCGAACTCCAAGTTCCTCTTCGGCCTTGTGGCAGAGGTCGAAGACACTTCTCCCCGTGGGCAGGAGGGGGATGTACTGCTTCCCGAACTTGGCCGATGTGGCGCAGAAGAAGCATCCATTCGTGCAGCCCAGCCCGGGAAACATGACGGCGCTGTCAGTCGAAGCGCCCCGAAGCCCATACAGGTGTTTGCTAATCACGCCATGCATGACGGGGTGGTGGATCGGGGCCGCCGGATCTTCTCCGAAGTACGCGCGCAGCCAGCGGACACCTTCGCCGGGACACACCGCATCGTGCGGCACTAATTCCGCCAGGTCAGGCAGGCTGGAGCCATATCCCCCCAGAAGGATCTTCGTCGTCGGGTGGTGGGCGCGGACGTACTCGGCCATGCGTTTGGCCTTCAGCACGTTGGTCTGGATGAAGGAAACCCCCACGTGCGTATAGCCCTTGCGAAGCTCCCGCTTGAACTCGTGCCAGGATGGAAAGTCCAGTACGGTGGCAGGCACGGAAATGTTCTCGGCAAGAAAGTAGAGCGGGAACGTCCAGAAACTGGCCCGCGGCGAGTGCACATGCTGCTCGCGCGTGAGCTGGTTGTTCAGAAGCTCCATCTGCATGCCGAGGGCCTCCGCGTCCTTATCGGGCACGCCGTAAGGCTTGCACACGGTAGTCAGCAGAATCCGAATCCCGGCATTCTGGCTCATGCACGCACTATTGATGGGTTCATACATGCCCATGACAATCCGCAGCATGCCCGATCTGGTGCTCGTGGGCAATCACGTTGCGAAGCGCGCGGAAAATGGATTTGCCGGACGACTACTGATCGTTGTGGAGGTGGATCGGCAAGACCCGGCCTACACCCTTTCGCGAATTTCGCGCGTGCCCGCCGTCTTGTCCGCCATAGCCTTGGCGACGGCGGAAGTCCCGCCTTCCAGAGGGTCGGGAAGAAGGCCGGGCGGTTTGCAGTTACTAACCTTCCCATAATAGACTGCATGTTATCGCATGACGTAGAAGCGACGTCCCGTCGCTTTTGAACGCGGCCGGAGACCGCGTCTACGGGCCAGAATGTCTGGATTATTATAGGAAGGTTAGTAATGCTCTTTTCCGGATCAATAGCGATTCAGGGCTCCAGGCGGAGCCGGACGAAGCCGCGCTTGCCGCAGCGCAACACGGCGCCCGCGGCTGGGGCGACGGTCGCGCGCGGGTCGATCAGCTTCTCCTCGGCCAGTTCCACCGCGCCTTGCTGGATGAGCCGCTTGGCCGCGCCGTTGGATTCGGCGAGGCCGGCTTTCACGAGCAATGCGATCAGGCCGATTTTACCATCGGCTAAATCGGCGGCGGTCAGGGCGACCTCCGGCATGTCGGTCGGCGCCTGGTGCGCGGAGAACACGCGGGCGAATTCGGCGGAGGCCGCGGCGCCGGCGGCGGCGTCATGGAACTTGGCCACCACCCGCCGGCCCAGCTCGTCCTTCACGTCGCGCGGATGGCGCGCGCCGCTCTGCACGGCCTGGCGCAGCGCGGCGACCTCCGCCTCCGGCAGGCAGAGCACCAGGGAGAAATATCGCCACATCAGTTCGTCGCTGACGCTCATGGTCTTGCCGAAGATGTCCTTGGGCGCTTCGTTGACGCCGATGTAGTTGCCCAGGCTCTTGGACATCTTGTGGACGCCGTCGAGCCCCTCCAGCAGCGGCAGGGTCAGGACCACCTGCGGCGCCTGGCCGAAGGCCTTCTGCAGCTCGCGGCCGAGCAGCAGGTTGAACAACTGGTCGGTGCCGCCCAGCTCCACGTCGGCGCGGACCATGACGGAGTCGTAGGCCTGGATCAGCGGATAGAGGAACTCGACCAGCGAGATCGGTTGCTGGCCGGCATAGCGCTGGGCGAAGTCGTCGCGGGCCAGCATTTGCGCCACGGTGACGCGGGCGGAGAGGCGGATGACCTCCTCGAACTTCATCGGCGCGAACCATTCGGAGTTAAAGCGCACCTCGGTGCGGCTCCGGTCCAACACCTTGAAAACCTGTTCCTGATAGCTCAGCGCGTTGGCCTGCACCTGCTCGCGGCTGAGCGGCGGGCGCGTCTGCGCGCGGCCGGAGGGATCGCCGATCATGCCGGTAAAGTCGCCGATGATGAACACGACGGTGTGGCCGGCGTCCTGAAACTCGCGCAGCTTGTTCAGGCCGACCACGTGGCCGAGGTGCAGGTCCGGGGCGGAGGGGTCGGCGCCATACTTCACGCGCAGCGGGCGCCGGTCCGCCGCCGCCTGCTGGAGCTTGGCCTCCAGCTCCGCGCGCGACACCAGGTCCACCGCGCGCGTTGTCAGCCCTGCCAGCGTTTGATCCCGGGTGTTCATGTGCCGTCGTTTATAACCCACCTGCGCAGGCCGGGCAAGCTTCCCCGCGTAGACACAACCGCGACGCGAAGAGGACGGGCCCAACGGACAAACCCGAAATGCGAATTCCGAAATCCAAAACAAATTCGAATACTGGAAGCCCGAAATTTCAAAACCACGCACCTAGCGCGGAAGAGCCGCAACCAAAGCAAAGTAAATTTTTAAAGGCAAGGAAGACCGGAAGCAGTTGAACAGAAGCTAACGAAGATAACAAAGAAATCTCAGGCGCTGGGTTGCCCGCTAATTCCAGCTTCGTTAACTTCGTTACCTTCGTGTAAAAATCTTCTGTCGGATCATGATAAAATATCTTCTTGGGAAGAAACGATGTTATGGGTTTGCACGGCAAAGAACGGAGCCCAGCACCCGCAGGGTGCGTTGCGTTCTACAGTCGGAGCCTCTGCGTCCTCCGCAACCTCCGTGACCTCTGTGATTAAATCCGCTTATGCGCCTACCGGAAGGTCGACACCTTCCGCTCCGCTGCCCTCGATGAATGTCGCTGGCGGCGGTCAGTGCCCTTTCCGCAGGTTTGTTGCCGCGGGCATACAACGGGGACCCGGCGGTCTTAGGACAGTTCGTTGTCCTTTGTCGGCTGGCCGGGCTTAAGGCCGAACTTGGCGTAGGCGCGCGCGGTGGCCACGCGGCCCTGCGGCGTGCGCTGGAGGTAGCCCTCCATGATCAGGTACGGCTCGTACACCTCCTCGATGGTGTCCGCCTCCTCGCCCACCGACACCGCCAGCGAGTTGACGCCCACCGGCCCGCCGGCAAACTTGTGAATGATCGCCTCCAGGATGCGCTTGTCCATCTCGTCGAGCCCCTGTTCGTCAATGTCGAGCATCGCCAGCGCCCGATCGGCCACGTCGCGGGTGATCTTGTTGTCCGCCTTGACCTGCGCGAAGTCACGGACCCAGCGCAGCAGGCTGTTGGCGATGCGCGGCGTGCCGCGGGCGCGCCGGGCAATCTCGCGCGCGCCGGCCTCGTCCACGTCCACGTTCAGAATGTGCGCCGAGCGCGTGATGATCGCCTGCAGATCCGCCGCGTCGTAGTAATCCAGCCGCGCGGTCAGCCCGAAGCGCGAGCGCAACGGCGCGGTCAACAGGCCGCTGCGCGTCGTCGCGCCGATCAGCGTGAAGCGCGGCAGGTTCAGCCGGACGCTGCGCGCGTGCGGGCCCTGGTCAATCATGATATCCAGGACGAAGTCCTCCATTGCCGAATAGAGATATTCCTCCACCGCCTTCTGCATCCGGTGGATTTCGTCAATAAAGATCACGTCGCCGCGCTCCAGGCTGGTCAGCAGTCCCGCAAGATCGCCGGGCTTGTCGATTACCGGGCCGCTGGTCGCCTTGAGGTTCGCGCCCATCGTCTCGGCGAGGATATGCGCCAGCGTGGTCTTGCCGAGACCCGGCGGGCCGGAGAGCAGCACGTGGTCGAGCACGTCGCCGCGGCCCTTGGCCGCCGCGACAAACAGTTCCAGCCGCGCGCGCACCTTGCGCTGCCCGACGAAGTCGGCAAAGCGCGCCGGGCGCAGCGTGATGTCGAACGCCGGGTCCTTCTTGTTCAACGTTTCGCTGACGAAATGCTCGGTCATTTTTCCCATCTGAAGATTTAATTCAGTCCGCCAGCGCGGCGCGGACGACCTCCTCGACCGTGGCGGCAGGCTTCAGCCGGGGTAGGACGTCGCGGATGCGCTGCTGGGCGTCGGCCTGCTTGTAGCCGAGGGAGATCAGCGCCAGGATCGCGTCCCGGGCGCGCAGGTCCCGGGCCGACGGTTCCGCCGCCCCGGCGACGGCTTCCAGCGCCTCGCCGGCGGACAGCTTGTCGCGCAGTTCGACCACGATGCGCTCCGCCGTCTTCTTGCCGATGCCGGAAATGGAGCTGAGCCGCTTGACGTCGCCGGCGACCACGGCGGCCTTGAGCTCGCGGACGCTGAGGCCGCTCAGGGCGCTGAGCGCGGTCTTGGGGCCCACGCCGCTGATGCCGAGCAGCAGTTCGAACAGGTGGCGCTCGGCCACGCTGACGAAGCCGTAGAGCCGGTGGTCGTCCTCGCGAATACAATCGTACGTCAGCAGGCGGCAGGGCTGCTGTTCCGCGGGCAGCCGGTCGAAGCTGCTGAGCGGCACGAACACCTCGTAGCCCACGCCGTGCACGTTCAGCACGACGCGTGTCGGCTGCTTTTCCACCAAGAGGCCTTCAAGGAAGGTGATCATAAGAGAAACCTGAGACCTGAAACTTGAAACCTGAGACCTGAGACCGGAGACCGGAAACCGGAGGCTTAAGGCTTGAGGCTTGAGAAAGCCGAACTCTGAACCCTGAACCCTGAATCCTGAACCCTCCGCCTGGAACTTGAGCGCTCATTGCTTCACCGGCTCCAGCACCTGCCCGCGCTGGGCGGCGCCCTGCAGCAGCGCGGCATGGGCGGATTGCGGCAAGACGTCCTGCACGCGCAGGCGGCCCACCACGCGGCCGGCCTGCGTCTCGATGACGTTGCCGGTGACCGGATCGGTGACGCGCCGCGGCAGCTCCCGGACAATGAACTCGTCGCCGGGCTTGAGATTCACGTTCGCGCCGCCGTTGACCACCACGGCCGGCCCGCCGCCCTCCTGGCCGGCCTCGGCCACGCGCGGCGACCAATAGGTGATCGGCAGCGCCGCCAGTACCTTGTCCACGGCGCGGTCAATGGCCCGCTCCGTCGCTTTGCCCAGCGGCGTGCGGAAGAAGCTGTCGCCCCCGAAGCTGACCCGCTTGTACGTCACTTCCGCACCCATGCCACCGGAGGCTACGGTGCCGTCGGATTTGACCGAGGCCATGACCTCGCCATTTTCTACGTCATAGACTTTGATGGAGATGGCCACGCGGGCGCGGCTCCGGCGGCCAAAGAGGCGCAGGACCGAAGACCAAAACCCGCCGGAACTCTCTTCGATGATGGTGAAATCCGAGATGGTGCCGCGGAGGAGATATTGCGCGTTCTTGAGCCGGCCGCGCTCGGCGCGGCCCTCTTTACGGAAAAGATCCTCGCCTTGGCGCGCGATTTCACCGACCACATCGCCCAGGTGTTGGCGCTCGATGACCACCACCTGGCGGGTTTCCATGAGCCGGGCAACGAGCAGGTCCGCCATGCCGCCGCTGAGGTTCCACTGGCCGGCCCAACTCGCGCGATTTTCGAAGTCCACCACGGCGACCACCGGCGGCACTTCGAGGCCGGGACGGAAGGGGATCAGCGGGGTGCCGTCCGCCGCGCGGCGCGGCGTGCGACAGGCGGGCAGCAGCCCGCACAACCCCAGGATAAGCAGGAGCGGAAGACTAAGGCGCCGCAGCATCATGCGCGCATGGTAGAGCGGCGCGCCCGGCGGGTCAAGCACGGCAGGATGCATCCATCGTGCCTCTTTCGTGGGCGGGGTCGCCGCGGCTCAGCGCGTGGCGGCCAACTGGACATCGTGGCGCTGTTCGAAGGCGGCGATGTCGGCGGCATGGTCGAGGGTCAGGGCGATCTCATCGAGGCCGCGCAGGAGGTACTGCTTCAGGCCGGGGTCCACCTCGAACCGGAAGACCTGCTCCGGCGCCGTGTGCAGGGTGATGGCCTGCTGCGGCAGGTCCACGGTGGCCGTGAGCCCCGGCTGGGTCTGGACGGCGTTGAAAAGACGGTCCACCTCGTCCTCGGCGAGCTCGATGGTCAACACCCCGTTCTTGCCGCAGTTGTTGCGGAAAATGTCGGCGAACGCCGGCACGCGCGCGCCGCCGATGGTTTTCCACGGGGCGATGACCGTCCGGAAGCCGTACTGCGCCACCGCCCAGACCGCATGCTCGCGGCTGGAGCCGCAGCCGAAGTTGTTGCGGGCGACCAGCACCGTCGCGCCGGCAAAGGCGGGCTGGTTCAGCGCGAAGGCGGGGTTGGGTCGGCCGTCGTCGAAGTAGCGCGAGTCGAAGAACAGGTACTGGCCGAAACCGGTGCGGCCGATCAGCTTGAGAAATTGCTTCGGAATGATCGCGTCGGTGTCCACGTTGGCGCGGTCCAGCGGAGCAACAATACCGGTGTGCACGGTGAATGGGTTCATAATGGATGCTTTAATGGCGGATGGTTAATGGTTGATGGTTGATAGAACGGCAGAGGCGGCGACATATTCCACCTTGTCTTCCTTGACTATCACGCCGGGCTTTCCTTTGCCTTTGTCACTGATCTTTCGTTCGATATCCAAAGCCAATTGATAGAACAACTGATACACGGGCATGTCGGTCACGTTCACCACTTGATTGTGCTCTGCGGTCGACATCTTCCATCAACCTTTTACCATCCACCCTTAACCCTTAACCCTTCACCATGCTCTGATATCCACGAAATGGCCCGCCACGGCGGCGGCGGCGGCCATGGCGGGGCTGACGAGGTGCGTGCGCCCGCCTTTGCCCTGCCGGCCTTCGAAATTGCGGTTGGACGTGGCGGCGCAGCGCTCGCCGGGCTGGAGCTGGTCCGGGTTCATTGCCAGGCACATGCTGCAGCCGGCCTGACGCCACTCCGCGCCGGCGGCCTGGAAAATCAGGTCCAGCCCTTCCGCCTCGGCCTGCGCCTTGACGCGGGCGGAGCCGGGGACGATCAGCGCGCGCAGGCCGGGGGCGACGCGGCGGCCTTTCATGACGTCGGCGGCCTCGCGCAGATCCTCGATGCGGCCGTTGGTGCAACTGCCGATGAACACCGTTTGCAGCTTGATGTCGGTGATAGCGCGTTCTCCACATCGGTTTTATGGTAACCGGGCACCTGGTCCGGCTCGGGCACGCGGCCGGTGACGTCGGCAACCATGCCGGGGCTGGTGCCCCAGGTGACCTGCGGGGCGATCTCCGCGGCAGCGATCGTCAGCGTGCGGTCGAACGCGGCCGCCGCGTCACCGGGGAGCGTCCGCCAGAAGGCGCGCGCCCGCTCCAGCGCCGCGCCGCGCGGGGCATACGGCCGGTCGCCGCGGGCGATATACTCGAACGTGGTCTCGTCCGGCGCGATCAGCCCGGCGCGGGCGCCGGCCTCGATGGTCATGTTGCAGACGGTCATGCGCGCCTCCATCGAGAGCGCGCGGATGGCGGCGCCGGTGTATTCGATGACATAGCCCGTGCCGCCGGCGGTACCGATGTGGCCAATGAGCTTGAGGATCATGTCCTTCGAGGCCACCCGCGGCGCGAGCCGGCCGGAGAACTCGACGCGGAAGGTCTTGGATTTTTTCTGGCGCAGCGTCTGCGTGGCGAGGACGTGTTCGACCTCGCTCGTGCCGATGCCGTGGGCCAGCGCGCCGAAGGCGCCGTGCGTGGCGGTGTGCGAGTCGCCGCAGACGATGGTGGCGCCCGGCAGGGTGAGGCCCAGTTCCGGGCCGATGATGTGCACCACGCCGGTGTGGGCGCTGCCCAGATCGAAAAGCGTGACGCCGAATTCCCGGCAGTTGCGCCGCAGCGCGTCAATCTGCGCCCGGGCGACCGGGTCCGTAATCTCGGCCTGATTCACCGTCGGGATGTTGTGATCCATCGTCGCGAACGTCAGCTCCGGATGCCGCACCGGGCGGCCCGCCAGGCGCAGGCCTTCGAACGCCTGCGCGCTGGTGACTTCGTGCAGCAGTTGCCGGTCAATGTAGAGCAGCGTCCAGCCGTCCGGCAGGTCTTGGACGACGTGCCGATCCCATATTTTATCGTACAGTGTCTTGGCCATAGGGCGGGGAAAATACACCCCTGTCCATGCAAAATCAAGCGGCGGCTACCCGTCCGCGCAGATCCAGCGCAGGGGTGGCTTAAGCAAATGGCGGGGACAACGGGGCTCGAACCCGCAACCTCCGCCGTGACAGGGCGGCGCTCTAAACCAATTGAGCTATGTCCCCTGCTCCGTGTAGTCCCGGAAAACAGGCCGGGGGAATAAACCACAAAACCATGCCAAATGCAAAGGAAATTGTTCGGAAGTGGTAAGGGGGGCGCAGGGCACTTCTGCGGGGGTGATCGCTGTACGCACGTTTCGCAGCAGGATTGAGGGCAGCAGAATATGATCCTGTTTTTCATCGCGTCGCAACGCGACGTTTTGCAGTGTGCTGGATTGGCTGCGCCCGTCTTGCCCTGGGCTCGGCTGACAGCTCTTTTCTTATTAATCCGAGCACCAAAAGTCAAAGCGGCGTCAAGCCGCCGCACTCCAAATATCATCCCGACACCTTCTGTAATCCTCACGGAACGGCCCGGTGCCAGGTAAGGGGGCAGTCACGTAGGGGCGCAGGCTTGTGCTACTCTGCGAAGCCAGCGAAAGCCTCCTTCGCTACGAAGCACGAGCTGCGCCCGCCGGCGGTGAGCTTGCCTGCACTGAGTTCCATCGAAGTGTCGAACCCGTTTTAATCTGTGCAAAGCCCATCAATCTGTGAATAAAGTGCCCGCTCCCGGGAGGTCGGGATTCATCCCGACTCACCGTCGAGGTTGGGACCGATAATCGTTGCATGCGCAAGGGTAAACGGGCCTGACTAAAAGGGCACGTTGATGTCGAGCTGCATAGTCCACTTCCACGGGCCGTTGAGGTCCTCGTCGTTGAAAAAGACCGGACCGGTCAGCAGGCTGATGTTTTTGGTGAAGTAGTAGTACAAACCCGCGCCGCCGCCACCGATGGCATTTTTGCCGGACGCCCAGTCGGCCGCGAAGACAACCTTGTTGTACTCGTCGCCGCTTTTCTCCTTCACGGGCAGGAAGCCATGGTCCATGGCGAGCATGACGCCGGTGTTGTCCGTGTCCCCGCGGTCGTTGACCAGCGTTTGGCCGTTGCCGATATAGCCGCCGACGAACAGCCGGCCGAAATACGGAATGGTCTTGCCCGCCAGGAAGTCCACGATGTTGTAATCGGTGACGCCCTGCTTGGTGCCCACATTGAAGATGCCCGCGTTGAGCGCCGGCGAGCCGCCGAACAGCGCGCCTTCCGGCGTGCCGAGCTTGGCGTTGAACATCAGCGGGGCATCGGACGGCTCCAGGTAATCCACTCCGATTTCCGCCTGGAGCTTTTCGAAGGGCAGCACCCCCAGTTCCAGTTGCAGGTCCGTCGGGAAGCTGCCCGCCTTGTTGTCCTTCTTGCGCAGGACGGTAAAGTAATCGTCCATGCCCAGGTGCAGAACTTTATAGCCCTGCAGGTCGGTGGTGGCCGGCGTCCAGTAGGTGGTGGACGGCGTGGCCCGGGCCAGGCCGGCCAACAGGCCGGCGGTCAGGGTCACGAGTGTTATTTTATGGATCGTCTGCCTGTTCATCTATTGCTCCTTTTGCGCTTCATTCGCGACGGCTCATACCCAGCAGCAAGCATGCCACCTCCCCAGCAGACAGCCTGCCTTGCTGATGTAATGCATTGTTAATAAAATAGTTATGATATTACAATAAAACTTCCGATATGTAATCCAATAATATATACTGTACTTTATTGTTAGCAGCATGGCTATTTATTGCGTTATGGTAATTTTACGAACTGATATTCTGATGGCTACACGTGCAGCGGATGGCGGGTCATACGGCGGCACGCCGAAAAACAACGCCGCTGGCCGGGGGTTGTGGCGGAGCATCGGCTGGGTGCGGGGGCCGCCGACGCGATTTTTATTGTAACCTTTGCGCGCCGCCACGCGATTGATCATTGGAGACGGACCGACGACCGGACCGGACCCAGAAACAACCAAGGGAGAATGGCAGATGAAGAAAGCAGTATGGATGTTGGCATTGGCAGCGTTTGTAGGCTTTGGCCTGTTGCAGGCCGTAGTGGCTGAAGACACAGCCCCCGCGGCCCCCGCGAAACAGCATGTGCGGCCGGAGATGAAGACCTTCAGCGGCACCATCAAGGTGGATGGCGACACCATCAAGCTCATGGGGACGACGGATGGTGATTTAGTCCTCAAGTCTCGTGCGGGCCTCGATGCGTACAAGGCCAAGGACGGCCAGAAGGTCGAGATCAAGGGCTTCGTCCGGGAAAAGGATGGCGCGAAGACCCTGTACGTGGCTGGCGAGCGTGGTGCAGGCGGGCATGGCAAGAAGAAGGCCGAATAAATTATCCTCTATATGGATGAAAATCGGCAGGCTTAACCGCCTGCCGATTTTTTGTCCGCCGGCGAAATCGCCCCTGAACTCCCGGTTATTTCAAGATCCCGTCCGGCTGAAGAACTTTTTCGCGTAGACGACGTAGCCGAGAAACGGCAGCCAACAGGCGAGGGCCAGCACCGCCATCATGGGGCTTTGCAGAAAACCCATTTGACGCATCATGTCGAGTTGCGCCTGGGGAAACTCCATCATTTCGTACATCGGCAGCAGGCCCAGGCGCGCGAACGTGATGCCGGAGGAGAGCATCCACACGCCGAAACCGAGGAAGGCGACCCACCAGCCGGCCACGTTCAGCCTGTAGGTGGCGCGCGCGGCCCAGGCATAGGCGGCGGTCGTCACCAGCACCACCGCCGTACCCGGCCAACCGCTGAGGTAACAGCCGAAGCAAGGCACAATGCTGCGATAGGCCAGGATGAGGAGGGGCATGAACGCCGCGCTGAGGCCGAGGAGCAGACTGATCGCGAGCACCGGCAGCGGGCAGGCGTCGGTCCAGCGCCGCACCGGATCGCGCGCCGCACAGGTCGCCTGGACGTGGCGGCTCCGATAGAAGCACACCAGCGCCGCCGGAATCAGGATGTAGATCACCGCGCATAAGGCCAGCGTGAACAGCATGATCATGATGCGCGCGGCGGCCGGCAGCGGCGGCATACCGGGCTGCGGATGATCAAAGATCTGCGGCAGAACGAAGGCCGCCGCGACGACGCCCGCGAGGCCGCCGATCAGCCACATCCA
>JAPLSZ010000319.1 GCA_026398385.1 Kiritimatiellota bacterium | reverse complement strand
GCGGGCGTACGGTTCTCCCATCCCGACGCGTTGCTGCAACGCTGGCAAAAAAACTTCGGCGCGGAGGCCGCGCTGGGCATCTGCGCGTGGGACAACCAGCGGGCGGAAACCATCCTGCGGCTCAATGTGGCATGCGTGGCGCCGGACGAGTTCCGCCGGCAACTGGCGGCGGCGGGCCTGGCGGCGCAGCCGTTGCAGGCGCTGGGCCGGGACTTTTTTATTCTGCCGCGCGGCGTGCGCATCAGCGCCGTCCCCGGCTACCGCGAGGGCTGGTTCGTCGTGCAGGATCCGGCGACGACGCTGGCCGTGGACCTGCTGGCGCCCCGGCCTGGCGAGCGCGTGCTCGACGCCTGCGCCGCGCCCGGCGGCAAGTCGCTGCTGATCGCCGAGCTGCTGGGCGGGCAGGGCCTGCTGGTGTCCATGGACGTGCGGACCGACCGCCTGGGCCGGCTGAAGGAAAACGTGGCGCGGTTCGGCGGCGACCTGATCCGCGTCGTTCAGGGCGACGCGGCCAGCCCGGAGCCCGCGCGGCAGGCGCTGCTCGCCGCGGGCGGAAGCGAAGGCTTCGACGCCATTCTGCTCGACGTGCCGTGCAGCAACACCGGCGTGCTGCGCCGGCGGCCCGACGCGCGCTGGCGGTTCACGGCGACGCGGCTGCGCAAACTGACGGAGACGCAATACCGCATCCTGCATGGCGCAGCGGCGCTGCTGCGGCCCGGCGGCCGGCTGGTGTACAGCACGTGCAGTATCGAGCCGGATGAAAACGAACAGCTCATCGCGCGCTGGCTGACGGCGCATCCGGAGTTCCGGCTGGAAACCGCGCGGCCCCTCTTGCCCGGCGCCGCGGGCACCGACGGCGCCTTCGCCGCCTTGCTCACCCGCGCCGCTCCGCCTGCCTGAAGTTCCACCCAGATCGTGGTGGGTTGCCGGCAAGCATCGCCACCAGCAATGCTCCACCGCCACCCATCAGTCCATCAACCCCAAACAGCCTTATTCGCGATTCAAAGGACCGCGAACTGCAATGTTGCATTAAATTGCTTCTACTTTGATGACCGAATCACCAAATATTGATTCCAACATGAAATTTGCACGCAAACGCTCGCTCTCAGGTACTACGAGAATTCCGCTTACTCCCGCATTTAGCGATGCATAGGCGTGGAGACGTTCCAATTGATGAAGTGTGTGATCTGTCTCAAGCGTAGACGATATCTCGGCCTCGACGAACACGCGCTTCTTCCCTTTTGACGCGGAGATGTCGGGACGGTAGTCAGCGAAGGGACTTCGACTCTCGATTCTATACCCATCGGTCACGAGTTTCGCTCGGAACCTTGAGACGAGGTCATCGTGTTTCTCGGCCATGTCTACAATCCCAAGATCTTCTGCCGTTCCCAGACCTTGCTGCCCATGCCTTCTGTCGTAGAGAGTGGCCGGAAGATCTTCGTGTACTTCTCAGCGCTGGCAGCCCCCCATTTCCTGAACGCGATTGGCGTGAGACGGTGAAAGGCCATGTAACCAGGCGTCTTCTGAATCAGGTAGGCGCGAGGTGTGGCAAACGCCTCCGGTGCGTTAGCACGAATGCCCTGCCAGAAGTTACCAAGGAAACGAGCGAGGAGGATGGCCGACTTGTTGCGGGAACGCGGAGCCGTGAGAAGCCACTTCAAGGAGGGAACGAAGGATTTCTCGGTGGCAATGTGATCACGCAATCTCTCTGATTCCGGCTCCCGTATCCTGCCGTACCATGGATTGTCTCGTAGATTGTGATTGAGCCGCAACGCGATTCGGACTGCCGTGAGTTCCCATGCCGGGACATCGGTGAGATCGCGCACTTCGTTGTGTTCAATCATGAGGCGGCGCGTCAGGTCGACCCCCATTCTCTTGGATTTCGTGTTGATGATGTAGAACTGGCAGGCCTCCTTGATGTCCGACAGGCCTTCAGTGATCAGCACGGGAACGGAGAACTCTGCAAGGAAGCCGCGGCTGTGCGCCTCCTTGATGCCTGCCAGACGGTGTTGCATGTCAACCACCCAGAGGCGAGTCTCGTCCGGAATAGTCAACTGGCCCGCAATCGGGTGTCCGTCGCGCCGGCCACTGAATCTCAAGGAATTGCGTGAACGAACATTGAGAAGGCCTGCCACGGGGAGAATGCCGTCAGGACGTTCGAGGTATTGGGCTAAGTTCGCAATTTTCTTCTCGACAAGCCCGCGCTGGTAGCCTTTCCATTTTCCAGTCCGTTTCGGGTCCCAGCGGTCAATGCTGCAGATGTCCAACTCGTTCACTGGCAGCGCCGCCAAGTACATGGGGACGCCCTTCTGTACAAACCTGATTGCGGGCACTGTGAATGGCATGGGGCACTTTCCTTTCTTTTATGTCGAGGCGTTCCAAGCATCGAGTTCCTGTTTGAGTCTGTCGCGGAGTTGGAAGGCATTGTCGTAGGCGATGTAGCGATAGGCTTGAAGATCGAAGTGGACCTTGTTGCCTGGCGACGATTCGCGCTCCCAGGGCGGTTTGTCTGCGGGTAACCGTTTGTGGAAGGTCAGCATGAAAGGGACCCCTTTGCACTTCGCATAGCCGACTTCACAGTACACGTTTGGTCTCTCATCCGTTAGGTCTGCAATGAGGAGTCGGCTATCGTCGATTTCTGAGAAGATCCATGCCGGTATCTCGTAGCTGGCGCCCTTCTGCTTGTCAGCCCTCCTCGGTGCGAGCGGGCAATGCGGATGCTCTGCATTGAACTGATCGAGCGCCTCATCAATGGCCGTCCCCATCTCCTTAAGCATGTTCTCGTCGGTGAAGGACATCGCCACAAACACCTTGCCAGCGCGCTTGTCAAAATCGCTCTTGAATACCGTCCAGAGGACCGATGGGTCGGCGTGCATGGGCATGTCGGCTGCACCCACACGGTCGAACCAGCGTGCGAACTCTTGGAGCCAGCGCTCTGCGCGGCGAAGGCGTTCCGCCTCGGTGTTCGCACCTTTCGCCGGATCGACCTTCGACTGGTGCGCGTAGACCTCTGCGGCGAGAGGCAGGAAGGCGAACGAGTGGACGAACTTGTCGTGCTGGGCGCGCAGTGTGATGGCCAGTTCGTACACCGGGTACTCAGGGCTGACTGCAATTCGCGGCGGTTCAGTTGGGAGAACGGCGACGGATCCCTGCTTCATGCGAATCTTGCTGAAAATCAGCTCACCGTTTGCAGCCCAGAAAAGCCGCCCCTTGTACTTGTCTTCCGCAGAGAGTTCAAAATGCGAGAGTTCCCCGCCGAAGGATATCTTCTCAATCACGGGCAGTCCCGGTTTGCGTTCTGATGGAGACACTTCACTTACGGTTCTCGTGAGTGCTGTGCCAAGTGGTTTCAGAACCGATTTCGGCCACTGCCAGGCGACAGACCTGAAGTACCCGACGTCCCAGCGGAGGAAATCCTGGAACAGCACGGCGAACG
This sequence comes from Kiritimatiellota bacterium, assembly GCA_026398385.1. GTDB lineage: Bacteria > Verrucomicrobiota > Kiritimatiellia > CAIQIC01 > CAIQIC01 > CAIQIC01. The sequence goes on along the minus strand of JAPLSZ010000319.1, from coordinate 10,324 downwards.
CTTTGCCTGTGGCCGGCGCTGTCATTCTCGCGCCCCCGCGGCGAGAAACGGCTTTGGGTCAGCCTTGAACCGCTGGTAGAGGTCAAGCGTCGTCTGCTCAAGGTCTGCCGGTTTGAACTCGCTCGGGACAAGTTCATTCGGGACACGGTCGGTGTCGCCGGTCGCGGTGATGCCGACGTGCTCGGCCTCGTAAAGGAAGATGGGATATGGGAAGCGCTCCTTCAGGAGGGCGCGCGCCTCCTTCTCTATCCGCTCCGCCATTTCCGACTGGTAGTCGTGGAGTTCCTTCTGAACGGCCTTGCGGCGGTCCCCGTCGCGGTCTTCTTTGGCCTTCTCGATGGCCGCCTCCAGATTCTGGGTGCGCTTGGCGATTTCCGGCGCGTACCTGGTCCGAGTCTCCTTGTCCGCAGTGGCCTGCTTCGCCTCGAAGTCGGCCTGCTCCTTCCGCGTGAACTTCTGCATGAAGAGAAGCGACGCCTTCACCGAAGCGCCGGAAGAAACGAACGTGTCCTGCGGGAGAGAGACCACGGCGCGGATGTAGGCGCGGTTCTCGCAGAACTCGCGCACGTACGAGAGCGACGGGTTGTTGAACACGCTTTCCGGGAGCACGATCGCCAGACGGCCGCCGGGCTTCAGCAGGTCGAGGCAACGTTCGATGAATAGGAGTTCGGTTTTGATCTTGCCGAGCGGGCCGTTGCCTTTGGCCTTGGGGAGGGCGAACAGGCTCGCGATGGGTTTGTCCTTGGCGGCACGGACGCGGGCCAGGGCCTCTTTGTATGGCGTGCCGTAGATGCGCGCGTATTCGCGTTCGACCTCGTCGGGCATTGTGACCTGTTCTTCGAGGATCTTGTCCGACGGTTCGACGTTGGCGCCGAAAGGCGGGTTGGTGAGGATGATGTCGAACCGGCCTTCGAAGATGCCGTTGACGTTGAGGAAGCCGTCGTGATGATGCACGCCGCCGTAGATGCAGCGGTTGGCCAGGGTCCAGAGGCGCGAGCCCTCGCGATCGTGGTCAAGGGTTGTCTGAATCTCGTCGAACTTGACGCGGAGCATCGTGGCTTTCTTTTCGGCCGACAACTTCTTGTCGGCCTCGATCTTGGCCTTGTACGCCTGGTACTGCCGGTCGGCATCGGCCAGGATCTGCTGGCGCACGAGTTCGAAGAAGCGGATCAGGAACCCGCCGGAACCACTGGCCGGGTCGCAGAGGACATCCCCTTCCTTGGGTTCCACCATGCGCACCATGAACTCGACGATGGGGCGCGGGGTAAAGAACTGGCCGATTTCACCGCGGAACGTCTTGCCGAGGAAGCGCTCGAACGCGATCCCCTTGATGTCCTCGCTGGTGTCGGAGAGATTATACTTCTCCAGTAGGCGCACGATCTCGATGCCGGTGGCGGGCTTGAGGTTCAGCTTCTCGTCGGGATCGAAGATGCAGTCGGGCGCGTAGTGCTTCCTGGTCTTCTGGAACAGATCCTCAAGCGGGTTCTCGCCGAGTTGTTCCTCCAGGAACGCGACGCTGAAAAGGTTCTGGCGCTTTCGCTTGGCCTTGAGTTCGCGCTCGACGAACACCTTGACGAAAAGGATCTTCGCGATTTCGTCGAAGGCCGCGACGGGGTCGCGCTTCTCCCGGTTGCGGATGACGTTGTGACATTGATGGAGCAGGTCGGCGAACTCGTCCTCTTTGAAGACCTTGAGTTGTCTGAGCAGTTCGTCCACTTCCTTGTCAGATGCGTCGGCGTGCGGGATGTTCGCGATTTCGTCGTAGTTCGGCATGCGCCGGGTAGCATCCACCTTCCAGAACTTTGTCTCGCGGTGGTTGTGGGTGACGAAGATCCTGGCATGCTCATACTGCGCGTAGTTCGCGCCTTTCGTGTAATCCTTGAGGGAGATGGTGACGTTGTCGGCCTTGCATTCGACGACGATAAGGGCGTGTTCCTGGACGGCTTTGGCGGCTGGTGTACGCCAAATCAGGAAATCGGCTCGCGCCTGTCCAGCGCCGCGCCCGGTAACGGGCGTTTCTTCATCAATCTGATCCAGTGAATAGCCATACTCATCCATGAGCACGAGAAGGAATTCCTGCCGGACACGCTCTTCCGGGGTCAATTGTACCCACGTCTTGCGGACCGGGCTGAAGATCTGGTTACCTCGGATCTGAATCTGATCCGGTTTGACGTAGGGCTGTGGTTCCGGTTTCTTCTTGGCCATACGGCCTCCTTCTATTCGGGATCAAGTTCCTGAAGCCGCCCCGCATCGGAGTAGCTGTAGTGTTCGGATTCGCCGACAATAACATGATCCAGAAGAATCAGTTGAACGAGTTTGCAGGCCTTCAACAAGTCGCGCGTAGTGTCATCGTCGCCGGCGGAGGGTTCCGGGTTGCCAGACGGATGATTGTGGACCAGGACCACGGCGGCGGCCGAGAGATGGAGCGCCTCCTCGATGACGCGGCGAACGTATACGGTGGCCTGGGTTGGCGTGCCCTCAGTGATGTCCTTCTCGCCCAGGATCTTGTTCTGGCCGTTTAGGAAGACGGCAACGACGGTCTCCTGACGCAAACCGGTGAAACCCGGACGGAACCGATCGGCGATGGCCTGCGATGAGAGGACGGACACGGCGTTCAACTTCCGTTTGCACACGCGTTTCCCCAGTTCGAAGGCAGCTTTGATCTGGGCGACTTTGGCGTCGCTGAGGCCGGGAGCCGCGAGAAGATCCTGAACTGTGGCACGGTCCAGCCCCTTGAGCCCGCTGAAATCGTCAAGCAGGGCATGGGCGAGCGCCTGGGCGCTCTGACCGGGTTCCCCCTTCTTGAACGTCCCGCGCCCGACACGCAGAATGACCGCGAGCAGATTCGTGTCGGTCTGCTTCTCCGCGCCCTCGGCGAGCAGTTTCTCCCGCGGGCGCTCCTCCTTCGGCCAGTTCTTAATGCGGTCAGATTTCATGCATGACGCAACAGGGAGATTCTTATTCCTGTGGTGCCGTGGTGTCGAGGGGGAAGTTGCGGTGGCGAATCGGGTCGGGGGGCGTGTGCGCCGGTTTATGTTCCGAATCCGATGCCCTTTCCCTGCGGATGTTTGTCCCCGGATGCGACGCTTTCGCGCGCTTTGCGGCGGCTCTTACGCCTCGGTTTGGACGGGTGCGTTCGTTCCCACTCGCGCTCGGCGGCGTTGAATTGGTCCACCACCCGCTGAACCCCGTGCTGGTGCGCGGGCAGGTTGGAATAGTGCCGGGTTGTGAACGGGCCATTGATCATCAGTTCTTCCGCGTCAGAAGATATCGCCCTGATGCAAACGCCGCAGGAAGTGCGGGACAGGCAGCACCTCCAGCCCGTCGTAGCGGTAGGCGCGCGGGCCGGTATGACCGATCTTCGTCGGTAATCACACATCTCTCTTGTAAGAAATGCAATACATTCTTACAACACGGACGACACCCGTTCCGGGCCAGGCCGGCTCGGCGGGGAGAAAGCTGCCGGCGGAGCGGGTAGCGAGGCGGTGGCCGGGCAGAACGGTGAGGGTCGGCGTCAGAACCCGGGCGACGAGATTTGCATTCTGCGCATCCGGACAGTCCGGACAGATATCGGCCTACGTGCCGGTGGATTCACATGGCTGCAGCTACACTCTTGCGGGTCATGCCGACGCGATAGAGCGACTGAATCAGCAGGTCGAGCGAGACGGTGGGGTCGCCTTGCTCCATCTTGGCCACGCGGGATTGACTGGTTTTGAGGCGGGCGGCCAATTCCGTTTGCGTGAGATGTTTTTTCTGGCGCTCGGCCCGCAGTTGACGGCTCAAGGCGCGCCGGGTCTCGATATACTCCATATCGGCCGCCGAGAGCTCGAGGAATTCCTGCACCGATCCTTCAACCCAACCCTGTTTCAGTTTTTTCATGGCCTGCTCCCGTCATACCATTTCAAGCGCTGTTTACAGGCAGCGATAATGTCCGTTGGCGTCCGCCTGGTTTTCTTGCCAAATACATCCAAAATCACAATGGCGTCCGAATCGATTCGATAGATCAAACGCCAGACCCTATGCGCGTCGGCGACCCGCAACTCATGGCAGTGTGCACCGACAACATGCCCAGTTCCCGTCGTGCCGCCACACTCATCGGCGGCGTTTTCACTGCGCCATGCAACCAGCGTAAAGGTTTGCCGTTCATGTTGCGGATTTATATTATATCAGAACTGATATAATGTCAAATACCAACTTCGCATCAGGGCCAGCCGGGTTGTGTTACACGTTCCCGCGCTCGATGGTGGTGTAGAGCTCCGCGCCGGTGGCGGCGTTGCCGATCTTGAAGTCCTCCATGTGCAGCGTGGCGTCGGAGAGGAACGACAGCCGGCTGCCGTACTTCTCCTGCAGGGCGACCAGGATGGTCTCGTCCTCCTTGCGCAGGCGCTCCATGACCGCGGGGTGGACGGTGATTTTCAGGCTGAGCGGCTCCCGCTCATGGTGGTGGCGCATCAGGCTGGCGCTCTGCCGCTGGACGGCGACGCTCATGCTGAGCAGCGATTTCACCATGCCGCGCCCCAGGCAGTAGGGGCAGTCGCTGTAGGTGGTGGCGCGAATGCTTTCCTCGACGCGCTGGCGGGTCATCTCCAGCAGGCCGAGCTGGGAAATCGGCAGGACATTCGTGCGCGCCTTGTCGTTCCGCAAGGCGTCGCGCAGGATGCGGTAGACCTGCTGCTGGTTGCGCTTCTGCTTCATGTCGATGAAGTCCACCACCACCAGTCCGCCGACGTTGCGGAGGCGGAGCTGGCGGGCGATCTCCAAGGCGGCTTCGAGGTTCACCTGGAGGATGGATTCCTCCTGGCTGTTGCCGCCCTTGTGCCGGCCGGTGTTGATGTCGATGGCGACCAGCGCCTCGGTTTCGTCGAAGACGAGGTAGCCCCCGGATTTCAGCCAGACCTTGCGGCGGAAGGCGTTTTCGAGCTGGCGCTCGATGCCGAAGTGCTCGAAGATCGGCGCCTCGCCCTCGTACAGCTTGATGCGATTGCGGGCGCGGCGGGAGATCCGGCCGACATGGTCGCGGAGGCGCTCGTAGACTTCCTGGGAATCAATCATGACGCGGTCCACGTCCTCGGTCAGCGCGTCGCGGACGATGCGCTCGACCAGGCCGGGCTCCTGGTACAGGCAGCAGGGCGCGGGTTTGCCGCGCAGGCCGGAATCAATATCCTTCCAGATTTCCAGCAGGCCGCGCAGGTCGCGCACAAAGCTGACCTTGCGCCCGCCGGCGCCGGCGGTGCGCACAATGAGCCCGACGCCTTGGGGCACGGGCAGCCGCGCCAGGATCTTCTTGAGCCGCTGGCGCTCCTTGACGTCCTCGATCTTGCGCGACACGCCCTTGAGGTTGCAGCCGGGCATCATGACGAGGAAGCGGCCCGGGATGCTGAGGTTGGCCGTGACGCGCGGTGGCGACGCGGTTGGCTATCTTGAAGATGCTGCGCATGTCATGAGTGACGATGATGGAGGTGACACCGAAACGGCGCTGCATGCGCAGGACCATCTGGTCGATGATGTCGGAGCCGATGGGAAACCGCTTGCTCACCTCGGCGACACTGAGCTTCTGGCGGTTTTGCGGGCGGGAGGACTGGATGCCCTCCTCGGCTTCGAGGCGGGCGGCGTCCTCCGGGATCATGTCCCAGAAATGGACGAAGGCGTTCTTCTTCTGCCCGATGTCGATGAAGGCGGCCTGCAGGCCATCCTCCAGGTTCTGGATGCGCCCTTTGAAGACGCTGCCGACGACCCGCTCTTCGGTGGGGCGCTCGATGGAGAACTCCTCCAGATTACCCTCCTCGAGCACGGCGACGCGGACCTCCAGGCTTTCGGCGTTGATGATGATTTCCTTCTTCACTTTTTTAACGAGGCCCAACAGGGCGAGTAGCGATTTCATGCTTTCCTTTCTAGCTATAACGACGCACATACACACTTTGCGCCAGGCCCAGGGCGGCCATGGTGCTGACCATGAACGTGCCCCCGTAGCTGATCAGCGGCAGGGGGATGCCCATGATCGGCAGCAGGCCGATGGTCATGGCGATATTAATGAACACATGGCAGAACAACATGCCGGTCATCCCCGCGGCCAGCAGCCGGCCCAGCTTGTCCCGCGCCGCGGCGGCGGCGCGGAGCCCCGCGCTCAGGATGACGGCGTACAGCGACAGCAGCACGACGGAGCCGACAAAGCCGACCTCCTCGGCGATGACGGAGTAGATGAAGTCCGTGGGCGCGACGGTGCGCGGCAGATAGCCCAGCACGTCCTGCGTGCCCTTGAGAAAGCCCTTGCCGGTGAGGCCGCCGGAGCCGACGGCCAGCGCGGACTGCACAGCGTTCCAGCCGTGGTTCAGGGGATCGCGGCCGGGATCCAAAAAGACCAGGATACGCTCCTTCTGATAATCGCTGAGCGGAAACCAGGCCGGCGCCCAGAACAACAGGCCCAGCAGCAGGCCCACCACCAGCAGCCCCAGCAGCGTAGTCACGCCGAGCGCGCGCATCGGCAGGCCGGCGATGTAGAGCATGATGATCGCGGTCAACAGCAGCACGCTGGCGGTGCTCAGGTCCGGCTCCGCGACGATGAGCAGGACGGGCGGCAGTACAATCAGCGCCACCCGGAAGACGTTATGCACATCGGCCAGGTCACGGCCCGGCCGGCTCATGAAGCGCGCCAGGACGATGATGGTGGACAGTTTAGCCAGCTCGGAGGGTTGAAACTGGACGCCGAACAAGCTCAGCCAACGGTAGGCGCCATAGACCCTTTTGCCGATCCCCGGGATAAGCACCAGCATCAGCAGGACCAGGCTGACGCCGTAGAACCACCAAGCCGCGTCGCGCAGGCGGTAGTAGTCGGTAGAGATCATGCCCAAGTAACAGCCCAGTCCGACCAGCGCCCAGCCGATTTGTTTCTGATAGAATGAACTGACCGGCAGATGGACGCTGCGGAAGGAGGCGCTGTAGATGAACAGGATGCTGGTCACCAGCAACGCGAGCACCGCCAGCAACATGGTCCAGTCCATGCGTCGCAGGTTTTTGAACAGCAGCGCCGTCATCAGCCTTCTCCTTGCAAGCTGCCCGGCCGGGCCAGCAGGTCGTACAGGATATCGTGAACCAGGGGCGCGACGGTGCTGCCGCCGGACACGCCTTCCTCGACCAGCACGGCCAAGGCGTAGCGGGGCTGCTCATAGGGCGCGAAAGCGATCATCCAGGCCCATTTCTTGCCTTCGCCCTTGACGCCGTGTTCGGCCGTGCCGGTTTTGCCGGCGACCACGAACTGTTCGAGGGCGGCTTTCCGGCCGGTGCCGGTGGGCGAGTTGACGACCGCGCGCAGGCCCTCGCGCACGACGCGCATATAGGCGGGGTCCACCGCCACCGTGTTGCGCAGCCGCGGCGGCGGCGGGAGCACGGCGCCGCCAGCCGGGTCGCGGACGCCCAGCACGAGGCGGGGCTGGTAGACTTTCCCGCCATTGGCCAGCGCCGCGGCGAACATGGCCATTTGCAGCGGGGTGACGTTCAGCGCGCCCTGGCCGATGGCCAGGTTGCACGTGTCGCCATCCCGCCAGCCATCGTGGCGCTCCTGGCGTTTCCAGGCGTCGTCCGGCGCCAAGCCGGCCATGTCGCCGCCGAGTTCGATGCCGGTTTTGCGGCCGAAGCCGAACTGGAGCGCCATATCGTGGATGGCCGCCGGGCCGCAACGCAAACCCAGGTTGAAAAAGTACACGTTGCAGGAATGCTCCAGGGCCTGGTGCAGGTTCTGCGCCCCGTGCCCGGCGCGGTTTTCCCAGCAATCGAAACGCGCTTGGCCCAGCTTGAAATAACCCGGACAGGTAAAGGTGAGCGCCGGCGTGGCGCGTCCGGATTCCAGGGCGGCCAGGGCCACCACCGGCTTGAACGTGCTGCCGGGCGAGTACAGGCCGGAGAGCGCGCGATGCACCAGGGGTTGGTGGGGATCGGCCAACAGCGCCCGCCAGAGCTCCGGCGCGATGCCGGCGGCCAGCTCGTTGGGGTCGTACGCCGGCGAACTGGCCATGGCGAGCACATCCCCGTTGGCGGGATTCACCACGACGGCGGCCCCGCGCCAGTTGGCGAGGGCCTGCTCGACGCGGCGTTGCACCGGGAGGTCCAGGGCCAGGATCACATCGCGCCCCGGGGCGGCCTCCCGCGGCTTGAATTTTTCCAGGATGGCGGGCAAAGGATGGCGATAATGAAAGCCGGATACGTCCACCGGAACCACTTTTTCGCCGGCCACGCCGTGCAGCTCGCGGTCGTACCGCTTTTCGATGCCCGCCTTGCCGGAGCTTTCCACCTCATAATAATTATAGGAGGCGTCTTCGTCCTGCGGCGGGTCCGCGCGGCCCACGTAGCCCAGGATATGGGCGGCCAGCGCGCCCTCCGGATAAATGCGCAGCGGCGCCGCGATCACGTCCACGCCGGGCCAGGCGCCGGCGCGCTCGGCCAGCCGGGCACGCGCGAGGTCGCCGATGTTGCGCCAGGCGACCAGCGGCAGCGGGAGCCGTTTGCTGATATGGTTTTGAATGTCTTCCCGGCCGATCTGCGGCGGGAGCTGCAACAACCGCGCGAGGTCCTGGATCACCGCCTCGACTTTTTGGATGGTCCGCCGCCAGCCGCGGCCAGGCTGGCGCAGTTCCTCAAGGTAGAGCACCACCTGGTAACTGGGCTTGTTATCGGCGAGCAGCGTGCCGTCGCGCGCCAGGATGCGCCCCCGCGCCCCGGGCGTGCGCACGCGCCGGATGCTCTGCTCCTGCAGGCTATGCCGGTACAACGCGCCCTGCGAGAGCTGCATGCGCCAGAGGTTGGCCGCCAGCAGACCCAGCGCGGACAGCATGACGATCAGCAGCAGGCGCAGGCGGACCAGTTCATCGTTCCAAAGTGCGCGCCAGGCCATCAACGTTCCTCCGCCGGCCGGCATCCGAGCCGGCGTTCCAGGTGGGCCAGCAGCCAGCAGACCAGCGGCGTCACCAGGGCGCCCAGCAGCGCCGCGCCGGCGATCTTCTTTAAGGCCCAGACCGGGGACAGATGGATGCTGCCGTCCTTGCGCAGCAGGACGTACAGCACCAGGGTGACCAACCCGCTGGCCGCCGCGCCAAAAACCGCGTGCGTCAGGCCTTCGTGCTGAAACACCTCCTCCTGATAACGATACGCCGCCAGTCCGGCCAGGCAGAAGCCGAACGAGGAATACCCCAGCGGAATCTGGCCCAGCGCGTCCTGCAACAGCCCGGCGGCCAGCGCGCAGATCAGCATGCGCCGCTGGTCGTACACCAGCGCGACATACAGCACTACGCCGAGCAGGATCGGCGCCTGGGCTGCGCCCAGCCACGCCCCGCTGGTGGGCAGCAGGGCCTGCGCCACCACGCCCGTCAACACGGCAAAGACCAGCACGAGCAGGGTCATGGCGTCCATGCCTCCGTGGTATGGGGTGGGTTGGCCGGCGCCGGCGGTCGGACGCGATCGGCGACGACGAACACATTGTCCAACGCGCCCAGGTCGGCTCTCAGCACCACATCCGCTTCCAGATACAGCCCCGACGCGTTGGTCTGCACGTGTTCCAGTTTGCCGATCGGCAGGCCGTGCGGGAAAACACCGCCCAGGCCCGAGGAGATCACTTCGTCGCCCTCGGCGACCGGATTTTTCCGGCCCTTGTCAATGAACTCCATCCGGCAGGTCGGCAGGCCCTGAATCACGGGGCCGCGACCCGAGACGATGCCGAACGCCCCGGAGCGCTCGACGAGCGCCGAAATCCGGCAGTTGGGGTCCGAGATCAACAGCGCGTCGCTGGTGCGCGCCGAGACGCTGGCGAGCCGGCCGATGAGGCCGTCCGACGTGATCACCGCCATGTCCGTCTGCAGGCCGTCCTGCGCGCCCTTGTCCAGGCGCAGCGTGCTCCACCAGCCGCTGACGTCGCGCCCGATCACGCCGCAGGCCGTGAGGTCCCGCGCATCCTTCCGCCGGAACCGCAACTGTTCGCGCAGTTGCAGATTCTCCGCTTCCAGCGCTTGCAGGTCGTTCACCCTGATCCGCAGCCGGGCCACTTCCTCGGCCTGCTTGCGGTTTTCCTCAATCAGGCCGCCCACCCCGCGCAGCAGGTTCAGGCTTTCGCCCGCTTTACGGGAAGCGTCGGCCACCACCTTTTGCAGCGGCGCGACGGCGTCACGGGTCAGGGCTTTCAGCCGGCTGGCCAGCGGCAGCGGCAGGTTCAGCACCAGCAGCAGGATGGCGCCCAGGACGATTATATTGATCAGCGTACGGTCTCGCATCGCGTTTCCATTCGTCGGCGCGGTGGGGCCGGCCACCTGCGCCGAAACACACTATACTTGGGAGACGAGAC
>JAPLSZ010000311.1 GCA_026398385.1 Kiritimatiellota bacterium | reverse complement strand
TGCCGAAAGCCAGGGCCTCGGTCTGGGCAAAAAAGTTGGCCATGAGTTTGTCGTGGTGGTCGGCGAGCGGATTGTGCGAGCGGCAGAAGCCGATAAAATCGCACGGGATCAGCTTGGTGCCCTGGTGGATGAGCTGGTAGAAGGCATGCTGGCCGTTCGTGCCCGGCTCGCCCCAGATCACCGGTCCGGTCTGCCAGCTCACCCGGCGGCCCTGCTGATTCACGCATTTGCCGTTGCTCTCCATGTCGCCCTGCTGGACGTAGGCGGCGAAGCGGCTGAGATATTGATCGTAGGGCAGGATCGCGTGGCTTTGCGCGTTGAAGAAATTGTTGTACCAGACGCCCAGCAGCGCCAGCAGCACCGGCAGATTGCGCTCCGCCGGCGTCTCGGCAAAATGACGGTCCATCTTGTGAAAACCGTCCAGCAGGGCGTCAAAGTGCTCCGAACCGATGGCGATCATCACCGGCAGGCCGATGGCCGAACAGAGGCTGTAGCGGCCGCCCACCCAGTCCCAAAAACCGAACATGTTCTCCACGGCGATGCCGAACGCGGCGACTTTTTCGGCATTGATCGAGACGGCGACGAAATGGTTGCGGACGGCCTGTTCGTCGCGCAAAGCGCTGAGCGTCCAAGCCCGCGCGCTCTGCGCGTTGGTCATGGTCTCCTGGGTTGTGAAGGTTTTGGAAGCGACGATAAACAGCGTCTCGGCGGGATCGAGATCGCGCACGGCTTCGGCAAAGTGGGTCCCATCCACGTTGGAAACGAAGCGGACGGTCAATCGCCGATCGCTGTAGAACTTCAACGCCTCATAGGCCATGACCGGGCCGAGATCGGAGCCGCCGATGCCGATATTGACGATGTTGCGGATCGGCCGGCCGGTGAACCCGCGCCACTCGCCGGAGCGTATACGGCGCGCGCACTGACGCATCCGCTCCAACACCGCGTTGACCGCCGGCATGACATCCTGCCCATCCACCCGCATCGGCAGATTCGAGCGGTTGCGCAGCGCCACATGCAACACGGCGCGCTCCTCCGTGCGGTTGATCTTTTGGCCCGCAAACATCGCCGCCCGGGCGCCGTCCAGGTTCATCCGCCGCGCCAGCTCGCGCAGCAGCCGCAGCGTTTCGGTGGTAATGCGGTTCTTGGAATAATCGAGCCGCAGATCGCCCGCCGTCAGCGAGAAACGCGTAGCTCGCTCCGGATCTTCCGCAAACAGCGTCCGGAGGTGCACGTCCCGCATATGCTGGTAGTGCAACTGCAACGCCCGCCATTCCCTGGTCCGATTTATCGTCGCTGTTTTTGCCATGATACGCCCCAAGTTTTACGCATGTTGCCGCGTCCTTGGCCGGCTGACAAGCCCGGAAGTGCCGCCCAAATCCTCGCCTAAGGAGCGCCCAACGCCACTGACCGGCGCTGGGCGCCACGAGAAGCCGCCGCGCGGTTGCAAAGGGAAGGGCGAAACCCCTTGTTTCGCGGGGGTTTTCAGCCCGTGGGGCTTGGAGAGAGACGCT
>JAPLSZ010000101.1 GCA_026398385.1 Kiritimatiellota bacterium | reverse complement strand
GTCCGCTCGTCCTCCGCCGGGATGTGCAGCGTGATGGCCAGATAACGCTTGCTGACCTTGCGGCCAGCAAACTGGCCCAGCAGACGGTCGAGCGCCGGCTTGGGCTTGGCGCAGAGGACCACGCCGCTGGTGTCCTTGTCGAGGCGGTGGACGTTGAAAATGTCCGGGCTGAGCCGCGTATGCACGCGCTGCATCAGGTTGTCGAGGCTCTTGTCCCAGCGATCCGGCGCAATCAGAAGCCCGGCGGGCTTGTCCAACGCGACGAGGAGGTCGTCCTCGTACAGAATCGTCAAGCCGTGCACAGCGCGCATCGGGCAAACTGTGTTCGCTTTCCGGCCTGTCGGCAAGTATTCTTTCAAGCAAAGGATGCGCGCCATGAAACGATGCTTGACGTTGGGTTTGTTGCTCGGGCTGGCCAGCTGCGGCCCGCCGGTGGAGCAGCCGCCGGCTGGGAAGCCGGCGGCCGAAAAAAAGGACTCGGTGCTGTCGAACGTGGCGGACGTGATCACGCAGCGGCCGGTGCTGGAGGCTGGCCAGCGGGCGGCAGACACCATCCGCAAAGCCGCGGCGCAGGAAAACCAGCAATTGAAAGAGGTCGAAGCGCCCTGAGCGGTCATCCGCGCGCCGGATGGACAGTCCTCTTCGTGGGCGGGGCTTCCAGTGCTACTCTGCGAAGTGGCGAAGCCCCTTCGCTACGAAGCACGAGCCCTGCGCTGGAGACGCGATGGTTGGCGCGGAGCGGATGATGATGAAAGCGGCAGAATTTTGCCACGGATGAACACGGATGAATTGTCACCACCCGGATGAACAGCCAGCCCACGCACCGGCGGCCGAACCAGCGCCGGCTACGCCCCCGGCCCTGGAGCTGACCATCGAAAAGGCGGTCTTCGAGGGCCACGCCCTGGCGCGGCTCGGCCGGCATGTGATCTTTGTGGACGGGGCCCTGCCGGGCGAGCGCATCCGCGCCGTGATCACCCGCCGCCGCCGCCGCCATGCGTTCGCCCGCCTGCTGGAAATTCTGGCGCCTTCGCCGCAGCGCTGCGCGGCGCCTTGCCCGGTCTTCGGCGTCTGCGGCGGCTGCGCTTTTCTCAATATGGCCTATCCGGCGCAATTGGCGATGAAGAAGGGCTTTCTCCAGGACGCCCTGCGCGCCTGGCCGGCCGTAGCGGACAAGCTCGCCGACGTGCTGGGCATGGAGTCGCCGGAATTTTTCCGGAACAAGATGGTGTATTCCTTCGGCGGGACGGCGGCCGAGCCGGTGCTGGGCATGCACCGCCGCGGCGATTTCCACGCGGTGGTCACCGCTGAACACTGCCTGCTGCAATCGCTGACGGCGCGCGCGATCATCCGCCGCGTGACGGGCTGGGCGCGCGCGCGCGGCCTGCCGCCGTTCGACGAGCGGACCAAGCAGGGTTTGCTGCGCGACCTGACGGTGCGCGAGGGCCGGCGCACCGGCCAGCGCCTGGTGCTGCTGACAGCCACCGCGCCGCACCCGGACCTCGCGGCGCTGCCGGAGGTGCTGGGCGACCTCGCCGACACCGTGCTGCTGGGGTTCAGCCCGGCCGCCCATAACGCCAGCCGGGTGGAGCGGATAGAAACGCTCAAGGGTCCGGGCCGGATCGAGGAGCAGCTCAACGGATTGACGTTCGAAATCGGGCCGACGACGTTTTTTCAAACCAACACCCTCCAGGCGGAGCGGATGTTCCGCACCCTGGCGGCGTGGGCGGACGAACTCCGGCCGCGCGTCGCGTTGGACCTGTACGCCGGCATGGGGCCCATCGCCTTTCATTTACTGGCGCCGGGGCGGACCGTGTTGGCCGTGGAGAGCCATCCGGAATCGGTCGCCGCCGCGCGCCGGAATCAGGAACGCAACCGCCTGCCGCCGATCGAGTGGCTGACGGCGGACGTGGAGCAAACGCCGGAGACGATCTTCGCCCGCCAGCCGGATTTGATCGTCGTGGATCCGCCGCGCACCGGCTTGGCGCCGAAGGCCGCCGCGCGGATTGCCGCCGCGGCCGCGCCGCACCTGATCTACGTGTCCTGCAATCCGGCCACGCTGGCGCGCGACCTGCCGCTGTTCTTGCGCGCCGGCTATGTGGTGGAGCGCATCCAGCCGGTGGACATGTTCCCCCACGCCTACCACATCGAATGTCTCGTGCAGTTCGCGCTGGCCCTCCCGCTCTGACCCGGAATTTTGCCACCCGACTTCGTCAAACTACGCCGGGCACGCGGAACGACACGGATTTACACGGAAGCAGCGAGAGTCGAATAGCGGAGTTACATCCACAGACTGCTCAGATTACGCAGATAAAAGATAAGAGGGCAGCGATTCCCTTTCCCTCCGTGAGGATCCGTGTTGATCCGCGGCTAAAACTCCGCTTCTTTATCTTAATCTGCGCAACCTGAGAAATCCAAGGATAAGATTTTGTAATGGGTCAGTTACGGGGTGGTCTTCTTCGGGAAGGCACGGCTTGCGTGGACGCTCGCCCTCCAGATTCGCTGCAAACGCCGGTGTTGCCGATGGAGGGCGAGACTCCGGCGAGCCGCGACCATCCCGTAACTGACCCGCTACAAGATTTTCATTCCGTGACGCGGAGCGGTTGGGCGAGCAGCACGGCCCCGGTCTGCTGCGGCAGCGGGCTGGCGCGGATGCGCAGGCGGTCGGCGGTATTGAGCCGGCAGACTCCGACGCGCAGGGTGTAGACGCCGGGAGCGACGCCGTGGGGGATCGGCAGCGCCTTGTAGAAGCTGCGCGGCGCGGCGAGCTGCAAGGCATGGTCGTGCAGCAAATCAGCCAAGCCGTAATCGCCCTGGAAAACGATGCGCCCGGCGGCGTCGGTAAAGTGAATGAAGATCGCGAGGTT
>JAPLSZ010000100.1 GCA_026398385.1 Kiritimatiellota bacterium | reverse complement strand
CTGGACGGGATGGGCTACGGGCCGGATGGCACGCTCGGGGGCGGCGAACTTCTCGTGGCCGACTACCCCACCTTCCAGCGCGCCGCGCATTTCAAAACCTACCGCCTGCCGGGCGGCGACGCCGCCACCCGGCACCCGGTGCGCATGGCGTGGAGCTGTCTGGTCGCCGAGTTGGGCGCGGAGGCCGAGGCCATCGCCGCGGAGTTTTTCCCGGCCTTCCCGGAAGCCGACCGGTCGGCTTTGCGGCAAATGATCGAGCACGGCACGCAAGCGCCCTGGACCTCGAGTGCCGGCCGGTTGTTCGATGCGGTGGCGGCGCTGCTCGGCTTCACGGAGCCCATCACTTACGAGGGTCAGGCGGCCATCCGGCTCCAAGCCCTCGCCGATCGCAGCCCCCTGCCCGCCTATCCGTTTGACCTGATCAAGACTTCGGAGCCATGGATCCTTTCGTTCGGTCCGGCCCTGCGCGCCATCGTGGCCGAGCGGCGCGCCGGCGTGCCGGCCAGCCGGAGCGCGGGTCGTTTCCACCGCACCGTGGCCGCGGCCGTGGCCGCCGCCTGCCGGAGCCTCCGCGGCCGGTATTCCATCAACACCGTGGTGCTCTCCGGCGGCGTGATGCAAAACGACTTCCTCGTCAGCCTGCTGCGCGCGGCCTTGCAGGAAAACCGCTTTACGGTATATTGCCACGAACAGGTTCCGCCAAACGACGGCGGACTCGCGCTTGGCCAGGCGGCCGTGGCGCTGGCCCGGTTTTTTTCCTAAGCTAAGGATGGTATTCATGTGTCTGGCCATTCCCGCGCGCGTGGTGGAGGTCAACGGCGATCAAGCCCTGATTGAAGTGCTGGGGGTCCGGCACGCCGCCAGCCTGGCTCTGCTCGAGGGGGTGCAGGTGGGCGATTATGTGCTGCTGCACGCCGGATTTGCCCTCCATAAGTGGACCGCGCCGGAGGCGCGGGAACAGGAGGCCTTGCTGCAGGAAGTCTTCGCCGCGGAGGAAAACGAGCCGCGCCGGCAGGCCGCCGGCGGATGACCGCCGGCGGGGCCGCGCACGGCCGGGCTGGGCGTGCACTCGGCTGCCGGCTGGCGGCTGGAACATAACGGACGATGGCAACCAAACTCCAGGAAATTCACGAACTGGCCGCGCGCCTCAAGCGACCCGTGCAGTTGATGGAGGTCTGCGGCACGCATACCATGGCGATCTTCCGCACGGGCCTGCGCAACCTTTTGCCGGCTTCGCTCCGCTTGCTGTCCGGTCCCGGCTGCCCCGTTTGCGTGACCCCGGATCGTTATCTCGACCAGGCGCTCATCCTGGCGAACACACCCGGCACCGTCGTCGCCACCTTCGGCGACATGCTGCGCGTCCCCGGCCGCGGCGGCTCGCTGGAAGCCGCGCGGGCCCGCGGCGCGCAGGTGCAGGTGGTCTACTCGCCGCTCGATGCCTTGCAGTTCGCCGCGGCGCATCCGGACCGGCGCGTGGTTTTTCTCGGCATCGGTTTCGAGACCACGGCGCCCACGACCGCCTGGGCGCTGAAGGAAGCCACGGACAGCGTCCCGAATTTTTTCGTGCTATGCGGCCACAAGACCATGCCGGCAGCGCTGGCCGCGCTCCTGAAAAGCGGCGAGGTCCGGCTCGACGGCTTGATCTGCCCTGGGCACGTCAGCGTGATCGCCGGCGCCCGGATCTTCGATTTCATCCCGCGCGAGTTCGGGCTGCCGTGCGTCGTCACCGGCTTCGAGCCCGCCGATTTGCTCGACGGCCTCGTCCGGCTGCTGCGCCAGATCGCGGGACAACGCGCCACGGTGGAAATCCAATATCGGCGCTGCGTCACCGCGGCGGGCAACGCCAAGGCCCAGGCGCTGCTGGCCGAAGTGTTCGAACCCTGCGCGGCGGACTGGCGCGGCCTCGGCCCCATCCCCGGCAGCGGGTTGCGCATCCGGGCGGCCTATGCCGGCCGCGACGCGGAAGGTTTTTGTCCGGCGCCGCCGGACGCGGCCCCGGACGACGTCCGCGGCTGCCGGTGCGGCGAGGTGCTGCGGGGCGTCCTCACCCCGCCGCAATGTCCGCTGTTCCGCCAGGCCTGCACGCCGGACAGCCCGCGCGGCGCCTGCATGGTGTCCAGCGAGGGCACCTGCGCCGCCTATTATCGCTATACCTGAGGTCGCCCATGGATAAGGACGATGTGATTCTGATGTCGCACGGCGGCGGCGGGCGCCGGACGCAGCAGTTGCTGCGGGACCTCATCCTGCCCCCGCTGGCCAACCCGATCCTCGACCTGATGGATGACGCCGCCTGCCTGACGCTGGCCGGCGCCGAGCTGGCCGTGACCACCGACTCCTACGTCATCCGCCCGCTCTTCTTCCCTCTGCGTCTGCGGCACGGTCAACGACCTGGCCATGCAGGGCGCCGTGCCGCGCTACCTTACGCTGGGCCTGGTCCTCGAAGAAGGCCTGCCGCTGGCTGACCTGCGGCGCATTGTGGCGTCCATCGCAGCCGCGGCGGCGGAAGCCGGCATGCAGATCGTCGCCGGCGACACCAAGGTCGTGGAGCGCGGCGCGGGCAGCGGCCTGTTCATCAACACCGCCGGCCTGGGTTTGCGGCGGCCCGGCGTGGATACCGGCATCGCCAACGCGCGGCCCGGCGACGTCGTGCTGATCACCGGCACCCTGGGCGACCATGGCGTCGCCGTGCTCAGTCAGCGGGAAGGGATCGCTTTCGAGACCCTGCTGGTCAGCGACGTGGCGCCGCTGAATGGGCTCATCGGCGCGCTGCTCGACGCCGCGCCCGGAATCCACAGCCTCCGCGATCCCACGCGCGGCGGCGTCGCCGCCGCGCTGCACGACATGGCCCGGGCCGCCGGCGTCGGCATCCGGCTGGAGGAAAGCGCCCTGCCCATCCGGCCCGAAGTGCACGGCGCCTGCAATCTGCTCGGCCTCGATCCGCTGTCGGTCGCCAACGAGGGCAAGGCACTGGTGATCTGCGCGCCCGCGGACGCCGCGCGCGCGCTGGCCGCGCTGCGCGCCCACCCGCTCGGGCAGGCGGCTTGCCAAATCGGCCTGGTGGCCGCGGAGCCGCGCGGCCAGGTGCTGCTGCGCACGCGGCTGGGCGGCGAACGCCTCGTCGAGATGCCGCTGGGCGACGATCTGCCGCGGATTTGTTGAGGTTGGCTTTTTGAAATTTTCATTTAGACTAGCCCCAACCAAAGGAGCATCGTTATGCGTAACGCACGCCTCGTCGTTCTGCTAATCGTCAGTTGGACCGCCCTGTCCGCCCGTGCTGGCTGGGAATATACCGCCGTGACCAAGGCCGAGGGCGGCCGGCAGAGTGAAATGATGGGCAACTCCATCAAGGCTCTGGTGGAAGGCAGCCAAGCCCGGGTGGAATTTGTCGAAAGCGGCAACCCCATGATGCGCGCCGGCTCGTACCTGCTCATCCAGGATGCCGGGAAGAGCATGGTCATGGTCAATCCGCAGGAAAAAACCTACACCACCTGGGACATGAACAGCATGATGGGCATGGCCGGCGGCGTTATGGGCATGCTGAATATGGAGGTCCAGAACCCCAAGGTGGAAAAGCTGCTGGAGGAAAACGGCGGCCCGCTCCTCGGCTATCCCACCACGCATTACCGTTTCCGCACCTCCTACAGCATGTCCATGAGCTTCATGGGCATGAAACATTCCACGGCCACCGTGCAGGAAGAGGACCTGTGGGCCGCCGCCACGCTCAAGGACGCCGCTTTCAGTTTACAAGCCATGCAGAACAACATGAAAACCGGCAACGAGCAGTTGGATAAACTCATCACCGCCCAGAAGAATAAAGCCGAAGGATTCCCGCTCAAAATGATCAGTACGCACACCGTCAAAGACGCCCGCGGACAGGACCAGGTCGTCAAAACCACGATGGAAGTGACGGCGCTGAAAGCCGCCCGTCCGGCGGCGGACCAGTTCAAGGTGCCAGCCGGTTACCAGGAGGGGCGGATGCTGCTGCCCTTCGGCGGCGGGAAGAAGGGCGCGGGCGGCAAGCAGAACGGCGGCGAACCTGATTTCAAAAATCTGCTCGAGCAGATCCAGAAGGCCGCGCAATAGAAACAATTAACATCCGGATTATCCACGCCCTCAAAGCTGACCGCTGGCGTCCTCATGCTGAATTCTGACCTCTGACTTCTGACTACCTGGGCCGTTACCCTGCGGCCTCACCCCGCCAGGCGCCCGGACACCAAGCGATCCACCAGCGCGTCCGGCGCCAGGCGGCGCAGGAGGGCGCCCGCCCACGCCACGGGGGTCACCGGATAACGCCGGCGGGGTCGCGGCGACTCCAGCGCGTGCCGGATTTTTTCCGCGACCGCCGCGGGCGGCGCCGTGAACCGATCGCGTGTTTTAGGCGCCCGCTCGCCGGCCGCCATTTTCCGATAGAGCTCCGCGAACGGCGACTGCGCGCCCGTCAGATGCTTCCAGCCGTAGGCCGCCGCCGTGGGCCCGAAATCCGTGGCAATGGGGCCCGGCTCGACGATGGCCACCGCGACGCCGGAGCCGCGCAGTTCGACGCGCAGCGTATCGGACAAACCCTCCACCGCGTACTTGCTGGCCACGTAGATGCCCATCAGCGGCAGCGGGATCCGGCCGAGCACGCTGCTGATGTTGACGATCCGTCCGAAGCCCTGCCGGCGAAAGAGCGGTATGAACCGGTTGGTCAGGTCCTGCAACCCCAGCACATTGACTTCGAACTGGTGGCGCATGGCCGCGCGGCTGAGATCCTCCAGCGCGCCGGGCTGGCCGTAGCCGGCGTTGTTCACCAGCGCGCCGGGGCGGCCATCCGCCAACTGGAGCGCTGCATCGGCGGCCGCGCCGACCGCGCCGCTGTCGGCCATGTCCAACGCGATTGGCGAAAAACCTTCCGCGCGCAACTGGTCGAGGTGCGCCGGTTTACGGGCGGTGGGGATAACCCGCCAGCCCCGCTCGCGCAACAGCCGCGCCGTCGCCAGGCCGATGCCGGTGGAGCAGCCGGTGATCAGCACCGACCGTGATTCGACGCGTGGAAATATCATGCGGTCAGGGCCTCTCAAAGGTCGTCCACTGCACGTCCTGTCGGGGAAGGTTTCGCAATCACGTCCGGCCGGCCGTCCACCCACGTGGGGTTTCCTTCCAGTTTCAGATGATGCTGTTGGCCGCTGGTGTCGTAAAGGATGGTTCCGCCGCCTTCATTCATGGGCCAATGACCAATTAGGCCTTCGACGACAGCTTGTCCCGCGTAGACTTGGCTGACCTCTTGCGCAGTGATAACCCGATCCCAGATCCGCAGGTCGGAAAGGGCCTCGTTAAACGGAGTCGGGGCATTGAGGTTGTGATTACCGACCGCGAACAGTCCCTGCGCCAGCCGGTTGAGTTTCATCGCTGCAGATGTCATCTGAACCCCGTTTTTGTAGAGGGTGAGCGTGTTGTCGGCATACACGGCGCAGAAGTGAGCCCATTGACCAGCCGTTTCGGGGAGCACGACGTTGGGGGTCGGCGAAAACTGGGCATTGGATCCGTAAACTTCCAGTAGCATCAGGTACCATGAATCATAGGCAGAAAGATATACCGACATGCGGTCGTTGTAGCGAGATTGGGCGCCAACTATGACGGCCACGTGCGTCTGACCGTCGTACGGCGGGAGCTTGCACCAGATGGAGTACGAAAGCGGCGTATTGCCCCAGGGCAGAAAGGCGTCGTCGCCAATGGCCCGCGAGCCGGGTCCAAAGAAAAGAGCCATTTTACCGCCACTGGCCATGATTCTGACAACATGGGCCAGCGGCACCTGGAGGTCGCCAAAGGCGGCTTTAACCTTGATGCTGGCCGGGGAGATTTGCCCGCTCATCCGATCGCCGTTGCAAAGATTTATGCGGGCGATCTGATGATCCTGATCGAACTCGATCATGCTGATCAACGCCAGCTTCAATTCCAGAGTGGCGAGTTCCGTCTGCAGTTTGAAGTGGTCAAATGCGGGCGCGCAGATCAAGCGGGAGCCGTCGGTGAGTTCCAAGATCAATCGGGGGACAGGATTGGTGGCGACCGGCGAATTGGCCCGGATGGAACCGGTGGCGGCCATAAATGCGATCAGCAGCTTCACAGCGATCTTATTCATGCGTGATCCCTTCTCGGCAGAAAAACACGGGCGGCTGTGGGAAAAACTTTTTGAATGTGGAAACGTTCTGCTGGCGTCGGGGCACAGAGCCGGCGGACCGTCCTGAAAGATCACTATCATGGCAATCATGTTGCCAGCCTTGGGCAAGAAACGCAAGAACGCTGATGCGCGTCGGCTTGACACGCGCGGCCAAAGGAGTAATTTCATCCCGACATTGTTCGCTGGGGGAGCTCGCGAGGGCTGAGAATCATAACCCCTTGAACCTGTCCGGGTAATTCCGGCGAAGGGAAGCGACGGCGGATCAGCAGGAGCGCCGTGATTATTCCCGGAATTGTGGCGTTTTCTTTTTGGAGCGGACCATGACACAGCGGCAGCCCGGCGGTTTCGATAAGCACTTCCCCGGCTCGCGCAAGGTTTATCTGACCGGCGGGCAAGGCGGCATGCGCGTGCCGGTGCGCGAAGTCGCGCTGGCCGGCGGTCGGCGTCTGCAGCTTTACGACACCAGCGGGCCCTGGACGGATCCGGACTGCCGTCTGAGTGTGCACACGGGCTTGCCGCCACTGCGGCTGGGCTGGATCGAAGCGCGCGGCGACACCGTGGCCGAAAAACGCCGTGCCGCAACCGGCCCGCATACGCGCTTCCAACATTCCGTCCGCCAGGCTCGGGACGGTTCGGCGGTTACGCAGTTGGCTTATGCCCGTCGCGGCCTCGTCACGCCGGAGATGGAGTTCGCGGCGATGCGCGAGAACGGCGGCCAACCGCCCATTACGCCGGAATTCGTCCGCCGCGAAATCGCCGCCGGCCGCGCCATCCTGCCGGCCAACATAAACCACCCGGAAAGCGAGCCGATGCTGATCGGCCGCCGGTTCCGCGTCAAGATCAACGCCAACATCGGCAACTCGGCCGTGGCGTCGTCCATCGAAGAGGAAGTCGCGAAAATGCGCTGGGCCACCTTGTGGGGCGCCGACACGGTCATGGACCTCTCCACCGGGCCGAATATCCGCACCACGCGCGAATGGATTTTGCGCAATGCCCCCGTGCCGATCGGCACGGTGCCGATCTACGAAGCGGTCCGCCGCGCTGGCGGCCTGCCGGAAGATCTGACCTGGGAAATCTACCGCGACGTGCTGATCGAGCAGGCCCGTCAGGGGGTGGATTATTTCACCATCCATGCCGGCGTGCTGCGCCGCACCCTGCCGCTGATCAAGCGCCGCCGGCTCGGCATCGTCAGCCGCGGCGGCGCAATCATGGCCGCGTGGTGCCAGACGCACCGCCGGGAGAATTTTCTATACACTCATTTTCGCGACATCTGCAATATCCTGCGCGCCTACGATGTCGCGTTTTCTCTCGGTGACGGCCTCCGCCCCGGCTGCATTGCCGACGCCAATGACGCGGCGCAGTTCGCCGAATTAGAAACGCTGGGCCGGCTGACCTGCATCGCCTGGAAATTCGATTGCCAGGTAATGATTGAAGGACCCGGTCACGTGCCCTTGAACCTGATCGCGGAGAATGCCGCACGGGAACGCGCGTGTTGCCAGGACGCGCCGTTCTACACCCTCGGCCCGCTGGTCACCGATATAGCGCCGGCCTACGATCACATCACCAGCGCCATCGGCGGCGCCCTGATCGCCGCCCACGGCTGCGCCATGCTCTGCTACGTCACGCCCAAGGAGCACCTCGGCCTGCCCAACCGCGCCGACGTCAAAGCCGGCGTCATTGCCCACAAGATCGCGGCCCACGCCGCCGACCTCGCACGCGGTTTCCCCGGCGCGCGGGATTGGGACGACGCCATGAGCGCGGCCCGCGGCTCCTTCCGCTGGGAAGATCAGTTCCGGCTCGCGCTCGACCCGGCCACCGCCCGCGCCTACCACGACGAGGCGCTGCCGTCCACCCGCGCCAAGTCCGCCCGGTATTGCAGCATGTGCGGCCCGGACTTTTGCTCCATGAAACTGAGCCGGAAAGTTTGCCGCCGACAAAAGACGTAGGTAGCATGCCTTCTACGATCCATCCCATCGTTTGGTTGCAGGAAACCTCCGCCGCCGGCCGTTCGCGCTGGCTGAATTTTAGAAAACCAGAACGCATCCTGCAGACCCGCCGTCTGGCGGATATTCTTCCGGCGCTTGAGGAAATGGACACGGCTGTCCGCCAGGGCTACTGGGCCGCCGGTTTTCTGGCCTACGAGGCCGCGCCGGCCTTCGATGCCGCTTTCCGCACCGCGCGCCCCGGACCCTTGCCCCTGCTCTGGTTCGGAATCTACCGCGCCGCTAACGTCCACGCCGCGCCGGAGTGGCCCGGCCTGGAATACTTTTCTCATCCCGACGCAGGACTCTTTGCTCCGCCACCATCCGCCAGCCGAGGCCCATCTGCGGTCATCAGCCGGGCGCCCCCACCCTGGCGTGCTTCGGTTTCCCAGCCGCACTTTCACCGCGCCATCGCCGCGATCCGCGGCGCCATCGCGCGCGGCGAAACCTACCAGGTCAATTATTCGTTCCGCCTGCGCGCCGCGGACCCCGGCCTGATCACGCCCCTCGCGCAGATGGCGCCTGGCTGGACCTCGGCACACTCTTGCTTTGTTCGGCGTCACCGGAACTGTTCTTCCGCCGCGACGGCGACCGCATCACCTGCCGGCCCATGAAAGGCACCGCGCCGCGCGGGCTGACCATGGCGGAGGACCGCCGGATCGCCCGCGAACTCCAGGGCTCCGAGAAGAATCGCGCCGAAAACATCATGATCGTGGACATGGTCCGCAACGACCTCGGCCGCATTGCGCGCACCGGCAGCGTCCGGTTGGACCGGCTGTTCGATGTCGAACGCTATGACACCCTCTGGCAGATGACGTCCACCGTCTCCGCGCGGACGCAGGCGGCCTGGCCGGAGGTGTTTCGCGCGCTGTTTCCCTGCGCCTCCATCACCGGCGCGCCCAAGGTGCAGACCATGCGCTGGATTGCCAAGCTGGAGCCGACGCCGCGCGGCATCTACACCGGCGCGCTCGGATTCATCCGCCCCGACCGCCGCGCGCAATTCAACGTCGCCATCCGCACGCTGCACCTGGATCGCGAGCGGGGGCGCCTGGAGTACAGCGTGGGCGCGGGGATCACGTGGGATTCCCAGGCCGGGGAGGAGTGGCAAGAGTGCCAGACAAAGGCCCTCGCGCTCACCCCGGATCCTCCGTTCGAGCTGCTGGAAACCATCCTCTGGCAACCCGGCCGCGGCTTCGTGCTCCTGGCCCGCCATCTGCGGCGCATGGCGGAGTCCGCCGAATACTTCGGCTTCGCGTTCAACCAAGCCGCGATCAGGCGCCGGCTGCGCGCGGCCGCCGCCGATTACCCGCGCGCGCCTCAGCGGATCCGCTTGCTGGTCAACCGCGCCGGCACGGCCCGCGTAGAAAAGACACCTCTGGATCAGAGGCCGGGCCGCGCGCCCGCCATCCGGCTGGTGGCCGTGGCGCGCCAGCCGGTGGACTCGCGCGACCGATTCCTTTATCACAAGACCACGCGCCGTGACGTATACGATCGGGCGCTCCGCCAACATCCGGACTGCGCCGATGTCATCCTGTGGAACGAGCGTGGCGAGGTCACGGAATCCTGCTTCGCCAACATCATCGTTATACGCGGCGCCCAAAGGCTGACGCCGCCGGTTGCTTGCGGCTTGCTGGCCGGCACCTACCGCGCCCGGCTGCTGGCCCAAGGCGGCCTGCGCGAGGCGGTCATCCCCGTGGATGACCTGAAACAAGCCGATCGTGTCCTGCTGATCAACTCCGTGCGCGGGATCGTGGAGGTCAAGATTATACGATAAAAAATGTGGCCTACACTCATGACGCATCCCTCATCACACGTTGTTCCCCGGCCCATCGTCTGGACCATCGCTGGCAGCGACCCGGGCGGGGGCGCGGGGATCCAGGCCGATCTCAAGACCATGAACGGTCTGGGCGTGCATGCCTGTTCGGTCATCACCGCGCTGACCGTGCAGAACACCACCGGCGTCTTCCGCGTCGCGCCGGTGGCGCCAGACTTGCTGCGCGCGCAACTGGCCGCCCTGGCGGCCGATCTGCCGCCCGCCGCCATCAAGATCGGCATGCTGGCGACGGCCGGCCACGTGCGGATCGTCGCTGACTTTTTGCGGCAAACCGACGCGTTCGTCGTCTGCGATCCGGTCCTGGCTGCCACCCGCGGCACCGAGTTGCTGGAAATGGATGGCCTGCAACAGTTGATCGGAGAAATCCTGCCGCGCGCGGATGTAACGACGCCGAATCTCGCAGAGTTCGAGGTCTTAGGTGGCGCCAGCCCCCGCGATATGACCGTAAGCCGGACCGCCCCGTCCCCCGCGGCCATTGCGGAAGCCGCCGGTGACGTAGTGCGGCGCGGCGCGCGCTCGCTGCTGGTCAAGGGCGGGCATGGCGGCACGGAGTTCAGTCAGGACTATTGGACAAATGGGCGGGAATCCTTCTGGCTGACGAGTCCGCGACAGCATGTCCGGCACACGCACGGCACGGGTTGCACGTTGTCCGCGGCCATCGCGGCGGCGCACGCCCTGGGGCTGACGCTGACCGACGCTCTCGTGCTGGGCAAGACCTATCTCAACCAGGGCTTGCGGCAGGGCGATGACCTTGGCCAGGGACACGGGCCGCTTGCCCATCTCGGCTGGCCCGAGGACGCGGAAGATCTGCCGTGGGCCACACCGACAGCCGAAGCGGGCCGCACACGGCTATCGTTCCCCTCCTGCGGACCGGCCCCGCTGGGGTTATATCCGATTGTTGATCGCGCCACTTGGCTGGAAAAACTGCTGCCGCTGGGCATCACGACCATTCAATTGCGTGCGAAGGATCTGGCCGGGGCGGCGCTGGACAAGGAAGTTCGCTCGGCCATCGAAATCGCCCGTCGTTTCGACGCGCGCTTGTTCGTTAATGACGCGTGGGAACTGGCCTTGCAGCATGGCGCGTATGGCGTACACCTCGGGCAGCAGGATGCGCGGCAGGCCGATCTGGCGGCCCTGGCGCGGGCCGGATTGCGCCTGGGGCTCAGCGCGCACAACCACTTTGAGCTGGCTGTCGCGAACGCGGCGCGCCCCTCCTACATCGGTCTGGGGCCCGTTTTCCCAACGGTCACCAAACAGATGGCGGCGACGCCACTCGGCGTGGATGGTTTCCGCCGGCTGCGCCGGCTAGCCGGCTGCCCGGTCGCGGCCATCGGCGGCCTGGCGCCGGAGCATATGCCGGCCCTGCGCGCCGCCGGCGCGGACGGCTTCTCCGTGATCTCCGATCTGTTGAACGCTTCGGATCCCCTCGCGCGCGCCGCCGAGTGGCTCCAAGTCCTCGCCAGGGCAGACGCATCTTAATTCATCGCTAATATGGAGTGCGGCGGCTTGACGCCGCTATGTTCCGCGCGGCTCGACGCGCGGATGAAAAGTGCTTGTTCATTGATTTGTTCCAACACACCGCGTCAAAACGTGGTGTAAGAAATCGGCGTCAAGCCGCCGCACTCCAAAATTTACTGCTCATGCCACAGCTCATCACCCAACGCAAAGCTCTGGCGTAACCCTTTTGTATCACGGCACCACGCTCTGTCCCAGCCAGAATCTTCTGCAACCCCGGCGCAATGAAAAGAAAACTTTGGATTTTAGATGCGTCTGCCCTGCTGCCCTGTAATGGGTCACATAGAGGCGCCGCTGGCGATAAGATTATTGTAGGCCGGGTCTCCGACCCGGCGAAAGGCAACGCCGGCGGGCGCAGCAAGCCTGCGCCCCTACGTCACTGACCCATTACGCTGCCCTGGGTTGTTCGCTTGACATCATTTTTACATGGATGTATTTTTTACACCATGATTAGAACGCAAGTGCAACTGCCCGATGATTTGTATCGCGCCGCGCGCCGGTTGGCCGAGCAACGGGAGTGGTCGCTGGCCGAGGTCATCCGCCGCGGCTTGGAGAGCCTGCTGCAGGTCTATCCGGTCAAACACACCTCCGCCATCCCATGGGCCTTGCCCGCTCCCGTTAAATTGGGCTGGCGCAGTTTTCCGGCGGATAACCTGCGCCTGCTGGCCAACGAAACCACGGGCGAATTCACAATGAGTGGTGGCGCCGCGCCGGGCACAACGCCTCCCCCCGACGCGCCATCTACGATGCCCGTCTGGCGCTGACCTTGCGGCACTTCGGTGTCACCTGGTTTGCCACTCGGAACACGAAGGATTTCCAAGGGTACGGCTTCGAACGGGTCTGGGACCCGTTGGCTGGGCCCCAGGCGTGACGCTTGCGGCGCTGGCCAATCCAACCCCCGAAGAGCCGGTCATCTCCGCTTCTAGTCCAAACAGGGCAGACACATCTAAACGCATACCAGAGTGGCCCCCCCAAGCTCTTCTTTAGGCCAAATCCGGTCTGATCTTCCACCCGTCGCGCTTCGCGATGGGCATAAACGTGGCGCGGAACGGGTCGGGCGAAGCCCCCGCGCAGGAACGCGTCAGACCGGTTCGGCCGCAAGGCGGCGGGGTCGCCGCTGTATACGTATACGCGGCGATCCCCGACAACACAGCGGACGGGCCGGTATCACGTGTGATCTGCGCGGCCCGTTCCGCGCCACCTTTTCTGGTTTTTTGATGCGTCCGCCCTGGGCTTCTCGTTTGACATCATTTTATACATCCATCCTGTAAATCCTGTCGAAAAATCATTTAGTTTTTCTCCTGTTTATTGCTATCTTGCCGGCATGTCCGCAGCGGACCAAATGGTTGTACTAGCCGACGACCGCGAGGCGCGCTCCCACGTGGTGGCGGCCTTGCAGCAGCAGGCGGGTGTACAGGTGATTCTCCAGCGGTTGGACGTCGGCGACTACGAGGTGCACGGTCGGCTGCTCGTGGAGCGCAAGACCTTGCCGGACTTTGCGCTTTCCAGCCTGGACGGCCGGCTGTTCCACCAGGCACGGCGACTGGCTAATGCTCCGCTGCCGGCGGTGATCGTGCTGGAAGGCACGGCCGCGGATTTAGCGGAGAGTCATATGCGACGCGAGGCCCTGCAGGGCGCGCTGATCTCGCTGAGCCTGATCTTCGGATTACCGATCCTGCGGTCCCTGTCCCCGGAGGAATCCGCGCGGCTGATGCTGTACGCCGCGCGTCAAATCCGGGGCGCCGCCGGGGGCGCGCTCCCGCGCCACGGCTATCGCCCCAAAGGCAAACGCAAGCGCCAGTTGCAAATCCTGAAGGGCTTGCCCGGCGTGGGGGCGTGGGGCCCGCCCGCGCGGCACGGCGGCTGGAACGGTTCGGCAGCGTGGAATCCGTGCTGCGCGCCGACGCCGTGCAGCTTCGGGACGTGCCGGGCATCGGGGGACATACCGCCGCAGCGATTCGCTGGGCGGTCAGTGAAGCTCCTGGAGCTTACGACTTTTAGATGGGCTTAGCGCGGTGAAGCCGAAACCAAAGAATAACTTGACAGGATTAACAGGATTTTACAGGAAGGTTGTTAGCTTGTGGTCGGATAGGCTGGCACGGCGATAGGACCCAATCCTGTAGAATCTTGTTGATCCTGTCAAAATTCTTCGCCGGAAAACAAGTTTTGGATGGTTAGCAATGCATGGCACTTTTACAGGGCGGGTTCGACCACTTCAACCCGTTCGGCAAGCTCACGGCAGGCACGCTCACCGCAGGCGGGCGCAGCAAGACTTTGCCCCTACGTCACTGCCCCATTACGGCCGAAGACATGCAGCCACTTGTGCCGGGTCGGAGACCCGGCCTACAATATGATCTTATCGCGAGCGATGCCCTTACAGTACCCTGTGCGACTGAGGTCTTACGGGTTGCCATGATTTTTCGTGCCATTTGGCGTGTTTCGTGGTTACCATGCCTCCATGAATGAACGACCAAAAAGATGGCGCTGGGCGCTGGGCCTCTTTCTCGCGCTGGCCGCCCTAGCCGCTGCCACCTATTGGGATATACTCGCCAATCCCGGCCAGGTGCTGGCCTTCAACGATCTGAATGTCGAAGCGGCCCTTTCGCCTTCCTATCGGTTTCCTGGAACTTTTCTGCGTTCCTGGGACAACCAATTATTCTTTGGATTTGGAAACAAACAGCTCGCTATTGCGGCAAGTTTCATCGGTGACACCTTGGCGCCCATCTTCTGGCGACGCGGCGGGCAGGCGTTCATCCTGGCCCTCTGTGGCCTGTCGTTATACTGGATGTTGCGCCAATACCGGTTCCGGCGGAGTGCCTGCGCGTTGTCCGCCGCGATCCTCATGCTGGCCGGGGGCTGCCATAATTTTGCCATGATGGGACAGGTTTGGCGTCCCATCTGCCTGGCTTGGTGCGCACTAGCTTTGGGTTTACTGGAACGCGGCCGCCGGCATACAGCCTCCGGCGCCCCGCAGACTTTCCAAGCCTGGCTATCCTATGCGCTGGCGGGAGGCTGCATAGGATTATGCGTGGCGGAATGGCCCGATGTCGGGTTCATCCTGGCGATAGTTTCCGCCTTTGTCTTCTGGTTCTCACATCTGGCAGAGTATTTCATGTCGAGGCGCCCGGACACCCAGCCAAACCGGGATGCCGCCAGGAACCCAGCAGTGCGGCGTCTGGCACTATCCGCTATCGCCGCAAAGTTTGCCCTTTATGTGGCGATAAGCATGCTGCTCGCGTGGCAGACGATTAGTATGGTCTTCGCCACCAACATCCAAGGCGTGAAGCAAGGCGGCAGCGGGGATCCGGCCGCCCGCTACGCCTGGGCCACGCAATGGGGCGTGCCGCCGGTGGAGACCTGGAACATCGTTTCCGGAAATTATTTCGGCAGCTCCATACGGTCGGAGACGCACCCCTACTGGGGCCGTATGGGCCGAGATGCCGGCTGGGAAACCACACGGCAGGGCTTCCGCAATTTCAGCATGTGCGGCTG
>JAPLSZ010000276.1 GCA_026398385.1 Kiritimatiellota bacterium | reverse complement strand
AACCTTTTGCTGGGCGCCGCCGCTGGCCCTGTTGCCTGGGCGGGCCTGCCCGCTCCGCGCCAGTGGCTGCTGGCCGGCGCGGTCGGCCTGCTGGTGCTCTACATCGCCGGCGTGACCACATTGGCGCGCAGCGAGGTTCGGACCGGCCGCGCCGGCTTGATCGGCATGCTGCTGCGCGGACTGCTGCCGCTCCAGGCCGCCTTGTGCCTCGCGGCCGGCGCGGGTGCGGCCAGTTGGCTGGCCGCCGCTGTACTGCTGGCGCTCTGGCCGGTGACGGGCTGGCTGTCGAAACGGTTTTATATGAGTTGAGAAGGAAGGGGCCCCGGAGTTTAACCACAGAGGTCACGGAGGAAGGCGGAGGTCACATAGGCGGAGGTTTTAGCCACGGATGAAGACGGGGGAACAAATGGGGGCTCCCAATGACTTGGGGAAGCTCGTTCTCCGTGACCTCCGGGGCCTCTGCGACCTCTGTGGTAAATTCCGAATCCGTGTTCGTAGTTAAGCATTTGTGCGGCAGTTGTTATGCAAAAAACCAAGAAGCTATTGGTCGTGGACGTCGCTGCGCTGGGCTGGAAGCTGGTCCAACGCCATCCGCCCGCGGACGAGCGGCTCGCCTTCCGTCCGGCGGAGACGGTGTTTCCGGCGGTGACCTGTCCCGTGCAGGCCGCCTTCCGCACCGGCCGGTCGCCGGCCGACGGCGGCCTGGAGTCCAACGGCGTCTTCCTGCGCGAGCTGCGCAAGGTGGCCTTCTGGGAACAATCGGCGAACCTGGTCCGCGGCGACCGCCTCTGGCGCGCCGGCCGCGCCCAGGGCCAGCAGGTTGGCCTGCTGTTCTGGCAGCAAAGCCTCGGCGAGCAGGCGGACCTGATCCTATCGCCCCGCCCCATTCACAAACACCACGGCGGCATGATCGAGGATTGTTACAGCCAGCCGCACGACCTCTATGCCCGCCTCTGCGGCGAACTGGGCCGGCCCTTCCCCCTGCGGCACTACTGGGGCCCGCTGGCCGCGCATCCATCCTCCGCGTGGATCGCCGCCGCGACCTGCACGGTGATGGCCCTGGAGTCAACCTACGCCGATCTGGCCCTGCTCTGGACCACCGCCGTGGACGCCGGTTACGACGTGCTGATCTTCGGCGATTACGCCATCGAACCGGTTGCCGGCGCGCCGGTGTTCCCCAACCGCGCCTTGCGCGCCGCCGGTCTTTTCCAGGTCCGGACGGTGCAGGGCCGCGCCTATCCGGATTTCTTTGCCAGCGCCGCGTTCGCCATGGTTGATCATCAGATCGCGCAGGTTTTCGCGCTCGACGACGGCCGCCGCCCCGACGTGCGCCGCACGCTGGAGCAACTGGACGGCGTGGACGCGATCCACGAGCGGGGCCGTGACTTCCTTGTCGCCGCGCAACCGGGCCGCTGGTTCGCCTATCCGTGGTGGGAGTCGAAGCGCGCGGCGCCGGACTACGCCGGCCATGTGGATATTCACAGCAAGCCGGGGTATGATCCCTGCGAATTGTTTTTCGGCTGGCCGCCGGGCCGCGTCAGCCAGGACGCCGCGCGGGTGCGCGGCACGCACGGCCTCGCGGGGCCGGGCCGGGAAATCGCCTGGGCCGCCTCGGGCGGCCTGGGCGCGGAAGCGAAAACGCTGCTGGACCTTTCCCGGGCCGTCCGCAACCGGATGGAATCGTCATGACCCAGCGGTTAATGCAGCGCCTGTCGGTGCCGTTCGATTACCCCGTGGTCTTCACCCGCGGGGTCTTCGACCCGGCGAACCTCGAACTGGTGCGCGCGATGGACCGGCTGAAGGAAAAGCGCCGGCATCGGGCGATGGTGTTCATGGACCAGGGCGTGCTGGCAGCGGAGTGTTCCCGCACTGCGCGCAGCCAGAAGCAGACGGACGCGGGGCTAGAAGCCCCGCCCACAAGACAGCTTAAGAACGCGGGGCTGCTCGTGCTTCGTAGCGAAGGCCTACTTCGCAGAGCAGCAGAAGCCCCGCCCACGAAGAGGCCGGAAGCCAGTTTGCTCGATCGGGTGGAGCGCTATTTCGCCGCGCATGCCGGCCGGCTGGAGCTGGCCGCGCCGCCGCGCGTGGTGCCGGGCGGCGAGGCGCTGAAGAACGCCCTGAACGGCGCGCGGACGATCATGCGCGACCTGCTGGCCCGGCACATGGACCGGCAGTCGTTCGTGATCGCCATCGGCGGCGGCGCGGTGCTGGACGCCGTCGGCCTGGCCGCGGCGCTGGTTCATCGCGGGCTGCGCCTGGTGCGGCTGCCGACCACGGTGCTGGCGCAGTGCGACTCGGGGGTCGGCGTGAAGAACGCGGTAAACTTCGGCCCGGCGAAAAATCTGATCGGCACCTTCGCCCCGCCCTTCGCGGTGCTGAACGATTTCGATTTCCTGGCGACGCTGCCGGACCGCGAATGGCGCGGCGGCATCGCCGAGGCGTTCAAGGTGGCGCTGACCCAGGACGCCGCCTTCTTCCGCTGGCTGGTCCGGCAGGCCGCCCGCCTCCGCGCGCGGGAGGCGGCGCTGATGGAGCAATTGATCTTCCGCTGCGCCCGGCTGCACTTGCGGCACATCCGCGCCGGCGGCGATCCGTTCGAGCGGGGGCGCGCGCGACCGCTGGACTTCGGCCACTGGTCGGCGCACCGGCTGGAGGTGCTGACGGATTACCGGCTGGGCCACGGCCAGGCGGTGGCGATCGGGCTGGCGCTGGATGCCTGTTATGCCGCGCGCCAGGGCTGGCTGCCGGCGCGGGATTTCCAGGCGCTGCGGGCGGGTCTCACCCGGGCAGGCCTCCCGGTGTGGTGCGCCGCCCTGAGCCAAAAAGATCGCGCCGGCCGCCTCCGGATCCTGCAGGGACTGGAGGAATTCCGCGAACACCTCGGCGGCGAACTGAGCCTGACCCTACCACGCGGCGTCGGGCGGCGCTTCGAAATCCACGCGGTGGACCTGGCCCTGCTGGCCCAGTGCGTGGCGGAATTGCGAAGGAAGGGGAGCGGAGTTTTGCCGCAAAAGAACACAAAGAGCGCAAAAGGAATAGGACGTTTATCCAGATTACGCAGACGGCACAGATGCGGTAGGAATGACGGAGTTTAGCCACGAATCCCGACCCTCCGAGAGGTAGGGACGGATGAAGACGTGGAAGGAAAGAGATTTCGAGTGAGATTAAGATTAGGATCAAGATTAAGATGAGGATAATGCGGAGGATGAAACGGGGAAGAGAAACATGCTGATGCGATCACAACCGCCATTGCACCTGACGTACTGCCTGAACATCCATCCCGGCGAGACGTGGGCGGAGAATCTGGCGGCGATCCGGGAGCACGCCACGGCGGTCAAGGCGCGCGTCGCGCCGGACCGGTCCTTCGGGTTGGGATTGCGCCTCAGCCGCGCGGCGGCGGAGGACCTGCGCGCGCCGGCGGCGCGACGGCGGTTGCGCGAGGAACTGGCGGACCGCGGCCTGTATGCCTTCACCATCAACGGCTTCCCCTACGGCCGCTTTCACGGCGCGCGCGTGAAGGCGCAGGTGTACGCGCCGGACTGGCGGACGGCGGAACGGTGGGACTATACCACCCTGCTGGCGGACATCCTGGCCGATCTGCTGCCGGACGGCGTCAGCGGCAGCATCAGCACGCTGCCCGGCTCATTCAAGCCGTGGATCCGCAGCGCGGCGGACGCGCGGTCCATGGCGGAGCAACTCGCCGCCGCCGCACAGCATCTGGCCGGGCTGCGCGAGCAAACCGGGCGCGAGCTGCACCTGGGCCTGGAGCCGGAGCCGTTTTGTTTTTTGGAAACGACGGACGAGGTCATCCGCTTCTTCGACGGCCCGCTCGCGGCCGCGTGCGCCGGCACGGCGCAGCGCGAACGGGTGCGGCGGCACCTCGGCGTCTGCCTCGACACCTGTCACGCGGCGCTGCAGTTCGAGTCGCCGCTGGCCGCCTTACGCCGCTACCGCGCCGCCGGTCTGCGCGTTTCCAAGATCCAACTCAGCGCGGCGCTGGAGGTGGCGGTGAAACACGGGACTGGGAGGCCGCCCACACCTGAAAGGGGAAACGCGGGGCAAGATGCCCCGCCCACAGAAGAGGAAGAAGGCGGGATCCGGAAGTGCCGTCCATCCGCGCTGACGCAGGCGCTGGCCGCTTTTGACGAGCCGGTCTATCTGCACCAGACCAAGGCGCGGCTCGCAAACGGCGCCCTGCTGGCGTGGACCGATTTGACGGAGGCGTTGCCGGCGCTGGCGCAACGCAACGACGTGGAACTCGTGCGCGTTCATTATCACGTGCCGTTGTTCTGGGAGGGCGGCGCGCCCCTGCGCTCAACGGCGCCGGACTTGAACGCGGACTTCTTCCGCGAAGCCGTCACGGCGACGGAGCATCTGGAAATCGAGACCTATACCTTTGACGTGCTGCCGACGGAACTCCGCGCCGGCGGCGTGGTGGACAGCGTCGCGCGCGAATTCGACTGGGTGCGGCCAAGCATCGCCGCGGCCCGGGAGCCTTGAACATGGAAAGAGCCGTTGAACTGCGAAACACGCGGATTACGCGAAAAGAAAAGGCCGCGACTCGGTAATAATTCCGGCCACTGACAACCGACTGCTGCCGACAGCCTTCGGCCTAGTGATCTCAACGGCCGAGTTCAGGTTTACATCTTCTCCGCTTCATCCGCGCCCGGCAGGATGCCGGACGCAGCGGGCTGGAAGCCCGCGCTCCCCGCCGCATGACCCCATTCGGATTATTCAATGAGGAAAAACAGGAACGGCGCTGTCAGGCCATCTTCATCTGCGATCCGTGTAAATCTGTGTCTACAAATCCGGCCTCCGTGCCCTCCTTTGCGTCCTCCGCGACCTCTGTGGTTGAATTCCGATTCCCTACCGGGGCGGGTTCAACGGGCGGCGGGATGGTCGGCGGCACCGCCGCGGATTCGGCCGGGGGCGCGGAGACGCCGGCCGTGCCGGCCGCCAACGCGGGGACCGGCTGGTCCAGGGCACGGCGGCGTTTGAGAAACTCGCGCGCGAGCTGGCGGTAAGCCGCCGCGCCGGTGCCGTGCGGGTCGTACCCGATGATCGCCTGGCCGTAGCTGGGCGCCTCGCTCAGGCGCACGCTGCGCGGAATCATCGTTGCGTACACCTGGTCGCCGAAGTGCTGGATGACCTCCTGCACCACCTGCTGCGAGAGGTTGGTCCGCAGGTCGTACATCGTCATGACAATGCCTTCGATGGCCAGCGCGGGGTTGGCGCCGCTGTCGCGCAACTGCCCGATGATCCGCCGGATCACGCTCAAGCCCTCCAACGCGTAATACTCGCACTGGATCGGAATCAGAATCGCATTGGCCGCGGTCAGGGCATTCATGGTCAGGATGCCCAGCGAGGGCGGACAGTCCACGAAAATGAAGTCGTAGCGGCCCTCTGCCCGCAGGGGCGCGACGGCCTCGTGGAAACGATGCAGGTAGCGCTCCGCGCGCGCGACGTCGATTTCCGCGCCGGCGAGATCCACTTCCGACGGGATCAGGTCCAGGCGCTCGACGGCGGTGGGGATGACCAGTTCCGCCAGGCGGCTGCCGTCCAGCAGGGCCCGATAAACGCTCGCGCCCGCGCGCTTAGCGATGCCCAGGCCGCTGGTCGCGTTGGCCTGCGGATCGAGGTCAATCAGCAGCACCCGCTGCTGTTTCTCCGCGAGGCAGGCGGCGAGATTGACGGCGGTGGTCGTCTTGCCGACGCCGCCCTTCTGGTTGGCTACAGCGATGATCGGGCTTGGGTTCATGGCATCCACCGGCGACACGGTCAGCGCCGCCCGAACAGCGCGACGACCTCCGCGTGCTGCAGCTCCGCCGCCAGATCCCGCGGCGTCTTCCCCTGGTCCGTTTTGGCCTGTGCGTCCGCCCCGGCGGCTAGCAGCCGGCGGACGACGGGCGCAAAGCCGTGATACGCGGCGAAATGGAGCGGGGTTTCGCCCTGGGCATTGGCCGCCGAAACCGCCGCCTGGTGCGCGAGCAGCAGCTCCACCAGCGCCAGCGACCCCTGACCTGCGGCGATGTGCAGCGGCGTCCGGTGCTGGCTATCCCGGACGTTCGCGTCGGCGCCCCGGGCCAGCAGCAGGCGGACCACCTCCAGGCGGTCCTGCTCCACGGCCATCCAGAGCGGCGTGACGCCGTCGCCGAACCGCGCCTCGCGCGCGGCACCCCGGGCCAGCAGCAGCTCCACGATGGCGGTCTGGCCCGCCTGGGCGGCATAGTGCAGCGGGGCGGCCCCGCCGGGCCGTTGGGCGTTGCTGTCCACCCCGGCGTCCAGCAGTTGCCGGACAGCCTGCGTTTGTCCGTCTTTAATCGCAGCGATCAGGGCTTGCTCCTGCTGTTGCTGTTGCCGGGCGCATCCGCCCAGCAGCAGCGCGGCCAGCAAGCCCGCCGCAGCCACCCGCCATCCGTTTTGCATGCCGACAGGTATGCGCCTAAATCGGAGCCGGGTCAAGCCGCTTCCGGCAACCCAAATCCTCGCCTAAGGAGCGCCCAACGCCACTGACCGGCGCTGGGCGCCACGAGAAGCCGCCGCGCGGTTGCAAAGGGAAGGGCGAAACCCCTTGTTTCGCGGGGGTTTTCAGCCCGTGGGGCTTGGAGAGAGACGCT
>JAPLSZ010000347.1:4928-8357 GCA_026398385.1 Kiritimatiellota bacterium | reverse complement strand
TCATGGTGTACGGCATTCCGGAGTTCCGGCTGCCCAAGGCCATCGTGCAAAAGGAGGTGGAGACGCTCGAACAGATGGGCGTGAAGATCCACACCAACTTCGTCGTCGGCCGCACCCGCAAGCTGCTCGACCAACTGAAGCTGGACGGTTTCGACGCCATGTTCATCGGCGTTGGCGCGGGGTTGCCCAAGTTCATGAACATCCCGGGCGAAAACCTCGTCGGCGTGTTCTCCGCCAACGAATACCTCACCCGCGCGAACCTGATGCGCGCCTACGATTTCGAGCGCGCCGATACGCCCATCTTCCGGTCCAACCGGGTCGTCGTCCTGGGCGGCGGCAACGTGGCCATGGACGCCGCCCGCATGGCCGTCCGGCTCGGCGCCCAGGAGGTCCACCTCGTCTATCGCCGCACCGAGGTGGAGATGCCGGCGCGCACCGAGGAAGTCGCCCACGCCAGGGAGGAAGGCGTCATCTTCCACATGCTCCAGAACGCCAAGCGCATCCTCGGCGACACCGACGGCTGCGTCACCGGCATGGAAGGCCTGCGCTACGAACTGGGCGAGCCCGACACCTCGGGCCGCCGCCGCCCCGTGGAACTCCCGGGCAGCGAGTTCATCATGGACGTGGACACCGTCATCTGCGCCATCGGCAACGAGTCCAACCCGCTCATCCGGCAGACCACCGCCGGCCTCGTGCATAACCACTGGGGCAACATCGTCGTCGACGAGATCCAACAGACTTCGCTCGACGGCGTCTACGCCGGTGGCGACATCGTCCTCGGCGCCGCCACGGTCATCCTCGCCATGGGCCAAGGCCACGCCGCCGCCGCCGCGATCAACCGGCGGCTGGCTCAAATCAATATTTGACTCCGGCCCCCGATCTCGTCATAGTGCCGCGTTTTCACCGCCGGGAGGGCGCGCCCGAAGCCCGCTTCGACGGCGGTGGACAACCGAAAGGAAAATGCCATGTCGAATAGTCTGTCCCGTTGGATTGCATCCGCGCTCATGTTGCTGGGCGCCGCCACGAGTCTCTGGGCCGCCGCACCAGCCCAGCCCGAGACGCCCGTGCCCGAGATGTCCATGCCCAACCCGTTTTTACAACCACCGCCGCCTGCCGCCGTCGCGCCGACCACCGTCGTCGCCGTGGTGGAGAGCCAGAAGATCCTGCAAAGCGACATCAACGCCATGGTGGACCGTGTTCTCAAGGCCAGCGGCGACCGGATTCCGGCGGAACAAATGGCCATGGCCCGCGCCCAGCTCTCCGCCAACGTGCTGGAGAATTTGATCATGCAGAAGCTGCTGACGCGCGAAGTCGAGAAGGCTAAGATCGTCGTCACCTCCAACGACCTCGCGCAGGCGAAGCAGGAGATCCCGCTGCCGCCCGGCATGACCTTCGAGCAGGCCCTAGAGGCGCAGGGCATGACCGCGCAGGATTTCGAAAACATGGTGAGAATCAAGAACCTGCTCGATCAGAAGACGGCCGCGGTGGCCGCCGTTACCGAGGCGGACTTGAAGAAGTACTACGACGAGAACAAGTCCCGGTTCGAGCAGCCGGAAACCGTCACCGCCCGGCATATCCTGATCGCCGTGCCGGAGAAGGCCGAGGCCAAGGTCAAGGCGGAGAAGAAAGCCCAGGCCGAGGCCCTCCGCCAGCAACTGCTCAAGGGCGGTGACTTTGCGGCGCTGGCCAAGCAGCATTCCGAGGATCCCGGCAGCAAAGACAAAGGCGGCGAGTACACCTTCCCGCGGGGCCAGATGATGCCCGCCTTCGAGCAGGCCGCCTTCAGCAACGACCTGAACAAGATCGGGCCGCTCGTCGAGACGGACTTCGGCTATCACATCCTGCAGACCACCGCCAAGCATCCGGCCAAGACGGTGCCGCTGGCCGAAGCCTCCGACCGCCTGCGCCAGTTCCTGACCGGCCAGGCCAAGCGCGAAGTGGTGGAAAAATATCTCAAGCAGTTGCGCGCCGCCGCCAAGGTCGAAATTCCCGGCCAGAAATAGCCGGGGCGCCATCGCCGGGAACCAACGGTACCGGCTGGCCGGAGTCCGCGTGAGCGGGGCGCCCAGCGGTACTTGGCCCTCCCGGCCAGAATTTCAAGGGGCGCAGTCTTGTGCTATTCTCCCCTGTCATTGCGGCCTTACTAAACGGGTTGAATTTGCATTGACCCGCCGCGGCCGGCGCGGTATAAATGTTGGGGTTGTTGCTCGAATCGCAACCGGCCGGAAGGAGCAGAACGTATGGCTATGATTGATTTTGGCGGAGTCCGGGAGAAGGTGGTGACGCGCGCGGAGTTTCCGCTGGCGCGGGCGCGCAAGGTGCTGAAGGACGAGGTGATCGCCATCATCGGTTACGGCGTCCAAGGGCCCGCGCAGGCGCTGAACCTCAAGGATAACGGATTTAAGGTCATCATCGGCCAGGCATCGGAATTCAAGCGCGACTGGGACCGCGCCGTGACCGATGGCTGGGTACCGGGCAAGACGTTGTTCGACATCAAAACCGCGGTGCAGAAGGGCACGATCATCCAGATGCTGGTGTCCGACGCGGCGCAGCGCGCCATCTGGCCGCTGGTCAAGAAGCACCTCAAGCCTGGCGCGGCGCTGTATTTCTCGCACGGCTTTTCCATCACCTACCATAAAAAGACCGGCGTGGTGCCGCCCAAGAACGTGGACGTGATCATGGTGGCGCCCAAGGGTTCGGGCACGAGCGTGCGCCGCAACTTCCTCTCCGGCGCGGGCATCAACTCGAGCTTTGCGGTGTTCCAGGACGCCACGGGCCGCGCCACGGAGCGCTGCCTCGCGCTGGGCATCGGCATCGGCTCCGGCTACCTGTTCCCCACCACCTTCCCGCACGAGACGAACAGCGACCTCACCGGCGAGCGCGGCGTGCTGATGGGCGCCCTGGCCGGCATCATGGAGGCGCAGTACGACACCCTCCGCGCGCACGGGCATTCGCCCAGCGAGGCGTTCAACGAGACGGTCGAGGAGCTGACGCAGAGCCTGATCCGCCTGGTGGACGAGAAGGGCATGGACTGGATGTACTCCAACTGCTCGGCCACGGCCCAGCGCGGCGCGCTGGACTGGAAGCCGCGCTTCAAGCAGGCCGTGCTGCCGGTCTTCAAGGAACTCTACCGGCGCGTGGCCTCCGGCGAGGAAGCCGTGCGCGTCATCAAGACCTGCGGCAAGCGCGATTATCAGCAGCAATTGGCCAAGGAACTCGGCGTGATCCGCGACTCCGAGATGTGGCGGGCTGGCGCGGCCGTCCGCGCGCTGCGGCCCAGGGAAGCCGCCCGGGCCATCGGCAAGGGCACCAAGGGCGTGGCAGGCCGCCAGTGGTAATCCGGATACAACCATGAACGGGACACGTCCCGGCCGCGCGTCGAGCGCGTCGGTATGCGTCGTTTAAAGCCATGCGTAAACACATCAAGAA
>JAPLSZ010000347.1:0-4837 GCA_026398385.1 Kiritimatiellota bacterium | reverse complement strand
GCCGCCGGCCGCCAGCCGTCCACCGTCCCGGCCGGAGAGCCACCGGCGCTCCGGCGCACCGGCCCGCGACCACCAGCCGCCGGCCGCCAGTAACCCGCGCCCCGCCGCC
Source organism: Kiritimatiellota bacterium (assembly GCA_026398385.1). Classification (GTDB taxonomy): domain Bacteria; phylum Verrucomicrobiota; class Kiritimatiellia; order CAIQIC01; family CAIQIC01; genus CAIQIC01. The sequence goes on along the minus strand of JAPLSZ010000347.1, from coordinate 4,728 downwards.
CCGTGGGATCCGGCAGCCTTCTCCGTGCCGCCGGCCGCGGGCAAGCTGCGGTTCCAGGATTTCCCGTTCTCCCCGGAAATTATGCACGCCATCGCCGATGAACAGTTCCAGTATTGCACCCCCATCCAGGCGCAGATTCTCCCGCATACGCTCGCCGGCAAGGACGCCGGCGGACAGGCGCAAACCGGGACCGGCAAGACCGCCGCGTTCCTGCTGACCATTCTCCAACACGCGCACCTGCATCCTCTGCCCGCCCCGCGCAAGCTCGGCGCCCCGCGCGCCCTGGTGCTCGCGCCAACCCGCGAACTCTGTCAACAAATCCAGCGGGACGCTGTGGTGTTGAGCAAATATGCCGACTTCGGCAGCGTCGCCGTCTTCGGCGGCATGGACTACGAAAAACAGCAGCAGCAGCTCCGCAGCCGGCCCGTGGATCTCATCTCCGCCACCCCTGGCCGGCTGATTGATTTCCTCCGCAGCCGCGTGGTGGATCTCTCGCGCGTCGAGATCCTCGTGATTGACGAGGCCGACCGGATGCTGGACATGGGGTTTATCCCCGATGTCCGCCGGATCATCAGCCAGACCCCGCCGAAGGACCGGCGGCAGACGCTGCTCTTCAGCGCGACGCTCAGTCCGGAGGTGCTGCGCCTCGCCAGCCAGTGGATGCGCCAGTCCGAGCTGGTCAAAATCGAGCCGGAACATCTCGCGGTGGATACGGTCCAACAGACGGTGTACATCGTCACCGCCCGGGAAAAATACGCGCTGCTGCTGCACCTGCTGAAACAGGACAATGCCAAGCGCATCCTGATCTTCCGCAACCGGCGCGACGCGGTCACGCGCCTGGCGAAGCGCCTCGCCACCAACCGCGTCCCCTGCGCCGAGCTCTCCGGCGACGTGCCGCAGGAGCGGCGCCAGCGCATCCTGGAGGACTTCCGCTCCGGCAAGGTGCGCGTGGTGGTCGCCACGGACGTCGCCGGCCGCGGCATTCACGTGGAGGCCATCAGCCACGTGATCAACTACGACATCCCCGAGCAGCCGGAGGATTTCGTGCACCGCATCGGCCGCACCGGCCGCGCCGGCCACGCCGGCGAGGCCATCTGCTTCGCCGACGAGTCGTCCTCCTTCCTGCTGCCGGAGATCGAGAAATTCATGGGCCGGCCGCTGATCTACGCGCACCCGGAGGATGCCTGGCTCAAGCTGCCGGACGGCTTCCATGCGCCCGCCGCCGAGTTCGCGCCGTCGCGTTCCGGCGCTCGGGGATTTCGTTCGCGCGGCCCACGCCGCGGTCCGCCACGCCGCCGCTAACCCGACTTGATAAATTTCCTCTGTAAGGATATGTTCCCGGTCAAGGGTTGGCATGGGCCGTGGGGCCGAATGCTGCCCAGGCCGGGGGCGTCGGCGGAACACAGCATGAAGCAGGAAAAAATACTGGCGATCGATGACGCGCAGGAAAGTTTGGATCTGTTTGCCGCCATCCTCACCCGCCATGTCCCCGACTGCGCACTCTTGACCGCGCTCGGCGGGGCGGAAGGCTTGGAACTGGCGCAACGTGAATTGCCCAGCGTCATCCTGCTGGATGTTAAAATGCCCGGCATGGACGGATACGAGATCACCCGCCGGCTCCGCGGCGACCCCGCCACGGCGACGATTCCGATCCTGATGATTTCCGGGGTCGTGGTGGATACGCGGGGGCGGATCACCGGCCTGGAATGCGGCGCGGACAGTTATCTGTGCAAACCGTTTGAGCCGCTGGAACTGGTGGCCCAGGTGCGCGCCCTGTTGCGCATCCGCCGGAACGAGGCGGATCTGCGCCGGCAACGCCGCCAGCTGGAGGATGAACTGGCCGTCCGCTCCCAGGCGCTGATCGACAGCGAGCGCAAATTCCGACTGCTGTTCGAGAACGCGCCGGACGCCATTTTTATCGTGGATGAACACGGCCGCGTGCTGGATGCGAACCCGGCCGCCGGCCGCCTGCATGAATTGTCCCGCGAGGCTTTGGTGGGCAAGCATGTGACCGACCTGGTCCCGCCGGAACAGCGCGCGGAGGTGCAACGCGTTTACCCGCTCTGGTTCCACGGTAGCCTGGAGCGCTACGAGGGGGTCAGCCTGACGGCCTCGGGCCAGGTCCGGCCCGTGGAGATCCGCGCCAGCCGGACGGAGTACAATGGGCAGTCGGCCGTGCTGCTGAATGTGCGCGACATCACCGAGCGCCGGCAGGCCGAGGAGGAGCGCAACCGGCTGATCATGGCGATCGAACAGTCCGCCGAAGCCATCTCGATCACCGATGCCGCCGGCGCCATCCAATACGTTAACCACGCGTTCGAGCAGATCACCGGCTATGCCCGCAGCGCGGCGCTCGGCCGGAATCCCCGCATACTGAAAAGCGACAAACAGGACGCGGACTTTTACAGCGGCATGTGGAACACGCTCCTGCAAGGCAATGTCTGGACGGGCCACGTCATCAACAAGCGCAAGGACGAACACCTCTACCGGGCGGAACTCACCATATCCCCCATCCGCGATCCGTCAGGCCGGATCATCAACTATGTCGCCGTCTCCCGCGATGTCACGCGCGAAACCGAACTCGAAGAGCAGTTACGCCAATCGCGAAAAATGGAAAGCATCGGGCGTTTGGCGGGCGGCATCGCGCACGATTTCAACAATTTGCTGACGTCCATCATGGGGTTCTCCCACATCGTCTGGGAATCGCTGCCGTCGGATCATCCGCTGCGCGGCGACGTCCGGGAAATCGTCCTGGCCGGCGAACGGGCCGCGCAGCTCACCGGTCAATTGCTCGCCTTCAGCCGCAAGCAGGTCATGCAGGTGCAACCGCTCGACCTCAACGTCATTATCCGGGAAATCGAGCCGATGTTGCGCCGCACGCTGGGCGAGGATATCGCCTTGGTGGTGGAGCTGGACGACGCGCTCGGCTGCATCGAAAGCGACACGGGGCAGATGCAGCAGGTGATCATGAACCTCGCCGTCAACGCGCGCGACGCCATGCCGCGGGGTGGCCGGATCGTGCTCCGCACGTTGCGCGCCGACGTGGACGAGGGGTTCTGCCAGACCCGCGTCGGCATCCGGCCCGGCGCCTATGTCCGTCTCGCCCTGCGCGACAACGGCGTCGGCGTCCCCGAGGAGCTCCGCGAGCATATCTTCGAACCCTTCTTTACCACCAAGGAAGAAGGCCACGGTACCGGCCTCGGCCTGTCCATGGTCTATGGCATCGTCCAGCAATCCCACGGCTACATCGAGTTCGAGAGCGAACCCGGCGCCGGCACGGAATTCAACATCTACCTGCCCCGGAGCGAGGCGCTCAGCAGCCACCCCAAGCCGGCGGCCAGCCGCGCCCCCCCCCCGCGGCACCGAAACCATCCTCATGATCGAGGACGATGAGTCCGTCCGCATCCTCAGCCAGCGCCTCCTCCAAACCCTCGGCTACCAGGTGCTGCTGGCCGCCGACCATGAAGAGGCCATAAAAATCTGCCGCGAATACAAGCACCCCCTCCACCTCGTCTTCACGGACGTGGTCATGCCCCAGATGGACGGCCACGAATTGATCCGCCGGCTGCGGGAGATCCGCCAGGATTTCAAGGTGCTGTATTGCTCCGGCTTTACCGAAGACACCATCTCCCAGCACGGCGTCGTGAACGCGCAGGTCAATTTCATTCCGAAGCCGTTCACCCTGTCCACCCTCGGCCTCAAGGTCCGTGAAGTCCTGCATGCGGCGAAGTGACGGCCGGCGCTCTACCGGCCGAACGGCCGGACGATTTTCATGCGGGGGAAAGCGTCCGCCACCGCGGCTTGGTCCCGGCGCAGGAACAGCAGTTTGACGTTCGGGCCCGCATCCATGGTGAAGTACACTTGGACGCCATCCGCGCGGAGCTGGTGCGCTTGGCGCATGGCGGCCAGGGAGGCGGGCCACCAGTACAGAATCGCCGGGCGCGCGGCGATCATGGTGGCGTGCATGGCCAGCGCGTTGGCTTCGGCGGTCCGGCCCAGCGCGACAAAATCGCGATGGCGCAGGGCCGTCTTGAGCGTCGCGAGATCCCGGCCCGCTTGCGCGGGCCAGGCGCCGTAGAGCGGGGAGGTCCGGCAGGTCTGCTGCATCGCCTGCCGCGAGCTGATCGGCTTTTCCTTCTCGGAAAGCAGCAGCAGGCCCATCCGCAGGTCGGGCCAGGTGGCGGCCAGCGGCTCGGCATAGGAATCCATGCCGTCCCGGGCCTGCCCGGCATGCCATTCGACAAAACCACGGTACAGCGAACGGCAGGCGCTGCCGCTGCCAAGCCGGGCCAGGATGGACAGCGCGCGCCGCGCCAGCTTCCAGCGGAAGAGATCGTTCAACGCCAGCGTCAGCGCCGCGAAGCCTGAGGCCGACGAGGCCAGGCCCGCCGCCGTGGGAATGGAGTTCTTCGCGCGCACCTCGAAAAAGAAATCCGGCACCGGACGAAACAAATCCAGGAAGGCCGTGGCGCGTTGGACAAAAACATCGTCCGGCGCCAGCCGCCGGCCGTTCAGGCTGATGCGATCCCCCTGGGTGCACGGCGCGAGGCGGATCTCGCTGCCGAGCCGGCCCAGCGAGAGGGAGAGGCTCGACGTGATCGGCAGGTGCAACTCCTCGTCGCGCTTGCCCCAGTATTTGCACAGCGCGATGTTGGCCGGGGCAAAGGCCGAGCCCGCCCGCCCCACGGCGGACGGACGCCGGCCCAGCAGCCGCCGCACCACGTCCTG
>JAPLSZ010000005.1:7116-13326 GCA_026398385.1 Kiritimatiellota bacterium | reverse complement strand
CGCCAAGCTCTCTAATTAGAAACAGCGAAATCACCAACGTCCAAACCCAACCCGCCCAGCGCATGCCATGAAAAGAAAAACCTCGAACAATCAGCACCTGCACGGCAGCAAACCCCAAGGCCAGAAAGAAGGACGCCATAATAAAATACTTCGCCAATATGGCCTGCCAAGGGAGATTGATCACCATGAAGGCTAAGCCGCCGCTGAGCGCGACCAAAACAAAGAGAACACAAGCCCTCCCGCGACGATCTTTCCAAGGTAGTCTCATGGGCTGAATCAGCATCATGGCGCCCAGCACGGCAAGGCTGACCATTCCCATGCGTATCCCGTCAAGCCCCCAGCGAAGAGCGCCCAGCGCGAAATGAACCTGCGCAACATAATCCACTTTGGCAGGGTGGAAATGGGCAGATACGGAGGCCCCGCTTTTCACCCTGTGCACCATGATCAAAATTGTCGCCGCCAGCCCAATATGCCAAGCCAACTGCCGTATGATCAAGCGGCTTTGCATGCCATCAAGATTTCGCCTGCGCCACAGGAGCCAACAAGCAAGGGCCACCGCAATAGGCAGCAGTACCACCGAAGTTTCCTTTGCGGTATAAGCCAAAAGGAGACAAAGCACGGCACCCGTTTCCGCGAACGCTAGCCGCCACCCCTTCGACCGCCAAGCGACTGTCAACGCGACCCCATAAGTCCCGATCCAGAGCAGTTGGGCAATCTCTCCACTATCGCAATAATTGACCAATAGATTCTCGCTAATCGTCAGGGAGCCGGCAAACCCTGCCATGAAAACCAGCACCGCCCACCATGAACCAGCTACTGATAACAGCACATAGGCTGCACCGGCGGCCGCCAGTGACAATGTTGCTAGAAGGACCAAAGTGTGTGTCTGTAGATCGCCGTTGATGCGGTCGGCTAACTTCACGCCCGATTGCCCCCCCCCACAGTCACCGTTGCGAAGCAGCGTGATCGCAAACGGGATTTGATGAAACAACCAATGCGCGGGCCGGATGCGCCCCCATACCTGGGCATCGTCCACTATGGTCGCCCGAAACGCCGGCCATCCCTTCGCCCAAAAACCAGCGACGCAGTGCGAGATGTTTCCCTCCGCCACCCGCGTATAGCGCACATATGACACATAGCTGCCGCGATGCATGAGAAACAGACATGCGACCGCCATGACCAAAAGCACGGAGAATCTGTGCCGGAAAAAAAGCGCCCCGAAGCCCTCGAAATGCGTGAAGGCCCGTGAGCCCAAAGCCCATGCGACGGTTCGCGTTCGATACCAAAAATGCGAGTTCATCAGGGATCGGGGCACGCCATCAACTCCTCTCACCACACATTTCGCGCCGAAACCGCCGTCTGAAACGCAACAAGTCGCGGACCGCCCTCACGATCACGATAAGTTTGGCACCCGTCGCCCTGCCGGCCGTGCGCGGTAAATGAGTCACCTCCACCTCCGCCATACCATAGCCGCATGCTTTCGCACCCGCCAAGAGTTCTGTATCCAGCATCGCGCCATCACTGACCAGTTTTACATGGTTCAAGATATCGCGCCGGAACAACTTAAATCCGCAGTCGATATCCCGCCCGAGGCTGCCAAAAATCATTTTAATCAACGTATTCCAACTCCACGCGTTAAGTTTACGAATAAAGTTATCCTGGCGATTGGCACGATATCCGGAAACAATATCCGCCGCGGCGCTTCGCTCCAATAGCCTGACAATATCGCTGAAGACAAACTGCTTATCCGCAGGAAAGAAGGCGATCAGTTCTTTCGTGGCTGCCCCAAAACCAGCTTTGAGCGCCCCACCGTAGTTCCGACCCGGGAAATACTCCACGAGGTGCAATTGCGCTATACGTTGCATCAGGGTATGGGCCAATGGCCCCGTTTGGTCCGTGCTACCATCATTGACCAAAATGATTTCATAATCCAGACCCAGTTGTTGCGCGATGGCCCAGACTTCTTCGACAACTTCGGTAACCGTCGCGCCCTCATTATGCGCCGGAATAACGATGGAAAGACTGGACATAATAATATTTCTTCTTCTCAGCTTCGGACGGCCAGATATTGTGCATCACGTATGTGTTTACATGCGGCCAATTCGGTAAAGGCGCCGACCATGTCGGCGCGTATTCGTTCGCTATCGAGATGCCGATCGTAGTAGTCGTGCGCCCGACGTCCCAATGCTTCGCGCGCGGCGGCATCCCGGACAAGCCGGCCAGCCTCCTCCTCCATCTGTTCCGGCGTGTCCACTTCCAGCCACGCCCCGTCGCCGGGCGGCATCCCGCGCATCGCGCCGCGTCGCGCCACGATGGCGCGTCCCGCCGCCAACGCCTCGATGCTCTTGATCTGCACGCCCATGCCCTGCGTGGTCGTCATAAGAATGACGCCGCATTCTCGGTAAGGCTGTTGTTCATCGGCATAGAAGCCGACCGGATCAAACAGGTCAGCCTTCGTGTGCCGTGCCAGGCCACCATAAACGCGGAAGCGCAGGGACTGTTTTGCGGCAGACTTCGTCAACCACCTCAAGCCTTCACGGTTAACGGCGCTTCCGGAGCCGACGAGACCGGCCACCGCCGGACGCGGCAGGTCGCAACGCGGTACCGCAGGAGGGCTCCAGTGTGTGTGAAGAATGTGGCGGTCATGCAGGTGCTGCTCTTCGTCTTTTGAAATGACGATTACGAGATCGCATCCCGCGATTTCCTGTGCTTCACGCGACCGGTTTGACCATGTGGTGTTCGACCATAGGTCAAGAAGGAGAAGCGCCTTGGGACAGGGGGTTGGCAGGTATGCCCAGAAACTATAGGGGATCACCACTAAATCAGCATCCACAGTATGTTTTCGCCACCAGTCCAGAGGAAAAGCCCAGCGGTGATAGGGATTCGCATGACCAAAGGCCCGGACTTCACGGATTGACTTGAAAAAAGCGCCCCATAGAAACCCCAATATCATTCGCCATGAGGGGTGAGGATAGTCCTTCTCCCGAAGAACCACTTCATATCCATCATCTTCCAACTTTCGAACAATTTCCGGGGTCCATCCTTCGCCGACAGGTTTGCGTGCTGCAGAAAGGATGCGGCAAGGTCCCAGCGTGCGGAGGGCTTCGACGCATTGCCACATTTCTCGTTTTCCACCCGTATTGACAGGTAATGGACAATAAGGGAGTAGAATTACCGATCGGATTGTCATAACGAATTCGATGCGAATGAGGTCCGGTGGTTGTCAAAATAATTTTGCGGCAAGGGCTTGAATGTATTGGTCGGCCACCTGTGTTGGAGAATAGAGTGTGTGGACGCGCGCCTGCGTTTGTTTCCCCAAGGCGGTGCGTTCTTTTGGAGAACCGATCAGGTGTCGCACCATATTCGCAAAAGCAGGGGTGGCAGGATCGGCAATGGTATGGGGGATCTTGTCCAACATTTCCGGCATGCCACCATGGGGGCTGGCTACGATAGGCTTGCCTCTGGCCATGGATTCCAAGACCACCTGGGGGAACGTATCCCATCTCGAGGGCGCGATCACTACCCAGGCCCGGCGATAGGCATCATCCAAAGCTTCCCGGCTTAGGCTACCCAAAAGCCGGACATGCCCACATACCGGGCCCAGTTGTTTCAGGAACCAATGGCGGATGGACCCAAGTCCCCGGGCATAGCTATCGCCTCCGGCGATCTCCAGAGTCAATTCCGGGAAAGCGGGCAGTAGATTTTCGAGAAGAGGGCGCACATACGGCAATCCTTTGCCGACATCCAGACGCCCCACCAGCAGAAGTGTTGGATGGCCAGACTCCTTGTTTTTCCAGGCGGACAAGGGGCGCATCGGATTGGGGATCACGGCGGTTTGTCGCGGCAACCGAATCCCCTGGCCTTGCGCTTCCGCCAGACTGCGTTGGCAACACGCCAGCAAAACATCCGCTTGTTCCAAACTGTATCGTTCCGCCCGTATGGAGCGCCATTGGCGCAGACACGCCAGATCAATCATCAAGCGTTGCCAGGGATACCATGCTTGCGCGTAACGGGATTTCAGCAGTACGTCGTTGTAATGCATTTTGACCACCACGGGGGGGCGGTTTCGGAGACGCAACAGCGGCTCGCATTCGCCCCAGTGATCAGCCCCCTCGATCCAAGCCGCATCGTGTCGTCTGGCGATTTCCACGGCCTGTTCCGCCGTCTTTCTCGAGCGCAATTCCGTCCGGTCGAAAATACGATAAATCATGCCGGATTCTAGGTTTTCCCGTTCGAGCGTGTCAGGGCTTCGACTGGTCACCACCACGGTGTAATGGCCATTGGCCCGCAAGGCGGAAGACATTTCTGCCACGTACCGTCCGATTCCCGACCCCTGCGGAGGGTATTCCCAGCAAAAGAAAAGAATGTTCATCGAGATGTTCGAGTCGCAAGGAGTTGATAAATCTGCTCCAGGCGATCCGTAACGTTTCCAATATCGTACTCGGATTTCATTCTGGCCCGTGCGGCTTGACCAAGTTGCAGACGAAGAGTGGCATTGCCCAATAATCGCAAGAGCGCTTGCGCCAGTTTTGGAGCATCTCCGACCGGCACGACAAGTCCGTTAATCCCATCCGCAACAACCGCCGTGTTGCCGGGAATGTCGGAGACAACACAGGCCAGTCCAAAGCTTTGCGCCTCCAGAAGGGCATTGGACATGCCTTCGACGCGCGAGGGCAAAACGAAGATCCCGGCCGCGCGATAGAACGGCGCCGGATCGTCCGCGCGACACGTGAAGCGGACGCTGGCCTCGGCACCGCCACGCCGGAGCACATCGAGCCAGAGCCCGGGGTCGCCGGCGCCAACCACGGTGAGCCGTGCGTCCGGCTGCACCCGGGCAATGCGCACCCAGGCGTCAAACAGCACGTCAAACGCCTTCCACGCCGCACCCTGCGTCAGGTTGCCGACGTAGAGCACGCCTGCGGCCGAAGCGGGGTCGGCAGGGTCCATGGGCCGGACGACGCCATTGGGCACGCGATGCACTCGTTCGGGCGGAATGCCCGCCGCGCTCAATTGCTGCGCCACGGCGGGCGTCTGGGCGACCCACGCATCGGCGGTGCGGCGGTGCCGGTCCCAGGCGTGGCGGAAGGGCGTGTCGTAGCCGATCGGGGCAAGGGCGGGCGCGGTGGCTTCCTTGCAAACGACCGGGAGGCCCCAGCGGTGAGCGAGGGCTACGCCGACTCCGGCAAGCCAGCCCGACTCGTGTACGTGAATCGCGTCGAAACAAGCCGGGTGCCCCTCGGCAAACCGGCGGAGTTCGAGGATGAATCCGAGCCGGGCCAGCCAAACCGCGGGCAGTGCCAGCCAGAAGGCGGTGGCGCGTGCGCGCCGATCGGCCAGTCCGGCCAGGATCGGATCGCGGGTCCAGACGGCCCGCAGCAAGCGAAACTCCAGCATGCGCCGCCAGGCGTGGGCAACCGGACCGAGCCAGCCGAACCGGCGGACGCGGACGCCGTCCGCCTCGTCGAACACTGGTGCGCGCCGGGTTTGACGGAAGGTGAGCACATCGACGGTATGGCCGCGTGCGGCCAGTTCCCGCGCGAGGAGGCGGCACTGGCGCTCGGAGCCGCCCTCCGAGTCGGGGGCGTAAGATCCAACCAGCATGGCGATTCGTAACGGGTGCCGGTCCGGTGTCAGAGGGACAGGTCGGGTCGTTTCCACATGAAGATGTCCCCATTCATCTGGCTGATGGCCGTCGCACGCAGCCACGGCCGGCGGCGGCACCAGTGGCGGAGGTGAAACCGCCACGCCGGCGTGGACTCGCGCCGCGCGAGGTACAGTAGATCGTACGGCGAGTAGAACCGCGCGAATCCCGCGTTCCGACCGGCATCACAGAGATCCGCGAAACTGAACCAGTGGACCGCGGGCCGCGGCGAGTAGTAGGCCAGACCGGGGCGGTAGTGGATCTGCGCGAAGACATACGATTCCTGGACTGAGCGGGGGAACCAGTTGAAAAACGGCGCGCCGAACTCCCAGTTGATGCCCATCAGAGAGAAGCGGACACGGTTGGTGGTACGGACGAAAAGAACGCCGCCCGGCTTAAGCACGCGGTAGGACTCCGCGAGGCTCGTCGGCACGGAATCGACGTGCTCGATCACGTTCTCCAGCATCACGAGAGTCTGGGAGCCGCTCTCCAGCGGAATGCGCTCCGCCGTCCCCCGCACCACACCGGCCACCGCACCGAGGTACGCCGCCGCGCGGGCCGCCGCGGCC
>JAPLSZ010000005.1:0-7091 GCA_026398385.1 Kiritimatiellota bacterium | reverse complement strand
GGGCTCGACGCCGACGGCTGCGAATCCCGCCGCCGCGAGATCGCGGATCGTATCCGGCTGTGGGCCGCATCCAATGACTGCGGCGATCCGGCCCGATGCGCTGACGTCCGCGAGGAGGCTCAAGCAGTCCAGAAGATCGGCCGTCGTGCGCAGGCAGCGGGGATGCGTTGCCTCGTCGATGGCCGTCCCGATGGCCCGGAGCAGGCGCACCGGAAGGGACGGCACCGGCCGGTGCACCTTGAGTTCGACGTACCGGGCTTCCCATTCGGGGACCGGATCCGTGAGCCTGCGTTGCAGTGCCGGTTCGCTCATGATAGCTCCTTGGTCGGTTGGCATGAAGCCGGCGCCCGACCCGAGTTCGACAACCGCGCCCGCGCCGTCGGGAATATGTTCCCGGATCATGTCGTACCATTCGACATACAGGCGTGATCGAGGACGGCACGGGGCCCCGCCCGTTCTGGACACGCGCCGCCTCCTTAGCGGCTTTTAGCGACATCAAGATAGATTCGCCACCACATGATCTCCTCCCCGGGCAGGACCGGCGTGGCACGCACCCGCACCGGCCGGCGTCCCAGCAGGTCCGCTGTCGAAGTGTCCAGGACGAGATATCGCAGCGCGCAGGCCTGCTCCTCGAATCCCAAGGCCAGCACGTCGCCTGCGGAGAGTGCGGCCGAGAGTTCGGCCGCCCGCCGCGAATGGACCGACGCCAGCACCCCCATGTGGCCGCGGATGGCGTCTTCTGCCGCTGTGCGGCCCCCGTGCGCGGCCGAGGACGCGCCCGGACGGAGGTGAATCAGCGATCCCGGCAAGATTCGCAACATCCAAGTTTGCGTCTGTTCGCCACCAGCCCCGAGTGCGGGAGCGGAGGGCGCGGCGCGCAACGCAAACAGGCATGGTGCAAGGCACAGCAGAGATACGCTCGCAACGGCCAGCACCTCGCACGCGTGCCCGGCCGGCACCGCGTTGACCTGCGGCGCCGGCGCGGCGTGTCTGAGCGTCCGGGCGGCCAGGGTGGCGAGGCCGAGGGCGGGCAGCGCGACCATGAGCGGCATGGTGGCCGCGTATAGGCGCATGAGATCCGCGTCCCACGGGGGCACGAACGGGGCCGACGCCACAATGCTGAGGCTGGACAGAAGCAGGAGCGCGGAGGCCGGTTCCCGCTTCCGGGCAAGGATGAACATCGCCACAAGAGCGAGGCCGGACATCGCAAGCATGATCAAATAGACAGCGGCAATCTGGAGGTACTTCCACGGCCATCCCCGGATCTTTTCCCACAGCCCGTGAGACGGCAAGAGTTGGGCGTCGGGAGACGTTTCGACGATCGATCTCTGGAGTGCGAAGCGGATAAAACTGTAAGGGCCGTCGGCGGAAAATAAGAACTGACGGTAGGCCCGCCACATGCCCGCGGGCAGGGACGAAGGTTGGTCGGCGAGGCGTTGCCGCACGACGGCGTAGACCACCCGGTTCCGCTCCAGTTCGGGCAGATACCGCACCTCGGGATGCTCGCTCAAATACTGCTCCCAACTTCCGTTCAGGAGACCGTAGAGGATCAGAGAGAAATTGCCCTGCGAGTTGCGCGGATAACCCACCGTGTGAAGCATGGCGGAATTCAGCGCGAATCCGGCACACGCCGCGGCGATGGCCAGGGCTGCGTACCGCAGCGAGAAGCGCGCGTTCCCGCGCCATGTCCAGCCCATCCACACCGCCAGCGCGGGAAGGATCAGGAAGGCTCCCGCCCTCGCACACAGGGCCAACGTCAGAACGAAAATGCCCGCGATCGCCGAAAGCCTGCGGGCCGTATGGACCGAGCGCCACAGGAGGGCGAACCCCACGCAGCCGAACAGGAGTCCCGTGTGTTCGGTCAGCGTCGAGCCGATGTACCGGCGGTAATAGAGGAAAAGCGACAAGAACATGGCGTAACCGGCCACCCAGCCATGTGTGCGGATAAGCTGTCGCACGGGAAGAATCATGGCCATCGCGCAGACAAAGACCACCACCGCCAATGTGCAGCGCAAGTTGTCCTGGCATACGAACAGCAGCAGCGCCAGGATCCCGGAGGTCAACGGTCGCCGGGAAGCGATCGGTGTCAGCTTCCCGGTACTCAGCAGGCGCTCGCTGCCGTCGAGATAGGTGATGGAATCGCTGTGCGAGTAAAGTCCCGCCAGCAACGTGTGATCGGAGATGCCCGCCTGCCAGATGCCGGATAGCACGGCCCCGCACAGTGCCGCAGAGAGCAGCATCAGCGCGGGCAGGAGGGGCAGCGCTGGCTGGCGCGACAGGGCCAAGAACAGAATGGCCAGAGTCACTGGCGTGAGAATCGAGTCATACCGCATCGCCTCGCCGACAGGCGCCGCGATGCCGGACCAGAGCACGGCGATGTACACGAGCAGCGCGGCGGCGAGTCCTGCCGCGCCCGATACAAACGCATGGCGCGGGGATGGAAATAATCCGGCGGGAAGTGGATTGGCTGGTGGCATGGTCAATTACCTCATTTTGTGAACCGGAACAGGTCCGCGCCCTGGCCTCCCACTCGGGAACCGGGTCCGCCACTCGTGGTCGGCTACCGTCGGCGGTTCTGTCCGCGCTCCTCCCGCCGGCGATCTGTTCCGACTCGCTACGCGCAACTGAACGTGTCGATCACACCGGCAATCTCCGGCAGTTGCTGCAGACTGGAGATGCGCGTGAAAACATTCCCCTGTTTACGCCAGAGTGCGCCAAGTTCCGTTTCCCCACGCCCGCCGATCACATTTCGCGACGCCAGCAGCGCGCCGCCTTCCCTCAGGTAGCCGTGCAGGAGTCCCAGCGCCTCTCGTATTCTCGCCTCGGGGTAGTAGGCGAGATTCAGAACGTTGCTCGCGCGCACGGCATCATAGGCCCCGCGCCATGCCGGCTCCGGATCAAACAGGTTGCGCTCGCAGATCTCGATCTCGGCACACCGTCGGACCGCCGGGTTAATCAAGGAGATCGCGCGCGCATGCGTGATGTCCTCGCGTTCCAGAATCCTAGCATACCGGCTGCCCAGCCGCTCCGCCCGCTTGTTGAACAGGAAGCCCTCCAGCCCCTGCATCGGTTCGAGAAAAAGGGCAAAACATCCCAGCCGGACGAGAAAGGGCCGGCGGCTGGAAGGCGTGAAATACAGGGTCACGCCGCGCCGCGCGACGCAAAGTACGCGGGTGTCCCGTTCGACCGTCGTGATTACCACTGGGATCTTGTTCGTCGCCTTAATGTATTCGACCGTATCCAAAGCCGTGATCCCATCGGACGCGCCGATGTCGAGCATGCGAAGCTGTCGCCAGCCCTGGCCGGCGGCATACTCGGACAGCAGGCGGTCCATGCCAACCAGGCGATGCCGCCAGGTCCATTTCCATACGTCCCCAATTCGCAGATCTTGCAGAATGCGGCTGAATTCCTCCGACGGCGACTCCCGCAAGCATCCGGTTGGACCGGGCGACTCCGCCAACTTGACCAAGCGTTCCAAGGAGGGATGCAGGTATCTCCCAATGAATATCCATGGACGTTTGACGTAACTCTGACAGATGAAGCGGAGCATATAGACGGCTCTCGGGAGATCACCGCAGCGGGTCGGATGGTCTATTCCTGTGCACGATCGTAATCTCGTGGTTCTCAAACCCGGCGAAAGACGGTTCACTACTCCGGGGTTCCGGAAGACAGGACCTTAGACCATGGGACCGGCTGGCGCCCGCCCTCCACCTCATTGGTATCCACCCTCTTCAGTGTCATCGTGGACTCCACTGGCAGACAATTTATGCCAAAGGTCATCGTCAATCCGATGTCACATCCCAGAGTCCTGAACTCACCAACCACTCCGTCATCATAAGAACTTGGCGAGCCATAGGGATAACTGACCCACCGAGGAGTGAAGCCGTGCCCGATGGCCCCGTGAAGAGCCGCAACATTCTTTCGCAGATTATCGCGGCGCGCCGCCGCCACCTCCGAAGCCAGGTGCGTATGCCAATGGGAATGGAGTCCAATCGTGTGCCCCGCATCACAAAGAGCTTTGACCATGTCAGGGGTCATATAGTGTGTCGGCACGAAGGCTTCATCCCCACCCAGGTGCGCCCGAAAGACATCCCCCATCACGCCCGCCCGTTGCTCCTGGGGGATGACCGCGTTGATGTAAAACTTGACCCGGGCCACCGCGGGTTCGTCGTATCTATACTGAACCATGGCCTTGTCCATCGGCACACTCGAAAGAGGGGCGGCTATCCCCCTGCGAAGGGCGGCCCATTCGAAGTCAGCGGCGAGAGTCTCGTACGAGAAGGCGGCGGCAAGAAGATGCGCCATGTGGACGGGCAACAGCTTCCCGCTTTCCCACGGACCCGTATTGATCGAAAACACGCCGCGTATATCCAGTTCCGCCAATACAGGCGCAACGTGATCATAGTGGTCTCGCAGTCCATCGTCAAAGGTCGCCAGACAAGATCGCTCCGGCAACGAGGCCGTGCCCAGCAGCCCCTGCCGCACCTTAGCCGGATCGGGAAACGCAAATCGCCTTTTCAAGGAAAGCAGCTGCTGCCGAAAATCATTCACCGTGCGGAAGTACAAGCCAGGGAATCGGCTGTCTTTCTTCTCCCGGACGTGGTGAAACGCCACGATGAGCAGCAGCGTCCGATCCTGATCCTGCGAACGTTTTTTAAATGGCGCCATGCCGGTTCCCTGATGGGCATATGCCGCCAACCGTCAGGTGACAGATTCGGGGATATACGGGAACACGGTCCAGGCGCGAGACATTAATTCGCCCGGTCCTGATCCGCATCACCTTTGACGACGTAATAGCGGTTGTTTTCGATCTCCAAGCTTGCCGGGTCGTTCCGATCCCTGAAGATCACGAGGGCCGTTATGGCTTCACGGTAGCGGATGGGATTCAAGTCCATCGGCAGGAGTGCGGCGCCGGTCGCGTCCATGTACTCCTGATAACCTGCGGTCTGCAGAAAACGAAAATCCATGATGCCGGAAAAGATGAAGTCAATCAGTATGGCACCACGCTCTCGAGCCAGCGATTCGACAGAGGCGAATAAGTTGTGCCGCATCCCGGGTAGTGCGACCATATCGACGATCCGAAGGACGGGGCCGTACGACGGCGTCTCAAGGCGGAGTACGACGAGTCCACTGATGTGGCCGTTCGACCGCGCCACAAAGCAGGAATAGAGCGGGAAAGGGTAGTCAATATAACGCCAGTTCAGAAATTGTGCACTGCGCCACGTCGTGAACCCATATTCTGCCCGGATATCCTCCCACGCAGCATCCCATTCTTCACCAAACCGCGAGATCCGCTCCAGCGGCTCCGGCGTGGCTACCCTCGCGGGAAGCTTTGCGCCGAGCAGGTTGAACACCTCGTCCTGGCGAGCGCGGCGAAGCCCCTCAAACCGTGGGGACTGACGCACGAGTTGCCCAACAGCGTTTGGATTGAGGCAGCGGGTAAAGCGTTGCATTCGCCAATGACGTATTTTACCAAGCCGCCCGTACATGGAGAACGTCCGCTCGTCGTACCCCAAGATGAGATTATACGGCGTTTCCCGCACCGCGCTGGCAAACAACGCATGCCCAAGCCGCCGGCCCCGGTAGGCAGGATCGAGAAAAAGGTTGTTGTTGGATTGCGCGACCACCTTCTTCCCGCCGACCTGCAGAGGCCATCCGGCAAAAACACCGAGGATGCAGATGATCTTGTCGCCGGCCAGGATGAGTCGCTGCCCGGAGCGGGTGTCCGGCCGGAGCGGGGACATAAAGTTCCAGTCGAAGAAGGCGCGGTTGGTGAAGATGTAGCCGGGGCGGTAGAACTGCTCGTAAAACCGCACCAAGTCCGGCCAGTCACGTTCCTGAAACTCACGCAAGACGATGTTATCCATCCGGCGCCCCTTTTCGGCATCCGCACAAGATTCCTGCATGGAAACCAGATCCGTCCTTGTGGCTGACAGGGACAAGCGACCGCAACCTAGCCCTGATGGGCGGCCTGATGGCCGCCCGTCAGGCTTCGACGCGGTGCTTCGCACCTTGCTCAGGGCTAACCCTGAGCGCAGGCCCGGTTTGGCGGGCCGGAGTCGAAGCCCGCAGGGCGGCTTGTTCATGCTTCATGAATAATCCGGGTTAGCGGCCCAATGCTCCGGCATCGGGACGGCAACCACCTCGCCGCGCGCACAAACCTCTCCGCCGGCGGACGAGGTTGCCGTGACAACCACTTGCGTCCTTTGTCTCGCGCGCGCCGGCCGTGCCACGCACCAGGGTTTCGTACACCGCGCAGGTCCTGTCCGCCACGACCTCGAGGGCATACCGCTGCTCCGTCCGCCGCCGCGCCGCCGCGCCCATGTCCGCCCGCAAGCGGGCGTCCCGCAGCAGGCGGAGCATCCCCGCGGCCAGCGCGTCCGCGTCATTGACCGCCGCCACGAGTCCATTCTCGCCGTCGCTCACTACGGCCAGGTTCGCGGGGATGTCGGACACGACAGCTGGGACGCCCCAACTCTGCGCCTCGAGCAGCGCGTTGGACATGCCCTCCTGCCGCGAGGGCAGCACCAGCACCGCGGCGCGCGCATACCAGGTGTTCACGTCGCGCACAAAGCCTTCGAAGACCACCGCGGCCCGACAGCCGCGCGCATCGAGGTAGCGCTCCCACGGTGTCGGATCGCCTCCGCCGAGCACCGCCAGCCGCGCGGAGGGGTGTTCGGCATGCACCAGCGCCCAGGCATCGAAGAGCGTGTCGAACGCCTTGTACTCGTGCTGCGTCAGGTTGCCGACGAACAGCACCAAGTCAGTGTCCTCGCGGCGGCCAGAACAATCGGGCAGTTCCACGCTGTTGGGGACCACGCGGACGCGTTGCTCCGGGACGCCCGCAGCCCGCAATTCCGCGGCCATCGCCTCGTTCAGCGCCACGAATTCGGCCTGGCGGCGCAGACGGTCCCATGCGCGGCCGAACGGAACGCGCCGGCTCAAGGCGGGCAACGCGGGCAGGGTCGCCACTTTGCAGAGCACAGGACACCGCAGGCGGCGTCCAAGCCAGACGGCGAACCCGGCGATCCACTCCGAGGTGTGCACGTGGATCAGGTCGAAATCCCGCCCGCGGCGCAGCAGGAACGCGC
>JAPLSZ010000227.1 GCA_026398385.1 Kiritimatiellota bacterium | reverse complement strand
GCGTTGCGGTCGGCGGCGCGGGGAAAGTGCTGCACGGCCCAGGCGCTGAGATAGCCCCGGCCGCCCTCGCGCTGGAGCGCGGCGTGGGCGCAGACGATGTGCGCGCCCCGCAGGAACACCGGCGTCAGCGGCTGGAGTTCCGCGGACTCGAACGCGTCCACGAACTTGTTCCCCGGACTGTTCATCTCCGTGCCGACGGTGATCGGCAGGTGCAACTGCTGCGCCAGGTCCACGATGCGGTACAGGTTTTTCAGCTTCTGGTCCTGCACGCCGGGCTGGTAGTTGCGGTCGGGGATGATGGTCAGCGCGGCGTTGCCGGCGGCCGTCGCCACGCGCAAGAGCTCCTCGATCCGCTGCTCGCCGTCGCTGACGCCATCGAGCCAGCACAGCGTTGGGATGGCGCCGCAGGCCAGCACGAAGCGGTTGAAGTCCGCCAGCGCCGGGAACGAGCCGGGGCCGGGCGGGACATAGCCGACGCCGCCTTTTTTCATCATTTTGGCGCGGATCAGGTTCTGAAGCTTGGCGCCTTCGGGGAAATCCAATCCCTGCGCTTCCGCTCCCAGCTTTTCTGCCCAGAACTTTTCCAGCGCCTCTGGCGCATGGAAGCGGCGGGCCGCCTGGCGGGTGTAGGCAAGGCAGATGTGGCGCTCGGTCGCATTGCCCGCCGGCGTCAGAGGCAAGAGGTCGTGGGCATAGTCCACCACGACCGGCTGCAGGGCGGCGTTGACGCGTCCGAGCAGGTCGCGATTGCGTTGTGCGGCCGTCTGGCGCAGGCCGGTCAGGAACTGCTCGGCGGCGGCGGGTATCTTGCGGCGCGCGAAGCCGAGCCCCATGGTGTAAGCGACGCCCGGCTCGCCGGGCGAGTTGATCACCCGCGCGGCAAACTCCGGCACGCAGACGCGTGTCTCCAGGCCCACGCAGCCCTTGAGACCCAGCAAGCCGCGCGCCGCCCAGAACTCCTCCAACCCGTCGAGCACGTCGAAGTCCACGATCCCCGCCGCGGCCAGTCCCGCCTTGCGCGCCAGCCAGGCGAAGCGGCTGGGCGAATAGCCATAGGCGTTGTAGCTGAAGAATGTGTGCGCATGCAGGTTGTGCGCCACGCCCGGCGCGGGCAGCGGAAGCTTGCCCGTCTGCGCCAGCTTCGCCAGCGCGTGCAGCGCCTCGCGCCGGCGCGCCGGGTTGAAATCGTCCAGCTTTTGTTCGAGGTGTTCGATGGTGCTCATAAAATGTCCGTAGTCAGTGGTTGGTTGTCCGTTGATTCAGCATGCGCAAGGCCAGCCGCCGCTTCGATGCTGGATGTTCGATGTTCATCCGCCATCTTCCATTTACCCTGCTTCAGTCGTTGCCCTGAATCTTCAGGAACCGCCCGTAGGCCTCGGCCCAGGCGGCGGCGTGCTGCGGCCGGTAGGTTTCCGTCGGGAACGAGGCGCGGACGATCGCCCGCCCCTCGGCCAGCGAGCGAATTTTCTTTGTCGCCAGCATCTGCATCAGGATGTTGCCGGCCGCGGTGGCTTCGACGGGGCCGGTGACGACCGGTCGGCCGACGGCGTTGGCCGCGAGCTGGTTGAGCAGCTTGTTCTGCGTGCCGCCGCCGACGATGTGCAGCACGTCCGCCGGCTGCCCGGTGAGCTCCTCCAGCCGCTCGAGCACCCAGCGGTATTTCATCGCCAGGCTTTCCAGCACGGTGCGGACCAGTTCGCCCCGGCTCCGCGGCACCGGCTGGCCGGTGCGCCGGCAGAATTTCTGGATGCGCGCGGGCATGTCGCCGGCGCTGAGGAAATCCGCGTGATTGGGATCCACAAAGGAGACCAGCGCCGGCGCCTGGCGGGCCTGCCGGGTGAGCTTGCCATAATCGAGCGCCGCGCCGCCCGCCGCCCAGATGCGGCGGCATTCCTGCACCAGCCACAGGCCGCTGATGTTCTTGAGGAAGCGGATGGTGTTGCACACCCCGCCCTCGTTGGTGAAATTGTATTTCAGGCTCGCCGCGGTCACCACCGGCCGAGCCAGCTCCATGCCCATCAGCGACCACGTGCCGGAGCTGAGGTAGGCATAGCTCTGCGTGGCCGCCGGCACGGCCGCCACGGCGCAAGCGGTGTCGTGGCCGCCCGGCGTGACGACCTTGAGGCCCCGCGCGCCCGTTTCTTCGGCCACGTGCCTGGACAATGAGCCGATTATCGTCCCCGGCTCGACGATGTCGCCGAGGATCCCGGCGGGGATGCCGAGCTTCTGCAGCATGGCGGTCGCCCACCGTCCCGTTCGCGGATTGAGGCACTGGCTCGTGCTGGCGATGGTGCGCTCGATCACGCCGCGGCCGGTGAACCAGTAGTTGAACAGGTCCGGCATGAACAGCAGCCGGTCCGCCGCCGCGAGCTGCGGCGACCGGGCGGTCACGAGGGCCAGCAGTTGGAAGACCGAGTTCAGTTGCATGAACTGGATGCCCGTGGCGCGGTACATCTCCGCGCGGGGCACGCGGCGGAAGGCCTGGTCCGGCATGCCGTCGGTCCGGCTGTCGCGGTAATTGACCGGGTTGCCCAGCAGCTCGCCGTGTTTATCCAGCAGGCCGAAATCCACGCCCCAGGTGTTGACGCCGAGGCTGGCCAGCCCGCCGGTTTCCGGCCACGCCTTCTTCAAGCCGATTTTCATCTCGGCGAACAGCCGCAGTGCGTCCCAGTGCAACCGGCCGTTGACGTTCACCGGATGGCAAAGCGATGGACTTCCTGCAACGCCAGCTTGTGTCCGTCCCACGTCCCAATAATCGCCCGGCCGCTCTCCGCGCCCAGGTCCAGGGCCAGATAGTTCGTCTTCGCCATCGCGCGCCCCTTATACTTGAAGTTTCCGGCATTATAGAACCGCCCCGCCAAGGTGCAAGCGGAGATCGTGGCTGCGGGTAATGGGTCAGTGACGTAGGGGCGCAGGCTTGCTGCGCCCGCCGGCGTTGCCTTTCGCCGGGTCGGAGACCCGGCCTACAATGATCTTATCGCCAGCGGCGCCTCTATGTAACTGACCCATTACGGCTGCGGGTAAGGCCTCGAGCGCACGGAGGTCGGCTGGGGCGTCGCTGATTCTACTCGTGGGAGCGAGGCACGCTAGGGCGTGCCCGACACCGTGGGGAGATGCGCGAGATCGTCCAAGTCCTTGTGGCGAGCGGCGCGTTCTTTCAGTTGGCGCAGCCAGCGCAGGGAGACGAAGCGCAGATCCTCCAGCAGGATGCTATCCTTGAAGACTTCCTCGACCGGCATGTCGGGAAAACCGGGGATGTAATCGTAAAGATCCAAGAAACCCAAATCGGTGGTCAGCATCATCAGGTGTTGCGATTGCACATACGGCAGCGAAACGGGGACCAGGCGCTCAAGGTCGGTCTGCGGATCCTGTTCATCGCTGATCCAGCAGGCGTGGATGGATTTTAGCACCTGGAGCAACACCGTTTCGACGGCCGGGGTGCGCTGGAAGATGAGATCGGCGTCCTCCGTCGTGCGCACGTAGCCGTAAAACGTGACGGCGTGTCCGCCAATAATCACAAACGGCACACCGGCGCGGGCCAATACTTGCAAGATCGCCAGCGGGTTGTCAGAACTTGGCATTAATTCGCCGTTGGCGCAGGTTGCGCGCCCAGTACTGCCGGTAGCCCTCGGGCGACGCAGCCAGCAATTGGTTGGCCCGCCGCTGCAATGGGACAAACCGCAGCAATAAGAAATCGCTTTGGCGCGCCCGCCGGGAGAGCGCCGTTTGCCGCGCTACCTGGGTGCCGCACGTGTTCATGCGGCGATTATTACCTGGCCGCTGGACCTGTCAAGACCAGAATCCAGCATTTTCTGGCCTGGAAGGCGCGCCGGAATGTCTTCCCACAATGGCAAAGACGTAGTGCCGGTGTGTCACACGCGCGGTCAGACGCCGGCCGACGCGGTCGCCAAAGAGCAACACCCGTTTCTGGTGGCAGCTTGGGCAGAAGCCGCGTCCCCGGCAGGAGAAGGCCAACAGATAGTCCCGCTTGCAAAACCGGCAGTGGATGCGGACAAATCCGCGCGTGAGGTCGCCACAGGCGAGGAACTTCACATGCTCGCCGCCATTGACATGCCCGCCGTATGCTGGCATGGTGCCGGCCATAAGGAAGTTACTAACCCTCCCATAATAATCCGGACGCTTTTGCCCGTAGACGCGGCTGCGGGCCGCGTTCGAAAGCGGCGGGACGCCGCTTCTACGTCATACGATATCAGCCCGCTTATTAGGAAAGGTTAGCAAGAAAGATCAGCCGGTGAAGTATCGTCTCGATGAACTGCTGGTGCAGCGGGGCTTGGCAGAAAGCCGCGCGCAGGCGCAGCGGCTGATTTGCGCCGGCGAAGTGCGCGTCAACGGCCAGCTGGCCGCCAAGGCTGGCCACACCGTGCCGGAGGACGCCGCGCTGACGGTTGCCCAGCCGGCGCGGTTCGTCAGTCGGGGCGGCGAGAAGCTGGAGGAGGCGTTCCGGCGTTTCGGCCTCGACGTCGCCGGGCGGGTCTGCCTGGACATCGGCGCCTCGACCGGCGGGTTCACGGATTGCCTGCTCCAACACGGCGCCGCGCGGGTGTATGCGGTGGACGTGGGGCATGGCCAGATCCATTGGAAGCTGCGCAACGACCCGCGCGTGGTGTTGAAGGAGGGCGTCAACGCCCGCTACCTCCGGGCCGGCGACTTGCCCGAGCAGCCGGCCCTGGCCACCGTGGACGTGTCCTTCATCTCCTTGACGAAAATCCTGCCGGCTGTTAAAGAACTGCTGGCGAGCGGCGGGCACATTGTCGCGCTGATCAAGCCGCAGTTCGAGGCCGGCCGTGAACAGGTCGGCCGGGGCGGGGTGGTGCGCGAGGCCGGCGTGCATCAGCAGGTGATCGGCGACATCCGGGAGTTCGGGACGCAGCAGTTGGGCCTCGCATGGCTGGAGGTCTGCGCGTCGCCGCTCAAGGGCCCCGCGGGCAATGTGGAGTTTTTGTCGCATTGGAAAAAGCCATGAAAACCATCGGCGTGCTGGCGAACGCACGGAAAGCGGAAGCGGCCGACGCCCTGCGGCGGCTGGCGGCCCAGGCGCAGAAGCTGGGGCTGACCCTCGCCGCGAGCGGCGAAACCGCCGCGCTCCTGCCGGGCCTCGCGCCGACGCCGGAGGAAGAATTGCCGGCGCGGAGCGACGCCCTGCTGGTGCTCGGCGGCGACGGCACCCTGTTGAGCGCCGTCCGGCTTCTGCGCGGACACGACACCCCCATCCTCGGCGTCAACATCGGCAGCCTCGGCTTCATGACCAGCGTGCCGCAGGCGGACCTCGAACGCGCCGTTACGGCGCTGGCCGGCGGCCACTATACGCTCGAGACGCGCCGGATGCTGGAATGCCGGCGGCGGCGCGGCGACCGCACCGAGGGCCCCTGGCACGGTCTGAACGAAGTCAGCATCGGCTGGGGCGCCTCCTCCAAGATGGTGACCCTGGAGCTCGCGGTGGACGACGAGCCCGTCACCGCCTACGTCTGCGACGGCATGATTGTCGCCACGCCCACTGGCAGCACCGGCCACTCGCTGTCCGCCGGCGGGCCGATCCTGCACCCCAATACCGCTGCCTTCGTCATTGACGTGATCTGCCCGCATACCTTGGGCACGCGGCCGCTGGTCATCGCCGATCAGGCCCGCATCGCCATCCATGTGGCCGAGGCCACCAAGCAACTGCTTTTCGCCGTGGATGGCCAGGAGCAGCACCCGCTGGAACAAGGCGATCGCATCGAAATCCAGCGCAGCCCGCGCTGCATCCGCTTTGTCCATCTGCCGGGCTACAGCTACTTCGCCGTGCTCCGCCAGAAACTCCACTGGCGCGGCTCGACCCTGTAGCACCCGCCTGTTGACAAATCGCGCCGGGCGGGCCACGCTCGGTTGTGGCCGATCGTCAACCAACCACGCGCAACCCGGAACTGCTCGCGCCCGGCGGCGACCGCGCGGCCGCCCTGGCGGCGCTGCATTACGGGGCCGACGCCCTCTACTGCGGCCTGCAGAAATTCTCCGCCCGCGCCGAGGCGATCAATTTTTCGCCGGAGCAGCTTGCCGAACTGACCGCCTTCGCCCACGCGCTGACGCCGCGCCGCCGCATTTTCGTCACCGTCAACACCGTCGTCCTGAACCGCGAGCGCGCGGAGCTGGTCGCGGCGCTGGATGATGTGGCGCAGGCCGGCGTGGACGCGGTGATCGTCCAGGATCTCGGCGTGGCGCGGATCGTCCGCCGCTGGTTCCCGCGGCTGGCGCTGCACGCCAGCACGCAACTGGCGGTGCACAACGCGGCCGGCGTCGCGACGCTGCGGCAGCTCGGTTTCCGGCGCGTGACGCTGGCGCGCGAGCTGTCGCTGGAGGAAATCCGGGCCCTCGCCGCGCCGGCCGGCCTTGAGATCGAGGTGTTCATCCACGGCGCGCTCTGCTACGCCTACAGCGGCCTGTGTCTCTTCTCCAGCCAGTTGCGCGGCCGCAGCGGCAACCGCGGCCGCTGCGCCTACCCCTGCCGTGATTTTTTCCGGCAGATCGGAACGAATCCCGACGGCCCGGGGTCCGTCGGCGGGGATCTGTTCTCCATGAAGGCCCTCGCGCTGCCGGAGCAGGTCGCGGCCTTGCGCGCCGCCGGCGTGGCCAGCTTCAAAATCGAGGGCCGGCGCAAGAATGCGCTGTATGTCGCCGCCACGACGTCGTATTACCGCCGGCTGCTCGACGGCCGGCTGTCCGCCGAGGAAAAAAAACAAAGTGCCGCCGACTTGCAGACCATCTTCAGCCGGCCATGGACGGAGCTGTACCTGGACTCCACCCGCAACCGCGACGTTGTGGACCGCGACACGGTCGGCCACCGCGGCACGCCGATCGGCGCCGTGGAAGCCGTCATTTCCTACGGCCGCGGCGCGGCGCGCCTGCGGTTCCACACCCGGCGGGCGTTGGAGCGGCACGACGGTCTCCAGATTGACCTGCCCGGCGCGGGCCAGCCGTTCGGCTTCCCCGTGGATGCGCTCCACGTCCTCGGCAGCGGCGGCAGCGCCAAGAACACCTTCACGGCGCCCGCGGGCAGCTTCGTGGAGGTCGAGCTGCCCCACGCGCGGCCGGACCTGCCCGGCGGCGCACCCATCTATTGCGCCTCGTCCCAGGCCGTCAAACGCTGTTTTCCCTTCCCGAGGCCCAAGGCCGGCGCCTTCCGCGCGCGCCGGCCGATGGCGGTGACGTTGACGCTGACGCCGGAGCGCCTCCGTGCCGTCGCCCGGCTGACAACGGAGGGCGACGCCGGCGGCCCGCCGNNGGCGACGCCGGCGGCCCGCCGGCGCCATCACCGCAGGCGGGTTCGGCAGGCTCACCGCAGGCCCTTCGACAGGGCTCAGGGCAGGCGGCGGTGGAACAGGTCGGTCCGTTTCCAGCCGCCCAGGAGCCGGCCAAACTACTCGCCGCCGCGCGCGGCGCGTTCGAGAAACTCGGCGGCACGCCGTTCCGCCTGGCCGCCTTCGAGCTGCACAACCCGGGCGGCTGTTTTGTGCCGGTCTCCCTGCTGAACGACGCGCGCCGCCGGCTCTGCGCCGACCTGGAAGCCGCCGCGCGGCAGCAGTCAGCGGAACGCATTGCCCGAATCCAAGCCGAGGTGCAGGCCGACGCGCCCCCGGCCGCGCGGCCCGCCGGCCCGGCCGCGCGCTGGCTGCTCCGGGTGGATCGCCCCGCCTGCCTGGAAACCTTCGAGCCCGCCGATTGGCAGGACGTGGAGGAGGTTGCCGTCGCCGCCGACCTCGAGCCGCTGAGCGAACTTCAGCCGCAGTTGGAGCGTCTCGCCGGGCGGATCGGCCGCGACCGCCTCCGCCTGGCCTTGCCTGTCATTACACGGGGCTGGGAGGAGCAGGACTTACTCCGCCGCCTCGGCGCGCTGCGCGCCGCGGGCTGGCAACAATTCGAGGCGGCCAACGTGTCCGCTTGGAGTTTTCTGCGGCTGAACGCAGACGGGGGTGACCACGCCGCCCGCCCGTCGGACCTCGCGCTTACCGCCGACTGGCC
Organism: Kiritimatiellota bacterium; assembly: GCA_026398385.1. Taxonomy (GTDB): domain Bacteria; phylum Verrucomicrobiota; class Kiritimatiellia; order CAIQIC01; family CAIQIC01; genus CAIQIC01. The sequence continues at coordinate 13,154 of JAPLSZ010000227.1, read as the reverse complement.
GCTGTACACGCTGAACGCCTCCGCCGCGGCGCAATGGGTGGAAATGGGCGCGCGTCGTGTCACGCTTTCGCCGGAGGACGGGCTCGACAACCTCCGCGAGCTGTTGCCCCTGTGCGGCGAACGGGCCGCCGTCATCGTCTATCAGGACACGCCGCTCTTTATCTCCGAAGCCTGTCCGGCGGCAAGCTTGGCGGGGCGCTGTCCCGGCCCGAACCACTGCGCGTACACGCGCCTGGACCTGGACTCCGGCGCCGGCGAGCGTCTCGCGGTGTTGAACCGCCGGTGCCGGACGATCACCATCAACCGCCAGCCCTTCTGCGTCAGCCACCGGCTCGCCGCGCTCCAGCAAGCCGGCGCGCGGCGGCTGCGCGTGGACTTCGTTCTGCGCGCCTATGCCCCCGACGAGACGCGCCGTATCTGGCGGGAAATCCGCGCCGGCTGCGTCCTGCCCGGCACGCATCCGGGTAATTTCGACCGCGGCCTGCTATGAGGCGGCCGGGGCGCTTGAACCCCGGCGGCGGGCGCTGGGGGCCCTGCTTTTTTACTTGCGCTGGGCGCTGATTTCCCCTAGGAAAGGGGCGTATTTATTAACGAAAGGAAACAGTCATGGCCAAAAACGAGAAACTCTTCGAAGCCATCTGCACGGGCAACCGCAAGCTGGTCGAGCAAATCGTCAATCAACAGGTGGCCGCCGGCGCCAAGGTTGTGGAGTTGTTGAACGACTCCATGATTCCCGCGATGCGGTCCATGGGCGATAAATTTTCGCGCAACGAGGTGTATGTGCCCGAGATGCTGATCGCCGCTCGCGCGATGCAGGCGGGCCTGAAGATCATCGAGCCCATTCTGGCGCAGGCCGGCCACAAGCCGCTGGCGCGCGTCTGCGTCGGCACGGTCAAGGGCGATCTGCACGACATCGGCAAGAACCTGGTGGCCATGATGCTCAAAGGCGCCGGCTATGAGGTGGACGACCTCGGTGTGGATTGCGACGTGGCCAAGTTCGAAGCCGGCGTCAGCCGCGGCGCCCGGGCCGTGCTGTGCAGCGCGCTGTTGACCACCACGATGCCGTACATGAAGACCGTCACCGAGGCCCTGAAGGGCAAGGGTGTCAAGATCATCATCGGCGGCGCGCCGGTGACCCAGCAGTATGCCAGTGAAATCGGCGCGGATGGCTATGGCGCGGACGCCAACGAGGCTGTCAAGATCATGGATGCCCAGTTGGGCGTCCGCTGAACCGGGCTGAAGCAGGAACGGCGTCCCGCGGCGGCAGCGGGGCGCCGTTTGTCTTGAAACATGACGGTGCACATCACAGCCCACGGCCGGACGCGCCACGCGGAGCCCACCCCCGACGCCACCCTGGCGGAGGTCTGGGAACGCGCCGGCTGGCCGTTGAACACGCGCTGCGGCGGGCAGGGCGTCTGCCGAGGCTGCCGCGTCAGCCTCGGCGCCGGCGTCTATCGCATCGGCCGGGAGACCGTGACCGTGGGCGCCGGCGAGACGCGCGAGACGCTCGCCTGCCAGACCCGTGTGCTCAGCGCCGACGCGCGCGTCGAGGCGCCCGCCGGCTCGCTGCTCGAAACGCAGGGCCAGATCGTGGACGATTTTGTGTTGCCGACGGTCATGCCGGATCCGACCGTGCGGCAACTGACCGTCACGGTGCCGGAGTCTGCGCCGAAGGCGCCGGCCAGCGACTGGGACCGGCTGGCCGCCGAGCTGCGGCGCGCGCTGCCGGCGGAGCGCGTGGAGGGCGGCTTGGACGTCCTGCGGGCCCTGCCGCTGGCGCTGCGCGCCGGGGCGCGCGTGACCGGCACCGCGGCGCGTCTTCCGGACGGTTGGCGCGTGCTCGAGGCGGCGCCGGAAGCCGCCGCCGGTCCGGCCCTGGTCGCCGCCGTGGACATCGGCACCACGACCGTGGTGGTCGTGTTGGCGGACCCCGCGCGCGGCATCATCCTGCGCCGGGCCGCGCAGTACAACCAGCAGATTAGAAAGGCCGACGACGTGGCGGCGCGCATTTCCTTCTGCCGGCAGCCCGAAGATTTGCGGTTGCTGCAGGACCTGGTGATCCAGCAGACCATCAACCCGCTGCTCCGACAGGTCTGCGCCGCGGCCGATGTCGCGCCGGAACGCGTCCTCCGGCTGGCCGTGGCCGGCAACACGGTGATGGCACACCTGTTCCTCGGCCTGTCGCCGGAGGGCCTCGGCCGGCTGCCGTTCCAGGCCGTGCGCCATGTGCATCCTGTTGGCCGCGCGCGCGAGCTCGGCCTGGCCATGCACCCTGCGGGACTCGTGGATGTGCTGCCCTCCATCGCCGGCTATCTCGGCGGCGATGTCGCGGCCGACATTCACGTGGCCCAACTGCTGCAGCGGCCGGAGCCGACCCTGCTCGTGGACATGGGCACCAACAGCGAAGTGGTGCTCAGCGCCGCGGACCACCTGGCCGCCTGCTCCACTGCCGCCGGCCCGGCCTTCGAGGGCGCCGGCCTGCTGCACGGCCGCCGCGCGGCGCCGGGCGCCATCGAGCACATCGTCTTTGGCCCCGCGCTCGATTTCCAGTGCTTCGTGATTGGCGGCGGCCGGCCTGACGGGCTGTGCGGTTCGGCCATCATTGATTTTATGGCCGAGGGCTTTCGCAACGGGCTAATTAATGCGCAGGGTCGCTTCGACATCGCCCGGCTCAAGCAGCGCGGCTGTTATGCACACATCCGTCTGAAAAGAGGCGCCACCCACGCCTGCGTCCTCGTGTCCGCCGACGGCTCCGCCACGGGCCAGGCGATCGCCATCACGGAAATGGACCTTTCGCAGGTCCTCAAGGCCAAGGCCGCCACGTACGCCGGGATGAAAACCCTCCTGCAGCTCCACGGCCGGAAGTTCACCGACGTCCGCCGCTTCGTCCTCTCCGGCGGCTTCGCCCGCCACATCAACCTCCGCAACGCCATCACCCTCGGCCTGCTGCCCGATTTGCCGCTCGACCGCTTCGAGGTGATCGGCAACGGCGCGCTCGCGGGCGCCTATCTCGCCCTCGTGGACGCCGCCGCGCTGCCCGCCATGGAGGCGCTCGTCCGCCGGCCGCGCGTCGTCGAACTGAACCGGACGGCGGACTTCGAGAACAACTTTATTGACGCCCTGCTGATTCCCAATCTGCACGCGGACGAATTTCCGTCATGAAGCTCAAGCTCGTCAGTTGCGAAATCTTCTTCCGCGAAATCTGCGCGCTGGCCGCGCGCGCGCCGCACCGGATTGACTTGGCCTTTCTGCCCAAGGGGCTGCACGATCTCGGCGCCGCGCCCATGCTGGTACGCGTCCAGGCCGCCGTGGACCAGAGCGGGGGCGAGACCTACGACGCCATCCTGGTCGGCTACGGTCTGTGCAACAACGGACTCGTGGGCCTGACCGCCCGGGCCGCGCCGCTGATCGTGCCGCGCGCCCACGACTGCCTCACCCTGTTTTTCGGCAGTCGCCGGCGTTATCAGGAATACTTCGCCCGCCATCCCGGGACATATTTTTTCACCACCGGTTGGCTGGAGCGCGGTGAGGCCTCCGGCGATCTGAAACAGTTGTCCATCGGCCACCAGCTCGGCATGGACAAATCCTACGGACAGCTCGTCGCCGAGTACGGCGAGGACAATGCCCGGTATCTCTTCGACACGCTGTGCGCGCCGCCGCCCAACTACAGCCGCTGCGCGTTCATCGAGATGGGCGTCGAACCCGGCGTCCGTTTTGAGGAAGAAGCCCGCGCCCGCGCCGCCGCGCGCGGCTGGACGTTCGAAAAGGTGCGCGGGGACCTGAGCTTGATCGAGCGCCTCCTCAACGGCCCGTGGGCGGACGCCGACTTCCTCACCGTCCCGCCCGGCCACCGCATCGCCGCCCGTTACGACGACAGTCTGTTCGCCGCCGAGCCGGCTTGATCCAATGATCGTCTTGGGGCAGGGCGCCGGCACACGCCAAGCACCTGCTTGACAATATTCACATATAGTCATATACTTTGCTCATGAAATATGTCGATGCGACAGCACGCGCCAAGATTCTCAAAGCCTTGGCGAGCCCGATCCGGCTAATGCTAGTGGATGAACTCAGCCGGGGTGATCGTTGCGTCAACGACCTGCGACCGCTAGCCCAGGTGACACAATCGGCCATATCGCGGCACCTGGCCCAGCTCAAGAACGCCGGCATTGTCACCGAGCGCCGCGCGGGGCTGCGCAACATCCACCACCTGGAATGCCCCTGCATCCTGCAGGCCCTGGATTGCACCCTGGGCGTGCTGCGCTCCGAAGCGCAGCACAGAAGCAAGCTTACGAAAACGGAGTGAGCACCAGACGGCCGACTATGAAGAAGATTCAAATTCTGGGCACGGGTTGTACGAAGTGCAAAGTATTGATGGCCAACGCGACGGCGGCCGTCCAAGCGCTGAGCCTCGCAGCGCAGATCGAAAAGGTGGATCAGCTGCAGGATATCCTGAAGTTCGGCGTGATGACGACGCCGGCGCTGGCGGTGGATGGCGAGGTGAAGTCCTACGGCAAGGTGTTGTCTGTGGAAGAGATCAAGAAACTCATTCAATGAAACAAGGAGAAGGATCATGAATGCGGCGAAAGTCGGCTTTATCGGCGGCGGGCGGGTGGCCCGGATCTTTCTCGAAGGCTGGCGGCGGGCGCAGGCGCTGCCCGAAGCGATCACCATGAGCGACCTCAACATTGATGTTCTCGGTTATATGAAAGCGCGTTTCCCCGCCATTCATACCACGTGCGACAATATGAAGGCGGCAAAGCAAGACATTGTTTTTCTGGGGGTACATCCGCCGGTAATGGCTGAGGCGGCGGCAGGCATCAAGGGCCGTCTCGAGCCCGGTGCACTGGTGGTCTCGCTCGCGCCGAAGTTTACCATCGCCCGACTCACGGAACTGCTCGGCGGTTTCGCGCGTATCGCACGTGTCATTCCGAATGCGCCATCGGTCATCAACGTTGGATACAACCCCGTAGCTTTCGGTCCGGCGCTGACCACTGAAGACCGCGCGGCGCTTACCGCCCTGCTGACGCCGCTGGGCGAGTGCCCCGAGGTGGCGGAAGACAAATTGGAAGCTTATGCCGTTTTGTCGGCGATGGGGCCGACCTATCTGTGGTTCCAATTGCAGGCACTCCGCGAAGTGGCCGCGGGCTTCGGCCTCGATGACGCCGAGATCGCGTCCGCACTCAAACGCACCGTCTGCGGCGCCACGCGCACGCTGCTCGAATCCGGCCTCACGCCCGCGGAGGTGCTGGACCTTGTTCCCGTGAAACCGCTCGCCGAGATGGAAGCGCAGGTAGGCGAACTGTATCGCACCCGGTTGCCCGCGATTTACCAGAAGATCAAACCTTGAAGGTCAACCATGAAAACACCCGTCAAAATCCTTATGGATGCTGTTATCGAAGCACGGGCGCGGCAAAATTGGTCTGTTAGGTCGCAGGCCACCCCATGACCAATAGTATGGATATGTTTCCGACGCCTTGTTCCTGCCAGGGCCATAGCGGGGACGATCTGATTCCGCTGCTGGTTATTGCCGCAATGATCACGGGGGTTTATCTGGGCGGCAAGTGGCTAAAGAGGGTGAGAGGAAAGGCGCGTATGACAAACCATGGTTTGAAGAATGAGGAAGGCGCTGCCGGCGAAAACGGCGGGGGGCGGCGCGGCGGCGGACCGGGCAAGTGGATCTGGATCGTACTGGCGTTGGCGGTGGTGGGGGTGCTGGTCGCCAAGAATGCGGGGAGAAAACCGGAGGCTGGGAGCTTGCGGCCGGCGAGCGAGCCGTCCGCCGCCCTACAGACCAACGGCGCCCTGGTGGCCGCGCCAGCGCCAGCCAATCAGGACAAGCCCCTCCCGCGCCTGATTGATCTCGGGGCGACCAAGTGCATTCCGTGCAAGATGATGGCGCCCATCCTGGAGAATCTGAAGAAGACCTATGCCGGGAAGATGGACGTGGTTTTTATCGACGTCTGGGAAAATCCGGAGGCGGGGAAGAAGTACGGAATCAATGTGATTCCGACGCAGATCTTCTATGACGCGACCGGGAAGGAACGATTCCGCCACGAGGGGTTCTTCGGCAAGGACGACATCCTGGCGAAGTGGAAAGAGTTCGGCGTGGATTTTGGGGTGACGGCAGAGACGGCGAAATGATGGAGTGTTTCCGATGGAGCAGATATTCACAGCGTTGTCGCACGCCGTCGAAGGCTCGGCCGGACTGGCGTTGAGCGCCGCGTTCGTGTGGGGCGTGCTCAGCATCCTCCTGAGTCCCTGCCATTTGGCGAGCATCCCGTTGATTGTGGGGTTCATTGACCAGCAGGGCCGCATTACGACACGGCGGGCGTTCACCATTGCGCTGCTGTTCGCGGTGGGCATTCTGGTTACGATTGGCGTGATTGGGACGATCACCGCGGCGGCCGGGCGGATGATGGGCGATGTGGGGCGCTGGGGCAACTACGGGGTGGCGGTCATTTTCTTCGTGGTTGGGCTGTACCTGCTTGAAGCCCTACGGCTGCCCATGCCGGGGGCGGCCCAGCCCGGCATGAAGCGCAAGGGCATGTTGGCCGCGTTCATCCTCGGACTTGTGTTCGGCATCGCCCTTGGTCCCTGCACGTTCGCGTACATGGCGCCCATGCTGGCCGTGACGTTCCGGCTGGCAGCGACGAATCTGACGTATGGAATCCTCCTGCTGCTGTTCTACGGCGTAGGCCATTGCGCGGTCATCGTCTTGGCGGGCACGTTCACGGAAGTGGTGCAGCACTATCTGGACTGGAACGAGCGGTCCAAGGGGGCGGTGATCCTCAAGAAGGTGTGCGGGGTGCTGGTGATCCTGGGCGGCTTATACCTGATCTGGACGGCGCCATGATGCGGCGCGAAGGAAACTGAAAGGATAGGATTATGGAAGAATATCTGGAAGCAACCTACGACAAGTTCATTTTCCGGGTAAAGACGGACTGCCGCTATACGAAGGATGAATTCTGGGCCGCGATCAAAGGCCGGGTGGCTACGGTCGGCATGACGGATTTTCAGCAGAAATCCAAAGGCGATGTCACCATCCTCACCACGGTGGCGCCGGGTACGGAACTCAAGCAAGGCCAAACTATGGGTGACATGGAGACCATCAAGGCGACGATTGACCTGATTGCACCCGTCACCGGCAAGGTGGTGGAGGTCAATCCGGCGCTCCGGGATCGTCCGTTTCTGATCAACGACGAGCCCCACGGCGCCGGCTGGATCTATCGGATCGAACTGGCCGACCCGGAAGGCGATGCCGGCGCGTTGTTGTCCGCCGCGGCCTACTTTGAGCTCTTGAAAGAAAAAATCGTGCAGGAGGCGAAGAATTTATATGGATGAGGCAGCCGCAAAACAAGTGATGGTACTGGCCTGCAGTGGCATCGGCAAGACCTGGGGCGCGCTGGCCCGGGAAACGGCGTATGAATTGGTGGAGCGCGTCCGGCCCGGCGTCGCCACGACAACCTGTCTGCCGCTGCTGGTCATCAACGATCCGGAGGCCAAACGCCTAGTCATGGAACACCCGGTGATCACCCTGGATGGCTGCCCCAAGGCGTGCGCCCGGAAAAGCGTGGAAGCGCTGGGGAAGAAAGTGGATCAGCCCTTGGAAACCATCCAGTTTTACACAGCGCACAAGGAACTCAAACCCGAAGGGATCGCGCAGTTGAATGAAGCTGGCCTGAAGCTGGCGCGCGTGGCCGCGGACGAATTGGCTGCGACGGTGGATCGGCTGGCAGCCGGGGAGCAGACGTGATGGGCCTGCCCGTTGCCAAAGTGGGGATTGTGCCGTGCAGCGGCGAGGCCCTGCCCGCGGGGACGGTCTGCCGGCTGGCGTGCCGCCGGGTGCTGGATAAGCTCCGGCCTGGTCAGACGGTGGCCATCTGCCTGCCCTTATTCATCGCCGGGGGTGCGGAGGAACGCGGGTTTGCCGCCCGGCATCCCACCATCACCGTGGACGGTTGCGAGAAACGCTGCGCGGCCAAGGCGACGGAAATGTTTTCGGGCAAGCCCGTTCAAGCGCTGCTCATTCCCGCCATCCTGGAAAAGCACGGCATCCCCAGGCCCACGCGCTTACGCGGTTTTGGCGTTGAAGAAGAAGAAGCCGTGCAGGCGGTGGCCGATGAAATCGCCCACGCGGTGGATGAAACGCTGATCCAGACGCAAGACCAAGGGAAACATTATGACGAGCTATAAGAATAAAGTGGAGTGGCGCGGCGGGCATCTGGGCTACACCTGGTGCCAGAACGGCGTGGAGCTGGAATTCTCCGCCCCGCCCGCGCTGCACGGCCAGGCCGGCGTGTTGACCCCCGAAGATGCCTTCGTCGCAGCCGCCAACACCTGCTACTTCATGATGGTGGTCTGGGCCGCCGAGCGTTTCAAATTAAACCTGGTTTCGTTGCATTGCGAGGCCGCGGGGGAAGTGGAGGAATTTCTGGACCGGACCTCTTGGTTCAAGAAAGTGGTGCTTCGCCCCAAGCTGGTGGTCAAGGGCAGCACGCCGGAAGTTGTCCAGCGGGCCCTGGACATGGCCTTAAAATATTCCACCATCAACCAGTCCTTCAAGTCCGAGGTCGTGATCCAGCCGGAAATTCTGATCCAGTAGGTTGGCCATGGCAAACATCTTCAGGAGCCAGGGCGCCGATGCCTGTTGCGGCAAGCAAGTCGATCCGCCAGGGGCGGCTGCTTCCGCAGCCGGCCACTGTCACTGGGTGGCGGGGCACGTGGAAACACCGGCGGGGCTCGTGCCCGGCGTGACCACACGCTGGACCTGGCGCGAGCATCTGGGCGCGATGAAAGCCCGCTGGAACATTGGCCGGATGCATTACGCCGTGGCGCCGGGACTATATGCGGTCGGCCAGCCCGACCAGGATGCGATCCTGGTGGCAACGGCCAACTATAAACTCTCGTTCGACCTGCTGCGTCGGGCGCTGCACGGGCTGAAGGCCTGGATCCTGGTCCTGGATACCAAGGGCATCAATGTCTGGTGCGCGGCGGGCAAGGGCACCTTCGGGACGGAGGAATTGATCCACCGCCTGTCGGTTACCAATGTGGCGCGCGCGCTGGGTCAATCCACGCTCATCCTGCCGCAACTGGGGGCGCCGGGCGTCGCCGCCCACGAAGTTACGCGCCGCACGGGCTTCCGGGTGGTCTATGGCCCGGTGCGCGCCAGCGAGCTGCCGGCTTTTCTGCGCGCCGGCCGGCGCGCCACGCCGGCGATGCGGCGGGTGACATTCACGCTGCGGGACCGGCTGGCGGTCGTACCGGTGGAACTGGTGCAGCGCTGCGCGCCGGCGCTGCTCATCATGCTGCTGTTTATTCTGGCGGCCGGATGGAGCCGGCACGGCTACCACGTGACAACAGCGCCCTGGCGGGGAATCGCGGTCGCCGTCTGGAGCGGCTTGCTGGCTGGCGTCGTCATGACACCTGCGCTTCTGCCCTGGCTGCCGGGCCGCGCGTTCGCGGTCAAGGGCGGGACCACCGGCCTGCTGACCGGACTGGCGCTGTGGTGGTGCGGCGGCTATGGCCGGGTGGAAGGGCTGGCGGTGGCGCTGCTTTGCGTGGCGGCCTGTTCGTATCTGGGGCTGATGTTCACCGGCTGCACACCCTATACCTCGGCCTCCGGCGTGCGCCGGGAGATCGCGTGGGCTATTCCACTGCAGATCGCAACATCCGGCGCGGGCCTCCTGTTGTGGGGTCTGGCGCGTTTTATCTGACGGAGATGAGCATGGAATATCTTAAAAATGTGGTCAGCCTGCGGCTCGATCGCGATGCCTGCATCGGCTGTGGCATCTGTCTGGAAGTCTGTCCGCAGAACGTCTTTGTGCTGGAGGCGGATCGGTGCCGGATCGCCGCGCGCGACGCCTGCCTGGAATGCGGCGCGTGCGCCCGCAATTGTCCGGCGCAGGCACTCTATGTGAAAAACGGCGTGGGGTGCGCCAGCGGTATTCTCAACGCGGCGCTGGGCCGCAGCACCGCCTGTTGCGGCGAAAAACAGCCCTGCTGCTGCAGCGCGCCCACCATGGCAGAACCGGACCCTTCGGCCGGCGGACCGAATGACGAAGCCGGTGCGGGAAGCCGTCGAGATCCTGGAGGAGATGACATGACGCGGAAATGGAAAGTGCTCTTTCTGTGCACCGGCAATTCCTGCCGCAGCCAGATGGCGGAGGGCTGGGCCCGGAAGTTGAAAGGTGACGCGATCGAGGCGTATTCCGCCGGTATTGAAAGGCACGGCCTCAAGCCGCTGGCGGTCAAGGTCATGGCCGAGGCCGGCGTGGATATCAGCGGGCAGCAGTCCAAGACCGTCGAAACGGTCAAGGACGTGCCGTTCGATTACGTCGTCACCGTGTGCGGTCACGCGAACGAAACGTGCCCCATGTGGCTGAGCGGCAAGGCCCGGGTGCTCCATGTCGGTTTCGACGATCCGCCTGCGCTGGCGCGGGGCGCGAAATCTGAAGAAGAAGCCCTGGGGCATTACCGGCGCGTGCGGGACGAGATCCGGGCGTTGGTGGAAACCTTGCCGGACGCTTTGTCGCGGTTCGTGCAAACCCCGCTGAGGAGGCAGAAACATGAGTGAGGGGATTACCAAACGGCTGTCGTTCCTGGATCGGTTCCTGACGCTCTGGATATTTCTGGCGATGGGGGCTGGCGTGTTGCTGGGGTGGGTTGTGCCCGCTTTCGGAAACTGGATCGGCGCGCTGCGGCTGGAAGGGACGCAGACCAGTATCCCGATTGCCGTCGGATTGATCCTGATGATGTATCCGCCTTTGGCCAAGGTGAAGTATGAGGAGTTGGGGGATGTTTTCCGGGACTGGAAGGTGCTGGGGTTGAGTCTTGTGCAGAATTGGGTGGTGGGCCCCATCCTCATGACGGCGCTGGCCATCGTCTTTCTGCGCGGGCAGCCGGAGTTCATGATCGGACTGATCATGATCGGGCTGGCGCGGTGCATCGCCATGGTGATTGTGTGGAACGATTTGGCGAAGGGGGATACGGAGTACTGCGCGGGGCTGGTGGCGTTCAACTCGATCTTCCAGGTCTTCTTCTACAGCGTGTACGCCTGGCTGTTCATCACTAAGCTTCCGCCCTGGCTCGGGCTGACCGGCGTGGTGGTGAATGTGACGATCCAACAGATTGCGACCAGCGTATTCATCTACCTGGGGATTCCGTTCATCGCCGGGCTGCTGACCCGGCTTATCCTGGTGCAGGCGAAGGGCAAGCTCTGGAATCACGGGAAATTCATCCCGCGCCTTTCGCCGCTCACACTGATCGCCCTGCTCTTTACCATCGTGGTGATGTTCTCCATGCAGGGCCAGAAGATCATCGCCAAGCCCGGCGACGTGGTACTGATTGCCATTCCGCTCTTGATCTATTTCGTGGTGATGTTTTTAGTCAGCTTCTGGATGAGCGCCAAGGCGGGCGCCAACTACGCCAAGTCCGCGACGCTCTCCTTCACGGCGGCGAGCAACAACTTTGAGCTGGCGATTGCCGTCGCCGTCGGCGTCTTTGGAATCAACCACGGGGCGGCCTTCGCGGCGGTGATCGGCCCGCTGGTGGAGGTGCCGGCGCTGATCGGGCTCGTGAACGTGTCGCTTTATTTCCGGAGGAAGTTCTTTGCTCAAGGCCACACCGCATCCTAACTATCCAGCCGAGAAGGGCCGCTACATCCGGGGCAACGATGCCTCCCCGGTGGCTGTGGCTATCGTGCTCAATACCGACGAGGACAAGATCCCCCGCGGTCTGGAGGAACTCGTGCGGGCGGGAGCGGAAAGCGGGGCGGCCCTGGCCGGCACCGTGCAGACACCCAACATCGGCTTTGAGAAGATGATCTGCAACATCGTGGGCAATCCGAATATCCGGTATCTCATCCTGGGCGGCCCGGAATCCGCCGGGCATCATACCGGGGCAGCGCTCAAGGCGCTCTTCGCCAACGGGGTGGATGATCGGAAACGCATTGTGGGGACCGAGGCCCTTCATGCGGTGCTCCACAACATTCCCGCAGACTTTATCCTGCGCACCCTGCAACAGGTGACACTCATTGACCTGCAGTTCGAGCCTGATGAGCAGATCCGTCAAGCGGTGCGAGCCTGCTATCAGGAACAACCGGCGCCGTTCAGAGCTTACTCGTTGTGGGATCCCGGCCCGTTCTCCGGGCCGCCGTTGGACGGCCGGATTACTTGGCGTGTGACCCAGCCCTGGTCCGAGCCAGACAATGATGGAGAGCGCGCCGCGCTCGAACGTGCCAGGGCGCTCATGGAGAAGCTGAAAGCCAGAAAAGGTCAGAAGACGATCGGGGCAAAGATGGGGTAGCCCTTGAGCTTGTCGCGGCCGTGCAGGAAGGCCAGTTCGATGAGGAATTCGATTTCGACGATCCGGCCGCCGAGCTTTTCGATCAGGCCGGCAGTGGCGGCGGCTGTGCCGCCGGTGGCCAGCAGATCGTCCACGATCAGCACCCGCTCACCCGGCTGGATGGCGTCGGTATGCAGATGGAGCGTGGCGCTGCCGTATTCCAGATCGTAACTGGCCTGGATGGTGTGGTGGGGCAGTTTGCCGGGTTTGCGAACAAGCGCCAGCCCGGCGTTGAGCTGGAGCGCCACGCCGGCGCCGAAGGTGAAACCGCGGGATTCGACCACGGCCACCTTGGCGATGCGGCTGCCGGCATGCCGGCTGGCTAGGAGGTCAACGGCGGCGCGCAGCAGCCGGGGATCGGCGAGCACCGGCGTGATGTCTTTGAACAGGATGCCGGGCTTGGGGAAGTCGGGCACGTCGCGGATGGCGTTTCGGAGGTCGTCGAGCAGCATGTTTTACTCCTCGTTTGATCGGGGCCGGGGCCACCGGCCGCGGCACGGGATCGGGCGGCAGGTCCTGCTCCAGCAGGTCATGCAGCTTGGCCACGGCGGCGTTCTGGATCTGGCGGACGCGCTCGCGGGTGATGTGGAAGCGGTGGCCCACCACGTCGAGCGTTTCTTCCGCCACGCCCTGGAGCCCGAAGCGGTACTTGAGAATGTCGCGAGCGCGGGCATCGAGGCGGCCCATGAGGCGTTCCACCTCGGCGCGCAGTTGGGAGTCGTTGATCTCCGTAAAAGGGGTGGGGGCATTCTCGTCACCGATGATATCGCCGTATTCGGCCCCGCCCTCCTCCCCGATGGGCGCGTCCAGCG
>JAPLSZ010000056.1 GCA_026398385.1 Kiritimatiellota bacterium | reverse complement strand
TGACCGGCACCGCGCCCCACGCGATGCCCACCACCAGCAGCGCGATCAGGGAACTGGGGCCCATCTGCCGGAACGGATTGAGCGAGAGATGCCCGGCCCGCGCGGCGGTGTCGTCGCCGCAGCGCAGGGCCATCCAGGCGTGCGCGAATTCGTGGACACAGATGGAAAACGTGACGATGCCGACCCAGGCGAAGAAGAAGAACGGCTGTTCCCAGGCCTGGACGATGAAGAAATTCACGGGCGGCTCCTTTGCATGCGGAAGCGGTGGCGGAGGAATCGTCCCAAGCCCAGGAAGCCGGCGGCCAACAAGAGAATGGGGGACAGCAGCGTGGCGCCGAAATAAGCCACGAGGTAGATGACGCCCAGTACGGCGGTTACCGCGGGCAAGTGCGCACCCGGCTGGGTCCCGCTGAGAAAGGCGGTGTAGTCCCGCAGGCCCGCCGCCTCGCAGAGTCCGAAGAACACGGCCAGCAGGGCGGCGCGCAGCAGCAGGCCGCGCGCGGGCGACAGGTTTCGAAAAGGTGAAGCGCAGATGTTCATGGCTGGCGGGCCCCCCGCTTCTCGACCTCCGCCCACAGGGGCCCGAGCACCATGGCGTACAACAGCACCGCATCGCCGACCTGGTTGCCCGCGGCATAGCGCAACTGCCCGTGGCGCAATATCGGAAAGCCACCGTAGGTCAGCGAGGTCAGCAGGGCGGAAAGATAATCGCGATCGCGAAACGCGCTGGCGCCCACCAGCGCCAGCCCGCTGGAGCCCGCGCTGATGTCCAGCAGCGGGATGACCGGACCGGAATCCACGTCCGGCTGACCGCGCCAGGAGACCGGCCATTCGCGGGCATAGCCGAACCCCAGCACCCGGCGGGCCAGATCCCTTTTGCTTCGTTGGTATTGATCGGCCGCAAAGGCGGGATCCACGATTTGCAACCCGTGCGCGACCATCCATATCGAGGATCCCTCCGGACCTTGCGTCGGTTGGCCCTCGAAGGTGAAACTGGCGACCAGCAGGCCGGTGGTCGGATCCACCAGCTTGCGCCGCGCGAGGGCCACCCAGTCGCGCAGCAGCGGCGCATGGTCCGTGCCGTCCAGCGCATCGGCCATGCGCAGGGCGTCCAGCGCCAGCACATTGCAGAACATCCAGCATTCGTCGGGATAACTTTCGCCGCAGAGCACGGGGCTCTGCCGCATTTGGGCGACCAGCGTGGCGACGCGCCGGGTGAGCAGGGGTTGGTAGGATGGTTTTTCCTCCAGCAACCGTCGCGCGGCCAGCATGACGGCGATCTCGCCGTCCTGGAACAGGCTGCGCTGAGGTTGGGCCCGGAAAATGCCCGCTTTGGCATAATCCATCAGGAAGTAGTATACCCCATGGCTTTGCTCCAGCCGGATGGTTTCCTCGATCAGCTGGTCCATGATGAGTAGATATGCTTTTTTATCTTCCGGCTGACGCAGGCCCATGTTGGCCAGGGCGAGCACCAGATAAGTGCGGCCCATGAAATCCCATTCCGCGTTGCTCCGGCGCATGGTGGCGATTTCACCGGCGCGCGCGGCCGTGTTGCTGCACAGCGCGAGCTGGTGCGCGGCGATGGCCCGGGCCTTGGACGGTAGACCGCGCTCGGCGTAGAACTGGTCGAGCTGCGGCCGGAACAGCAGATGGAGCAGCGGCAGCCAGACCAGGGTCGCCAGCAGCAGCGCGGTGGCGACGGCGCCGGCTTGAGAAAGACCAACCTTGACAGCAGGGCGCGCCGCGGGTGTCTTCATGAGGGCTCCGTCGCCGGGTTGCGTTCGTCCAGCCATTCCGCCAAACCGTCTCCGACGACGGCGCATTCCCAGCCGAAGGGGAGATAACCGGCGTAGCCCAGGACGGGCATCTCGAACAGCTTGAAACGGCCGACGTAGGGGACATCGTAGATCCAGCGGGCGAGGCTGCCGTAGTTCCACATCTCCCAGAAGAAGCCGCAGAGCAGGCCGGCCATGGCCAGGGCATACAGGCGGCGCCAGTCGCCGCGCGCCAGGTCCGCGAAGATCGTCGGGCGGCCCTGCAGTGTGCGGAGGGCGGTGAGCAGGATCAGCGGTGCGAGCCAGAGCAGGGGGAACATGATGTCGGGCCGGACGCCGATGCCGAGCAGTCCCGCGCCGGCGAGGATGAGCATCGCGAGCGCCACCAGGCGCGCGCGCCGCGGCGAACGCACAACCACAAAACGGCCGAGGCCGGCGGTGCTGGCGGGGTGCGCGGTGAGCCATTCGCAGGTGCCGAGCACGGCGGGCAGCACGGTGGCGAAGGGCAGGGTGGCAAAAAAGAAGTACTGCAGCGGCGTCATGGCGCTGATGCCGGTGTAATACCAGTTCTGGACGAAGCGGTTGAGGAATTCAAAGAACCACCAGAACGCCGCGCTGACCGGAAAGAGCAGCAGGAAGAACCGCGGCCGGTCGCGGATCATGCAGCGGCCGGTGCGGCGCCAGGCCAGCGCGTTGACGACGAGGATGTAGCTCAGCCAGAGGGGGGTGAACGTGTGCCGCTGCCACGGCTGGACCCAGGCCCAGCGCGTCCACGCCAGCACCCACGCCGCGAGGCCCAGCGCCAGGCCCAGCCAGCCCCACCACGGGAAGGCGCGCGCCGGCGGCGTGCGCGGCAGTTGCTTGCGGCGGCGCATGACGCGGTCATCGAAGGGCAGGGCGACCGCCAGCAGCAGCGCGGCGAGCAGGATGAACACCGGCCAGGAAAAATCGGCATGCTCCACGTGCCGGGTCAACGGCGGGAATTCGAGATAGTCCGCCAGCGGCTGGCCGGCCAGCCAGACGCCCAGCAGCGGCAGGCCGAGCAACAGGCCCAACAGCAGCCCGACCGGCGGGATGCGCGCCCATGGATTCGACGTGGTCACAATGGCCGGCATATTCCCAGCTTGACCGGCGCGGCTCAAGCCTTAAGGATGGCGACATGGCTTGGCTGCAGGAGACTCCGCAGGGCGTGGCGCTGTCGCTGCGCATCGTGCCGCGCGCCGCGCGCGACGCCGTGCAAGGCGTGCTCGGCGACGCGCTGAAAATCCGGCTTACGGCGCCGCCGGTGGAGGGCCAGGCGAATGCAGCCCTGATGCGGTTCCTGGCGGACCGCTTGGACCTCCCGGCCCGTCAGGTCCATCTTTTGTCGGGCCTGACCGGACGCAGCAAACGGGTGCTGGTGCAGGGGCTGTCTGCCGCCGCGATCCGCGCGAGGTTGCTGGAACCTACATAAGAGCATTGCCACGCGGCTCGGATGAGTCCGGGAAGAAAGGAGAATTTGCCATGCCTGAGACGGCATGGCAGTGCCAATACCCTGGGGGCTTTATTGAGTCAGCAACGCTGTATCATACCGCACTTGCTTGAGGTTTCTCGTGGGCGGGGCTTCCAGCCCCGCGCAAGCGACACAAACCAACACGCGGGGCTGGAAGCCCCGCCCACGCAAGAAGACGACAATTCTTCCCCCGCAAACTTTGCGTCTCCGTATAAGGCTTCTGCACAGGTCATGCTTGCGTCGTGATGGCTTTCAGCCTCCGGCCAGTTTGAGCAACGCGTCGCGTTGCGCCATGGCCGCGTCGTAACCGGCCTGCATCGCCGCGGTGGCGCGATGGAATTCCATGAAACCGATTTGGCCGAGATCCGGCCGGATGAGGATGTCCGGCGGCTCCAACTGCAGCCGCATTTCCGTGATCTGGGCTTCCATGATGCGGATGGAATGGCCGATGATGTCGAAGATTGTCGGCTGCCGGCGGTAGTTCGTCCATTGCCGCACCGCGGCCCGCCGTTTCTGATCCAGCCGGGCCAGTTGCGCGATGACCTTCTGCACCAAGGTGGGCGGAGCCCAGTGCCCGGACGGCTGCCAGCGCAAGGTCTCCGGCTGCGCGACAGCCGGGGGGGCCGCTGGGCCGCGCTCGCCGGCGAGCGGGTGGAGATTGAGGTCCACGGCGATCACCGCGTCCATGCCCATGGCCCGCACCACGCTGATCGGCAGGGGGTTGACCAGTCCGCCGTCCGCCAGCAGGGCGTCCGCGCACGGCACTGGCGTGAACATGCCGGGGATGGCGATGCTGGCGCGGATGGCCTCGATCAGGTCGCCCCGCGCCAGGACGACTTCCCGGCCGGTGAGAAGGTCCGTGGCCACCGCGCTGAACGGCAGGTCCAGCGCTTCGATCGCGGTGATCGCCACATGCTTGCGGACGAAGTTTACAATCTTCTTTCCATCCACCAGGCCGGCGCGGGGCCACGCGGGCTCCAGGAAGAAATGCAGAGCCTGTTTCCAGTCCAGTTGCAGCGCCAACGCCGTCAGCGCGGGCAGCCGGCCGGCGGCAAAAAAGCCGCCCACCAGCGCGCCCATGCTCGTGCCGGCCACGGCATGGACGGGCACGCGCAACTGATCCATCGCCTCCAGCACGCCGATGTGCGCCCAGCCGCGCGCCGCGCCGCCGCCGAGGGCCAGACCGATTTTACGTTGTGCGGGCAAAGGCATCGGCGCTCACGGTGCGGCCTGCAGCGCCAGCGCCGCGCCGCCGACCGCGCCGGCGTCGTTGCCCAGCTTGGCCGGCAGCACCTTGATCAGGCGGGCAAAATACGGGCTCAGCCGCTCGCGCAGATGCCGCCGCAAGGGGACGAACAAGATCGCGCCGCTCTGCGCTACGCCGCCGCCGATGATGAACGCCTCCGGCTGCAGCAGGTAGGTCACCGAGGCCAGCGCCGTGGCGAGGCAGTCGGCGATGTAGTCGAAAATCTCCAGCGAAAGCTTGTCGCCCTGTTTGGCCGCGCGCGCAATTAGCTCCGGCGTGATCTGTCCGCGGTCGCCATCGCAGAGCTGGAGCAGCGTGGTGGTGCGGCCGGCTGCGAGCAGCGCGAGGGTGTAGTCCACGATCCGCCGGTTGCCGATGTACTGCTCCAGCCCGCCGCGGCCCTGCGGCGAAACGACGCCGTTGCGTTCGATCGAGATGTGTCCCAATTCGCCCGCCATGGAGAACGCGCCGCGGTATAACCGGCCGTCCAGGACGAGGCCGCCGCCGACGCCCGTGCCGAGCGTGAGAAACACCGCGTGTTGCAGATTCTTCCCGCCGCCGAAGGCGACCTCGCCCAAGGCCATCAGGTTCGCGTCGTTGTCCACAAAAGCCGGCAGGCCCAAGCGCCGCTTCAATTTGGCCGCCAGCGGCACCGCCGTCCAGCCGGGCACGTTGGTCAGGTTGTAAATGAAGCCGCGGTCAAAGTCCACGAAGCCCGGCACGCCCACGCCGACCCCGGCCAGCGCCGACGGGCGCAGCCCGCGTTGCGCCAGCATCCGCTCGACGGCTTCGGCGACGGCCTCGGTCCAAGCCAGTTGCGTCGCCGCCTGATGGGTTGCGAATTGCTCGCGTACCAAGATCTGGCCCCGGTCGTTGACCAGCGCCATCTTGACGAACGTGCCGCCGAAATCCACCCCGACGGCATACTGCTTTTTCTTTCTCTGCATGGGCGCTCCTTGCTAAGCGGTCCTGACGATGGACCATTCATAGCGCATAAACGTGCGCTTGCAAAGGGGCAAAAGTCGGACAAACGCATCTAAAAATTCACACAGCGGCTATTATAACGACCTCACAATAGACTATCCGGCTGGAGCTTTTAATGTTAGGTCGGCCAGCCGAACAGATGGGCCGCATTTCGCGCGGTTTGTTCCGCCACCCGTTCGACCGGCTCGCCCCGCGTAGCGGCCAGAGCGCGGGCCACGTCAGCGACCAAGGCTGGTTCATTCTTATGACCGCGGTGCGGCTCGGGCGCCAGATAGGGCGCGTCGGTCTCCACCAGCAGCCGATCCGCCGGAACTATCCGCGCCGCGGCGCGGATGGCGTCCGCGTTGCGAAAGGTCAGGATGCCGCTGAAGCTCACCCACAGACCGCTCGCCAGCACGCGGCGCGCGAAGTCCGCGCCGCCGGTGAAACAGTGCAGCACGCCGAGCCGAGCCGGGTCGCCGGCCCAGGCGGCCGCATGTTCCTTGAGCAGCGCCAGGGTGTCGTCTTCCGCCTCGCGGCTGTGCACGACCACCGGCAGCCGCCGGTCACGCGCCAGCGCGAGCATCCGGGCGAAGAGCGCCCGCTGTGCGGCGGCGGTCTCCGGGCTGTAGTGGTAGTCCAGCCCGCATTCGCCGATCGCCGCCACGCCCGGCCGCGCGGCCTGTTCCGCGAGCCGCGCGAAGTCCGGGGCCTGGCCGGCCAGGTGGCGGTCGAAGCCCACGGCCGCCCGGATGCGTTCGGGATGCGCGGCAGCCAGTTCGAGGGCGAAGGCGTTGCCGTCTTCCGCGCCGCCCATGGCGATCATCCGCTGGACGCCCGCCGCCGCGGCCCGCTCCAGAACCGCCGCGAGCTCCCCTGTTTCGCGGTAAGCGTCGAAATGGACATGCGTGTCCACCAGTTGTAACGGTGTATCCATCGCTTTTTCTTAGAACGTGCTGGCCCAGCGGCTGCGGCGGGTGTCGTGCCGGCGCCAGGCGGGCAGCAGTTGGGCCAGCAGCCGCGGTTCGAGACCGGAACGGGCCAGCGCGCGCAGCGGGCGCCAGACGAACTCCAGTTTCTTTTCGCAGGAGGCCGGTGGTTGCGCCAGTCGCAGAGCGCGCAGGCGGAGTTCGAAGACCAGATTGATTTCCACCACGCGTTGGTCCTGCTCGTCGAAGGCGTGCTGGATCACGCCGAGGAAGCGCCCGACC
>JAPLSZ010000203.1 GCA_026398385.1 Kiritimatiellota bacterium | reverse complement strand
GCTACCGACGACGCCACCGTCCTCTTCCCCGGCGTCGCCGCTGGCGCCAAGCTCCGCCCCCGCGTCACCGCCGCCTACGCCAGCGGCAAGGCCCCCAACATCGCCCGCGTCTTCGACGCCTTCCTGCGCGCCCAACGCTGGGGCGGCTTCAACCTGGACGAAAAGATGCGCAAGCAGATCCTCGCCCGCGAGCCGGTGCTCGCCTGGAACGCCCCGTTGCCGGCCACGCCCGATTACCACGAGCGCACCGAAACCCTGCCGGCGCCCCAGGGCCTCAAGCCCGGCTTCTATTTCATCCTCGCCAGCCACGATCCGGCCTTCGGCAGCGCGCAAAATGTGGTCAGCTATACCCCCGTCTGGGTCAGCGACCTCGCGCTGGTGATGCGCCAGCGCCCCTACGAAAACGCCACGGAAGGCTTCGTGCTGCGGGCGCGCAGCGGCGCGCCGGTCGCCGGCGCCAGCGTGCGGGCCTGGACCCGCGACCGCGAAGGCTGGTTCAAACCGGTCGAAACCCTGGCCACGGACGAAAATGGACTCTTCCGCTTCGCGCAGGTTAACCGGCGCTCGGCTTTGTACACCGTCACGGCTGGCGACCAGGCGTTCTCGACGCTGAACGAGCTGTGGTCCGGCGACAGCCAGGCCGAAACGAGCGACACCAGGACGGTCTTCTTCACCGACCGGGCGCTCTACCGGCCGGGCCAGGCGATCAACTACAAGGGCATCGCCCTCCGTTTCGACCAGCCCAACAATAATTACTCGGCGCTGGCGGGCGAGAAGCTCACGGTGCAGTTCTGCGACCCGAACGACAAGGAGATCGCTCGCGCGACGCACGTCTGCAACGATTACGGCTCGTTCAGCGGCACCTTCACCGCGCCGCGGGACCGGGTCATGGGCCAGATGCGCATCCGGGTGCTCGACCGGCCGAGTTGCACCTATTTCAGCGTCGAGGAGTACAAGCGCCCGAAGTTCCGTGTCGAAATCCCCACTCCGCCGGAAGCCGCCAGGCTGAACGCGGAAGTGCGGCTCACCGGCAAGGCCCTGGCCTATACCGGCGCCGCCATCGGTGGCGCTCAGGTCAAATGGCGCGTCGAGCGCGAGGTGCAGTTCCCGTACTGGTGCTGGTGGGGCTGGTGGTCCCGGCCGCCCTCCAGCCAGGCCATCGCCCACGGCGTCACGGCCACCGCCGCCGACGGCACGTTCCCCATCCGGTTCACCGCCCGGCCGGATGTCTCCATCTCCCCAAAGGACGAGCCGATCTTCATCTACCATGTCCATGCCGATGTAACCGACAGCACCGGCGAGACGCGCACCGGCGAGCGGCAGATCCGCATCGGTTACGCCGCCCTGCAGGCCGCGGTGCAGGTCAACGAATGGCAGACGCCGGCCAAGCCGGTGGAGCTGACCGTCGAGATCAAAACGCTCGACGGCGAGCCGCAGGCCGTCAAGGGTACCGTCAGCATCCACCGCCTCCTGCAGCCGGACCGGGTCGCCCGGCCCGCCCTGGCCGATGCGCGGCATCATTGGTATGGCGGGCGGAAGCGGCCGGAGCCGAAGCCCGATCCCGCCGATCCCAACACCTGGGAATTGGGCGAGGTCGTCAGCAAGATGCCGTTCCAGACCGGCACGAACGGCGAGGTCAAGGTCGCGTGCGAACTGCCGCCGGGCATCTACCGCGCCATGCTCGCCACGCAGGACCGGTTCGGCCAGCCGGTCACGGCGCGCCGGCAATGGCTGGTGGTGGATCCCGCGGCGCGGAAGTTCGACGTCAAGGTGCCGAACCTGTTTGCCGGCCCCGCCTGGGAAGTCGAGCCCGGCGCGCCGTGCACCGCGCTCTGGGGCACCGGCTAGGACCGGGGCCGCGCGTTCATCGAGATCGAGCATCGGGGCAAGCTGCTGCGCGGCTACTGGACCGGCGCCGGGCGTACGCAGGAGCTGATCGAGCAGGCCGTGACCGAGGAATTCCGCGGCGGTTTCACCGTCCGCGCCACCTACGTCCGCGAAAACCGGGCCTACCTCAACGAGCGCATCGTGCAGGTGCCGTGGTCGAACAAGGAGCTCACCCTCGCCTGGGAGCATTTTACCTCCAAGCTCGAACCCGGCCGGAAGGAGACCTGGACCGCGGTGATCAGCGCGAAGAGCGGCGTCGCCGGCAAGGACGCGGCTCCGCTGCGCGCGGTGGCCGAGCTGGTGGCGGGGCTCTACGACGCGTCGCTGGACCAGTACCAGCCGCACGACTGGGTGCGCGGCTTCGACGTCTTCCGTCATGAAGTGGACCGGGTCAACGCCCAGTTCGAGAACAGTCAGCAAACGTTCCAGCACTTGCAGGGCGGCTGGAGCAGCAACTCGCGCGGGGTGGATCTGCGCTATCGAACGTTCCCGCCGGACGTCATCGCCAACCTCTGGGGCTATGGGTATTTCGGCGGCGGACGGGGCGGCATGGTGAAGGGTCAAATGTTGCGGATGGCGGCGGTTTCCGATTCGGCGATGGAGATGAATGCACCGACCATGCTCGCTGCCGCACCGATGCCGGCGATGGCGGCAAAAGCTTCCCTCGCAAAGGGTGAAGACAAAGAGATGGGCCGAAGGCTCGACGAAGCCGCGGGTGGCGAAGGCGAAGCTCTGGGAGAAGCGAAGGCGGCCGCGCCCAAACCCGACCTGGACAAGGTGGCGGCGCGCAAGAACCTCAACGAAACCGCGTTCTTCTTCCCGCACCTGCTCAGCGACCAGGCCGGCGTGGTGCGGATGGAGTTCACGACGCCGGAGGCGTTGACGGAGTGGAAGTTCCTCGGCTTCGCGCACGACGCGCAATTGCGCGGCGGCTACCTCACCGGCAAGACGGTCACCAGCAAGGACGTGATGGTCGAGCCGAACCCGCCGCGGTTCGTCCGCGAAGGCGACACGCTCGAGTTCACCGTCAAAGTCAGCAACACGACGGCGACCCGCCAGACGGGCAAGGTGAAGCTCACGTTCGCCGATGCGCGGACGCTGAAACCAATGGATGAAGCGCTAGGAAACACCACTCGAATCACAGAACTCGTCGACAAACAGGGAAAGCCAGCAGGCGGACGGTTTGATTCGGAACAGTCCTTCGACGTGCCCGGCAAGGAAGCGCGCAGCTATGCCTGGCGGATCAGCGTGCCCGACGGCTGCGACTTTTTGACCTACAAGGCCGTCGGCGCGACGGCCAAGTTCAGCGACGGCGAAGAAGGGTTCCTGCCGGTGCTCAGCCGCCGCATCCTGGTGCAGGAGTCGCTGCCGCTGCCGATCCGCGGGGCCCAGACCAAGAAATTCGAGTTCGCCAAGCTGCTCGCCTCCGGCGCCTCGGACACCCTGCGGAGCGAGAACCTGACCGTGCAGATGGTCTCGCAGCCGGCGTGGTACGCGGTGATGGCGCTGCCGTACCTGATGGAATTCCCCCACGAGTGCAGCGAGCAGGTCTTCAACCGCCTCTACGCCAACGCGCTCGCCCGGCACATCGCCCAGAGCGACCCGAAGATCCGGCGCATCTTCGACCTCTGGAAGAACACGCCGGCGCTCGACAGCCCGCTGGAGAAGAACCAGGACCTCAAGTCCGTGATGCTCGAGGAAACGCCGTGGCTGCGGCAGGCCCAGAAGGAAAGCCAGGCCCGGCGCGACGTCGGCATCCTGTTCGACGCGAACCGGCTCAACGAGGAAACCGAACGCACCCTGCGCAAGCTGGCGGAGATGCAGTTGAACGAGGGGCTCTGGCCGTGGTTCCCCGGCGGCCGGCCCTGCGAGTACATCTCCCTCTACATCGTCACCGGCTTCGGCCGCCTGCGCCACCTGGGCGTGCACCTGGACGTCGCGCCCGCCGTCAAGGCGCTCGACGCGCTTGATCGCTGGGTGGACGCGCAGTACCGCGAGATCCTCAAGCATGGCGACAAGGACAAGAACCACCTGAGCTCGACCATCGCGCTGTATCTCTACGGCCGCAGCTTCTTCCTCGAAGACCGGCCGCTCAAGGGCGCGCCGCGCGAGGCGGTGGACTACTGGCTCGGCCAGGGCCGCACCTACTGGCTCGCCCTGAACTGCCGCCAGTCGCAGGCCCATCTCGCCATCGCCTTCCAGCGGTTCGGCGATGCGCCCAGCGCCGTGGCGATCATGAAGTCCATCAAGGAACGCAGCGTCAGCAGCGAGGAACTGGGCCTGTTCTGGCGCGACCTCGAGCTGAGCTGGTGGTGGTATCGCGCCCCGATCGAGACCCAGGCGCTGATGGTTGAGGCCTTCGCCGAGGTGATGAAGGACGACGCCGCGGTCGAGGACTGCAAGGTCTGGCTGCTCAAGCAGAAGCAGACGCAGAACTGGCGGACCACCAAGGCCACGGCCGACGCGGTCTACGCGCTGCTGCTGCGCGGGGCGAACCTGCTGGCCAGCG
>JAPLSZ010000004.1:25227-38954 GCA_026398385.1 Kiritimatiellota bacterium | reverse complement strand
GTTCTCTTCCGTTGTCCGGAAGGATCGTCCGGCAGCACGCAGGAAATCAATCGGTGGGTGGGCACTCAGCACGATTCGGCGTGCCGCCCGGCATACCAACGAGCCGCTTGATATGCCGACCAAGCCGTTGAAGAGCGTTCCGCCACGGCTAATGTGATCGCCCAGCTTTAGTGATGTTTGCTGATCGGCCAACGCGGGTATCCATTCTTGGCGCCCGGCGGTCTGTTCCGCGTGTAGCGTCAGCATTTTCGCTGCTGTTAAACCCAAGCCGAAATTAGGCATCTGCTGATTGTACGAGAGTAGCGTAGCCACTTGGCAATTGGTCAGCGCCGCCGCCTGGCGGCAGAGCTCCAGCGGCGCTGCATTGCTGGCGAACCAAGCCTCTAGCACCGGCCGGGCTGCCGGTTCATAGCCACAGGCGTTGAGTTGTTCCCACTCCTTGGGCAGGCGCAGAGAATTGGTCCATGCGGCCAGTTGGCGAAGGTAATAGTAAGCATTGTCCGGTTTGACGTCCGCCTCGCGCAGGGTGGGGCGGGTGGGTTCGAGGCGGACGTTAGGCAGGCGGGCCGGCCACGGCGGAGCGGTGCGGCGGATGTGCCCGAGGAATAGGCTCAATCCGGCCGCGCCCAGCACCAATAAGCCCAACACGGAAAGGCAGCCAATCTTAAAGGATCGTTTCAAGAGGCCCCATCAGAACGTGCTGGCCCAGCGTCTGCCGCGGAAAGACGGCGTGAGCCAGGCGGGCAGCAACCTGGCCAGTATCCGCGGTTCGAGGCCGGAGCGGCCCAGGGTTTGCAGCGGGTGCCAGATGAACTCCAACGCTTTCTCCCGCGAGGCGGGCGGCCGGTCAAGCCGGGGTTGGGAGAGACGGAACGCAAAGACAAGATTGATTTCAACGACGCGCCGGCGTTTCTCGTCGAAGGCGTGCTGCACGACGCCCAGGAAGCGTCCGACGGTGCAGGGCCGGCCGAGCTCCTCGCGGATTTCGCGGCGGAGCGCCTCCGGCGCGCGCTCCTCGCCTTCGAGGTGTCCGCCGGGGAGGTAGACGTTGCCCTTGTGCCGGTTGCGGCAGAGCAGCAGGCGGCCCCGATGCAGGCACACGCCGCGGGCCAGCAACTCGGGGGTATCCGGTATACAGTTCACGGTCCGGGTGACAATGTGGGCGAGGGGGGACTTGAACCCCCACGGCTTGCGCCACAAGATCCTAAGTCTTGCGTGTCTGCCATTCCACCACTCGCCCGCTACGTGTTTCCAGAAACCATCACACATTCCGATGCGCAGGATACCAAGTTCCCGGCCCCTGACAATCATCTCAAAAAGGAAAAGAGGAGAAGCCGGGGGCTTCTCCTCTTCCTCGCCGCCGGATGCCGGCTTACGTCTGCGCCAGGATCGCGTCCTTGGCGGCCTTGGCCACGCGGAACTTCACGACCTTCTTGGCCTTGATCTGGATCGCTTCACCCGTCGCCGGGTTGCGGCCCATGCGCGCCTGGCGCTGGACCAACACGATCTTGCCGAGCCCCGGCAACACGAAGCTGTTCTTCGCTTCCTTGTAGGCCAAGGCGGCGACGGCCTCAAAGAACTCGCCGACCTGCTTCTTCGACACGCCCAACGTTTCGGACAACTTCGCCTGTATTTGTGATTTGGTCAACGCCATGATCGCCATCTCCTTTTGGTGGTTATTGTTGTTCACTGCACTCGTTCACGGACGGATGATGCGTTCGTTTCAGGCGTAAAGCAAGTGTTTTGCGCGGGACCTCGTAAGCAACAGGATTAATAAATATATGGACAAACGGGTCGCTGTAATGGAAAATACCGCTGGAGGGCCGATGATATGAAGAAAAAGATGGTTGTTTTGAGCTCGTGCCTGATGTTGCTCCTGGGCGTCTGTTCGTTGGTATTGACCGGCTGCGGCGGCAGTGATGACACCACCACCCCGACGCCGGCGACCACCAACGCATCACCTGCGGTGCCGTCCCCGACCATGACCGGCGTCTGGCATGGGACCTTCGATACCGCCGTCGAGTTCGCCCTGAGTCTGACACAGAATGACAATGTGCTCAGCGGCACCTATACGCGAAATGACGCGTCGGGTTCCGGCACGGCCTCAGGACAAATCAACGACAATACGGTGGATCTCACCACCGTGCGTGAGCCGGGCCATATCATTTCGCAGTGGCATGGCACCGTCAACGTTGAGCGGACTGGCTCGTCAGGCACCTGGACCATCGTAAGCGGCGGTAGCGGCAGCGGCACCTTCTCCATGAACAAGTAGCTGACGGTCGGATCGGGATTTAAAAGTTCAGCCGCCACGGACCCGGGCCGAGCCGGTGGGCCGGTGTCCTTCGCGGTCCCGACCAAGTCTGTGTGCGCCTCGCCCCCCCGCGGTGATTGACACGGCCCGTGGCCCGGCCTAATCTTCCCGCAACGGAGATGACGCAATGAGTGAGAACCTGTTTGAAATCAATGCGCCGGGCGTGGACGTGGAAAAGCTGGTGGCGGAAATTCACGCCGCCGTGGAAAAGAAAACCAGCGAGGGCGTTTACGCCGATGCGCGCATCGCGCGTGCCGAGCGGACGAACCTCGCCCGCCTGCGCGATAGCGATGAGTTTCTCAACTATTACCTCCAGTGCCTGCGCGATGCCACCCTGGTCGATATCACCGACTTCCCCATCCGCGAGCGCCGCCGCTTGTTAGGCCCGGCGCTGGTGCGGCTCAAGCAGGCCATCTGGAACCTGCTCAAGTTCTACACCTATCGCCTCTGGTCCCAGCAGAACCAGACCAACGGCCTGCTGGTTACCGCCGTGGAAGGGCTTGACCAGAAATACGCCGCGAAGGTCCGGGAACTCGAGCGCCGCGTCCAGGCGTTGGAGTCGGCCGCCGGCGTTCCGGCCTCGGCCGTCCAACCGCCGCTGGGCGATCCCCGGACGGGGGCTGGGGAAGGGGCCTGATGTCCCGCGCCGATCGCTTGGCTTTCATCGCGCCCCGCTTTTCCGAAACCGGCACCATCGGCGGCGCGGAAACGCTGCTCAAACAACTCGCGGAACATGCCGCCGCCGCCGGCCGAAACGTCACGTTCCTGACGACCTGTGCGCAGGATCATTTCTCCTGGGCGAACACCCTGCCGCCGGGCCGGCGGCGCTGCGGCCGCTTGGACGTGCATTTCTTCCCGGTGGACGCCGACCGCGATATCAGCGCCTTTCTTCGCGTGCAGGCGGAGATTGACTGCGGCGCGCCGATTTCGCCGCCGGACGAGGAAACGTGGATTCAGAACAGCGTCAATAGCCGCGCGCTGTGCGAGCATCTGCGCGCGCACGGCGGCGACTACGACCGCATCCTGGCCGGGCCCTACTTGTTCGGCGTCACCTATAACGCCAGCCGGGTGTGGCCGGAGAAGACCCTGCTGGTGCCGTGCCTGCACGACGAGCCCTTTGCCTACCTCGGCATCATGCGCGGTCTGTTTGACCGCGTCGCCGGCTGCCTCTTCAACGCCGAACCGGAGCGCGAACTGGCCCGGCGGCTGTACGCCTATCCGGACGCGAAAAGCGCGGTGGTAGGCATGGGCCTGGAGCCGTTCGCGGCCGATCCCGCCGCGTTCGCCCGGCGCCGCGGGCTGACCCAACCCTACGTGATCTATTCCGGCCGCCGCGAACTGCTCAAGGGTACGCCGCTGTTGTGCGACTACCTGCTGGCGTTTCGCGAGCGCACGGGCCGCGATCTCAAACTGGTGCTTACCGGCAGCGGGCCAGTGGACGCCCCGCCGGCGCTGCAGGAGCATGTGCTCGACGTGGGCTTTGTTTCCGAGCAGGAGAAGCACGAGGCCATGGCGGGCGCGGTGGCGTTCGTGCACCCATCGGTGAACGAAAGCTTCGGCATCGTGCTGCTGGAGGCGTGGCTCGCGGGCACGCCGGGGCTGGTGCACGCCGGGAGCGCCGTGCTCCGCTGGCAGTGCCGGCAGGCGCAGGGCGGCCTGTGGTTTCGGCACTATTCCGATTTCGAGGAGTCGTTGTTGCGCCTGCTGGACGATCCGGCCCTGCGCCGCGCGCTGGGCGAAGCTGGCCGGCAGTACGTCCGGCGCGAATACGCCTGGCCGGCGGTGGAAAAACGCTTGTTTAACGCGCTGAATTCACTCTAAGGTGCCCGTATGAAGCCTGGACGCAAATTGGTTCAACACGGAGCGGAAAGTCTGACCGACGCGGAACTCATCGCCTTGTTGATTGGCAGCGGCTGCGCCGGGCATTCGGCCGAGGATATCGGCCGCACGGTGATGGAACGTTATGGGACGCTGGACAAACTGATGGATCAACCCTTGGTCGAAATGGCTGAGATCAAAGGCATGGGGGTCACCAATACCCTGCGCGTGGCGGCGGCCTACGAGTTGGTGCGTCGCATCATAAAGTATCTGGAGCAGAACGGATGAAGAAGAGCGAAATGGGCGCCGTGAAGCTGGCTCGCGCCTTCAAGCCGGAGCAGCATCTCAACCGGCAGATTCCACCGGAGCCGCACACCGCGATGTACGTGTGGCACAAGTACTGGTCGCGCAAGACGTGGAACGTCGTCGGCGAATTCATCAAGACCTACACGCGACCGAACGACGTGGTCTTCGACCCCTTTGCCGGCAGCGGCGTCACGGCCATCGAAGCCATCCGCCATGGTCGCCGTGTGATCGCCTGCGACCTCAATCCCGTCGCCACAATGATCACGGAACTGACGTTGCGCCCGGTCAAACTGCTGGCGCTTCAGCAGGCGTTCGACCGGGTCAAGGAGGCGGTGCGGAAGAAGATCGAGGGCTTGTACGAAATCCATTGCGTCAAGTGCGGCGCGCCGTTGATTGCCGCCTGCTTCGTGCGTGAGGGCGATGAAGTCGTCGAAGTCCGCTATCCGGGATGTCCCGCCTGCGGCCACCGCTGCGAAACCGGTTGCGCGCCGAAAAAAGCCGACATCGAGGCTTTAATGGCCCTGGAGAAGAAGAAGATCAAGGAGTGGTATCCAAAGTGCCGGCTTTATTACAACGATGGCACACCGTTCATGAAGAAGGAGCACTATGACTCCCTCGACCAGCTTTTCACCCGCCGCAACCTGCAGGCGGCCGCTTGGCTGCACGAGGCGATTCAGGAAGAAAAAAGTCCGCAGCTTCGTAAGTTTCTGATCGGCGCGTTCACCTCGATGATCCACCTCTGCACGCGGATGTGCCCCGTGTATAATCCCGCGCCATCCAACCATGCTACCCCTTTCAGTTCGGCTTGGACCATGCACAGTTACTGGTCGGCCAAGCGTTACGCTGAACAGAACCTGTGGAATAAATTCGAAAGTGCCGTCGTCGGCCATCAGGGCCTGCTCAAGGCCAAGGCGGAATCCGACGCGGTCTTGCCGAAGGGCTTCAAGCTGACGACCGACGACTGGCAGGCGGTGCTGGACGGCAAAGCCGACGCGGCGATCCTCACCGGCGATTCGCTGGAGTTGATGGAGAAACTGCCGGAAGAATGCGCGGACTATATCTTCACCGATCCGCCCTACGATGCCTCGATCCAATACGGCGAGCTGTCCTTCCTGTGGAATGCCTGGCTGAAGGCCGACCACCGCTATACCGAAAATCTGCAAGCGCATGAGGTCATACGGAACGTACGGCAGAAGAAATCCTTCGAGGTTTATCACGCGTTGCTATCCAACAGCTTCAAGGGCTTTTACAAGATGCTGCGGCGGGGCCGGTACCTGACGTTGACATTTCACAACCCAACCTTCCACGTGCGCAACGCCACGGTGCGCGGCGGCGTCTTTGCCGGTTTCGATTATCAGAAGATTCACCATCAGCCGCTGGGGCAGGTTTCCCCCAAGGCCATGCTCCAGCCCTTCGGCAGCGCGCAGGGTGATTTCTATCTGCGCTTCGAGAAACCGGCCGCGCGCGTGGCGCGGGTGATGGAAGAAATTACCGAGGAACGTTTCCGCCGGATCGTGGTCGAAACATGCCGCGAGGTGATCGCCGAACGCGCCGAGCCGACGCCTTACACGATCCTGATCAATTTTATCGATCCCGTGCTCGCCAAATTGGGCCTCTTTGGCACGCTGCAGACGGGGCTGGACGTGAAGAAGGTTCTGCAGGACGCCATCGGACAGGAATTCCGGCTGGTCAAGGCGAAGATGGGCGGCGCCCAGGGCGAGCTGTGGTGGTTCAACGATCCGGTCTTTATCGCCCGCCTGGCCGCCACGCCGCTTTCCGAGCGGGTGGAGCAAACGGTGTTCCGCTGCCTTAACGAGCGCGGCCGGGTCACCTTCACGCAGGTCTGGGACGACGTCAGCCGCGAGTTCCCCAATTCGCTCACCTCCGACAGCACGAGCATCAAGGAGGCGTTGGAAACTTACGCCCGGCCGGTGGGCAAGGGTTTCTGGATGCTGCGGGAGGAAATCCGCGTGCACGTCAACGAGCATGCCGAAATCATCGCCCTACTGGCCCGCATCGGGCATCAGCGGGGCC
The DNA here is from genome assembly GCA_026398385.1 of Kiritimatiellota bacterium. Taxonomy (GTDB): domain Bacteria; phylum Verrucomicrobiota; class Kiritimatiellia; order CAIQIC01; family CAIQIC01; genus CAIQIC01. Next base: position 32,485 of record JAPLSZ010000004.1, on the reverse strand, counting down.
ACGATATATGGATCGGCCGCAACGAGCAGGCCCAGACCGCCGGCGGGCTGGCGCAAAACGTCAAGCTCGCCAGCATGGTCACCGTGCGCCCGGACAAGCTCGCGGACGTGACCAATGCCAAGACGGTTCTCGACATGGACCTGCTCTGGCTCAAGGGGGACCGGGTGGTGACAGCCTTCGAGGTCGAAGCCACGACGACCATGACCAGCGGCCTGCTGCGGGGCTCCAACCTGCCGGCGGCGACGCCCAAGATCATGATCCTGCCGGAGGAGCGCGAACGTGATTTCCAGCGCAAGATGCAGTCGCCGCTGTTCAGCGAGCATTTCGAGAAGGATGCCTGGCAACTCGTTTTCTTTGGCGCGTTGCGGCAGGCGTTCATCAAGTCCAAAGAGCACACCGCGCTCGAAGCCTTGGTGGGCGTCCAGCGGCCGGTGGCGGTGCGCGCCGATCGTGTCCGCGAAAGCGGGCAAACCTACATGGATTCCATTCTGGACCCTTGAGATGGCTGCGATTCATCAACTGGTGGCCGGGTTTGCGAACGGCGACGCGATCAGCAACGAGGCGCGCGTGCTGCGCCGGATTTTCCGCGGCTGGGGCTATGCGTCCGAGATCTTCTGCGAGACCAGGCGCATCCTGCCGGAATTGCGCGCGGACGCGCGTGATCTCGCCCTGCTCGCGGCGGCGCTCCGGCCCGGCGACGTCGTCCTGCTGCACCTGTCCATCGGTTCGGCGGCCAACGAGCTGTTCCGTCAGTTGCGGTGCCGCAAGGCGCTGCTCTATCACAATATCACGCCGCCGGACTATTTCCGTGGCGTACAGGAACAGATTGCGCACCAGCTCGCGCTTGGCCGCGCGCAGGCGCGCGCGCTCGCCGGCGCGGCGGAGGTCAACCTCGCCGACAGCGCTTTCAACGTCGCCGAGCTCGCCGCGCTCGGCTACCGCGGCGCGGCGGTCTTCCCGCTGGCGCTGGATTTCGAAAAGCTCCGTGCTGCGCCCAGCCGCGCGACGCTGGCCGCGTGGGATGACGGTCTGATCAACATCCTGTTCGTCGGGCGCGGTGCGCCGAACAAGTGCCTTGACGATCTGCTGGCCGCGTTCCATTACTTCCAGAACTACGTCGAGCCGGATTCGCGCCTCATCCACGTCGGCTCCTACACGGGCCTGGAGTCCTATGAGGGCTTCATCCGCACCCGCATCCGCGAACTGCAACTGGCCCGGGTCGAGATGACCGGCGCCCTGCCGCAAGCGCACTTGAACGCCTGCTATCAGAGTGCGCACGTTTTTCTCAGTATGAGCGAGCACGAGGGCTTCTGCATTCCGCTGCTCGAGGCGATGGTCCGCGACGTGCCGGTCCTGGCCTTCGCCGCCGGCGCGGTGTCGGAGACGCTGGCCGGCGCCGGGGTGCTGTTCCGGGAGAAGCGCTTCGATCTCGTCGCCGAGGTGCTCGGCCGGCTGGCGCACGACGAGCGCCTGCGCGCCGCCGTGCGGGCGGGTCAGCGCGCGCGCCTGGCCCGCTACGAACAGCGCGATCTCGCGGCTGAGCTGCGGGCGCACCTTGCGCCGCTTTTTACTGTTTGACCGCCGCGCCCGGTTATGCTATTAGTACCCCAGTTTTGTAAGGAGAAATCCCTATGGCCGAAGAACCGCGCACTGAGCAGCCGAAGGCCGAACCGCCGAAGGTCACGTTAAATGGCAATGGCAAGCCGCCCACGAGCCGAACGCCGGCCGGCGAGCCGGGCGCGTCGCCGGCGGGTGTGCCGCCCAAACTGAAAATCGACACCGCGCGCCTCAAGTCGGAAACCACCCGCATCAGCCTGTCCGAGGCGCAGCCGGCCGCGCTGGAGCTGCCGGGCCACGAGGCGATCAAACGGACCACGATGCGCATCGAACCGGCTGCGCCGGCGCCCTCCGCCGGGGGTTCGCCGAGCAAGCAGACCACGCGCATTGATCTCAGCGACGGCGTAGCGGCCGAGGCGGCCCAAGGCCCCGAAGTCCCCCGGCGCGTCACCGCCCGTATCGAACTGGGCGGCGGCCAGGCGCCCGCGTCCACGGCGACGCAGGCCAAGAAGATCACCGCGCGCATTGATTTGACCGCGGCCAAGCCGGCGGGAGCCGAACCGTCCGTCGAAGCCGTAAAGAAAATGACCGCCCGGATCGAAATGCCGGGGCCAACGGCGGCCGCTGTGCCTCCGCTTCCGTCGCCGGCGCAGGGTCCGGTGCCGCGCACCATCAAGATCAAGCAGCCGGGTGCGGCGACGGTGGTGCTCAAACGCACGCCGGATCTGGCCCCGACCGGCGAGTTGGACGAATCCCGCAAGAGCGAGACCGCCCGGATCGAATTGCCAGCGGAAAACATTGTGGAGCAACCGGTCACGCGCCGCAAAACGATTCGCATCAAACGTCCGGACGCCGGCCTTGAGCCGGCGGCGCATACGGTTACGATTACACGCGAGGGCGAGCCCACGGAGGGAACCGCCGTGGCCGAAGCAGGACTGACGCTGGCGGTGGGCGAGGAGGAACCGGGTGCGCTCTATGCGCTCATGGCCATGGCGGCCACGGTGATCGTCCTGGTGTTGATCTACGTGTTGGCCGCACAAACCTTTGCGCCCGACCTCCCATTTATCGGTAAAGTTTGGGCCGCTGCCGGATAGGGCGGCCGGGTGGCGGGTGGAAATAGAACGAGGAGCACAACGTGTCGGATTCCAGCGTATTGCCCGTCAACGACAGCAACTGGGCGAGCGAAGTCATCCAGTCGTCCCTGCCCGTGATCGTGGACTTCTGGGCTGAATGGTGCGGGCCGTGTCGCGCCATCGGACCGATGCTCGAAGAACTGGCGACGGAACTGGCCGGGAAAGTGAAGGTCGTCAAGGTCAACGTGGACGAAAGCCCGGACCTGGCCGGCCAGTTTAACATCCGTTCCATCCCCACCTTGCTCATCATCAAAGGCGGCACGATCCAGCAGCAGATGGTCGGCGCCTTGCCCAAGGCGGCGCTCAAGGCCAAGCTCGATCCGTACCTGGTCTGAGTCGGCGCTGTCCGGGCCAGCTTCGGTCCGGTGTGTTGTTATCTGTGCTGCCGGATTTTATGCGCGGCCAGCAAGGTGCTTGGCGCGAGCGGCCGTTTCAGTTCAATGCTTTCGTGCGCAGCGCACCCACGACGGCCAGCAGGACGCCGAACACGAGCGGCACCACACCCACGAACAGAAAGGTCAGGTCGCCCCCAAGCCGCAACCACTCCGAATAGTGGAACCAGCCGTGCATGGTGAACTCCAGGCTGCGCGCATGGGCGTAACCGTGTTGGAGCACATCAAACAGTTGCAAAACACCCGCCGGGAACAGGTTCAGCGCCATCATCAGGCCGAGGCCGATGTTCAGGCCCCAGAAGCCGGTGCGGAAATACTTCTCGAGCCGGTTCCACGCCTCCGTGGTGTGCATGCTGCGCAGACAGAACAGCATGATGGCCACGCCCAATAAGCCGAAGACACCAAACAGCGCGGCATGGCCGTGGTTGGGCGTCAGCGTCGTGCCCATCTCGAAGTAGGAGACGATCGGCAGGTTGATGAGGAAGCCGAACACGCCCGCGCCGACGAAGTTCCAGACGCCGACGGCGATCAGACTGTTGATGGCCCACTTCTGGCCGAGCGGCAGCGGCGTGCCGGCGGACGCGGCCTCGGCGCGGTGCAACCGGATGAAGTCCCACGCGTCGAGCGTTAACAGCGTCAACGGCACGACCTCCAGCGCAGAGAAGCAGCCGCCGAGCGCCATCGAAAACGACTCCTGGCCGGTGAAGTACCAGTGATGCGCGGTGCCGACGATGCCGCCGGCGAGGTAGAGGATCGCGTCGAGATAGACCACGCGCGTCGCGGTGCGGACCGTGACCACGCCCATCTGGTAGAACATCAGCGCGACCACGACCGTGGCGAACAGTTCGAAGAAGCCCTCGACCCAGAGGTGGATGATCCAGAAACGCCAGTTGTCAATCACCGCGAAGTTCGTGCGCGCACCGTAGAAGAACGCCGGTATATAAAAGAGCACGACGCCGGTGGCGGCGAGCAGGAACAAGATGGTCAGTTCCTTGTGCCGCTTGTCGGCCAGCGCCGGACACAGGGCCCGCAGCATGAGGCCGAGCCAGAGGAGCAGGCCGGTCGCCAGCAACACCTGCCAGAAGCGGCCGAGGTCGAGATATTCCGAGCCTTGGTGGCCGAGCCAGAACCAGAGCCGGCCGAGCAGGTTGTTGATGCCGAGATATTCGCCGCCGAGGCTGCCGAAGACGACCACCGCCAGCGCGGCGAGCAGCACCAGCACGCCCGCCTTCTGCCCGCGCGGTTCCGTGCCGCTGATCAGCGGGCCGAGGAACAGGCCGCCGGCGACCCAGGCCGTCGCGATCCAAAACACCGCCAACTGGAGATGCCAGGTACGCAGCAGGTTGTAGGGGAGCCATTTGGCCAGGTCGAACTGATAGAAGCCGCCCGGCTCCACGCGGTAGTGCGCGAGCGCGCCGCCGGCCAGCGCCTGCAACAGGAACAGCACGGCCACAACGCCGAAGAAGAGCGCCGTCATCTTCTGGCTGCCGGTCAGCTTGAATGGATAGACGGGCGGCGGCGGCAGCGGCGGACGCTCCTCGCCGCGCCAGCCGAGGTAGTTGAACTTGCCGAAGGCCACCAGCACGCCGCCGAGGCCGCCGAGCAGGAAGACCAGGCTGATGGCGCTCCAGAGATAGGTCTGCGCGCTCGGCACATTGCCGGCGAGCGGCTCATAGGGCCAGTTGCTGGTATAGGAATAGTCGCGCCCCGGCCGGTTGGCGCGCGTCGCCCAGGCCGCCCACGCGAAGTAGGCGGTCAGCGGCTTGAGCTCGTCGGCCTGCTTGATGTAGCCCGCCGGCTGGCCCGGTGCGCCTTTGGCAAAATAGTCCGTCCACTCCTGTACCTGCTTTGTGAAACTCGCCGCCTCGCCGGCCGTGAACGTCAGGCGCTGGCTCGCGGCATCATAGCGGTTCTGTTTGAGCACGAGCTTGACGGCGGCTTCCACCGCCGCCACATCAACCGGCTTGAGCTGCGCGGCGGTCTGCGGGAAGCGCTCTTGCGCCAGGGTAGCGCGTGTGATTTCCGCCTCGCGGTGCAGATAGGTCGCGCTGTAGTCTGGCCCCAGGTAGGCGCCGTGCCCCCAGAGCGTGCCGTGTTCCATCAGGGCGTACTTCAGGAAGATCTCCTGGCCGTGCTGGATGTCCTCGCCGGTGAACAGCACCTGGCCGGTCTCGGTTACGACCTGCACCGGGATGGGTGGCGCATTCTTGTAGGTCAGGAACGTCACTACCGTCAGCGTGGCGAAGCCCAGCGCCATCACGATCAGCGCGCTACGCCGCCACCATGGCGACAGAGGTCTGTGGACCAATTCGGTTGCTTGCATAGTACACCTCAACGGCTCGTACTCTCTAAACACGGCTGGCCGAGCCACCAGTCCCGCCGCGTTTCCAAGGTTTGGGATAAGGGCCCGCCCGTTATTTCAAGCCTTGGAAAAATCATCATTGCCGGATCATGATCAGCAGCATCTTGAAGCGCTGATTGGCGCGGACGCTGTGCGGGATGCCGGCGGGCATGATGACCAGCTCGCCGGGCTTAGCGAACACCGATTTGCCGGCGATGATGAATTCGCCTTCGCCGTCGAGCACCTGCACGGTCGCATCGAACGGCGCGGTATGTTCGCTGAGGCCCTGGCCCGCATCGAACGCGAACAGGGTCAACGTACCGGCCTGCTGGTCAATCAGCGTCCGGCTGACGACCGCGTCGTCGCCGTAGTTCACGTGGGCGGCGAGGCCGATGGCTTCCGCCACCGGCGCGAGCACGCCTTTACGTTCGGTCTTTTTCTGTTCCGGTATCATGGGGTCACCTCCTCCTGGGCGATCACCTCGCCGCCGACGCCGAGCGTAACTTCCTCGACCTGCAGGTCGGGGCGTCCGCTGAGCGTGGCGGCTTCCTGCACAATGGCGGTCAGCCCGCCGCAACAGGGCACTTCCATGCGGACGACCAGCACCCTCGGAATCGTAGGCTCGGCGAGAATCTGCGCAAGCTTTTCCGCATAGCCGCTGGTGTCGTCGAGTTTGGGGCAGCCGACCACGACCGCCCGCCCCCGTAGAAACCGCCAGTGGACATCGGCGCTGGCCAGCGGGCCGCAGGTGCTCATCACCACCAACTCCTTGTTTTTGAAATAAGGCGCTTGCGGCGAGACCAGGTGGATCTGGATCGGCCACTGCGCCAACTCGGACGGATTGACTTTGGCCGGCAGTCCGCTGGCGGTGGGCGTCGGCAGCGCGGCCGGCGTGCCAGGCGGCATCACACGCATCCGTGTGCCGGGACAACCGTCGCCGCCGTGGTGGTGTGCGGGCGGCGCGACGGTAGCCGGCCTCGTTGAGGCCGGCTTGCCGGGGTCACCGACCCCGGCTACAACCTCAGCAGGCGCAAGACCGTGGCGGGCGGCCGCATCGTCAAATTTCTTTACCGCTGCCGTGCCGCCCGTCTGGGCGACGTGCCGGCGTGCGGCGGCGGGATCGAAGCCCGGCACCTCGCGCTCCTCGATTTTCAGCGCGCCGGTCGGACACTCGCCCAGGCAGTCGCCGAAGCCGTCGCAAAACTGCTTCTTGACCAGCCGGGCTTTGCCGTTGACGATCTGAATGGCGCCCTCGGCACAGGCGGACACACAGTCGCCGCAGCCGTTGCATTTCTCTTCGTCGATCGTAATGATTTTTCGTTTCATCGTGCACCTCTCCTTGCCGGCAATCTACCCCGGAGCTTGTAGATGTTTATTGATCCAAGTCAAGAAAAGGCAAAAGAGCGCCAGCGCTGACCGGGTCAGGCGTGTCTGACTGCGGCAGGCTGCGGCTTCCGTTCGTGCGGGTGCGGACGGCGGCGGTGGTCGCGTTCGTAACGGGGGTGGCGGATTTCCGCGTCCTGATGGGCGAAGTTGTCCACGGTCACGACCTGTACGTCGCGGCCATCCACTTCGAACTGGTTCAATTCCGGCACCAGCAACTGCGCATCGTGGTCGAACATCTCGAACACGCTGACGGATTCCATGACCTTGATCCGGCCCAGGCGCAGTTTCGGTCCGCGGGTGACCCGATTGACCAGCGAGATCAAACCTGCCGGCGTCAGGCCGTGACGATGCCCGAAATTGATCTGCAGGCGCACCACTTCGCCGTCGGCCGGCGTCGGCGCCGCCGGCGCCTGGCCCGGCCGCGTCGGCCGTCCGTGCGCCGGTTTGCC
>JAPLSZ010000004.1:5037-25170 GCA_026398385.1 Kiritimatiellota bacterium | reverse complement strand
ATTCAGATCCGGCGCGTTCCGGTAATCGTTCAAAAAGCGTCCGAATTCCATCCGGATCAGACGTTGCAGGAGATCCTCCCGCGGCAGATCGCCCAGAACGCGGTTGATCGTCGGCAGATAGGGATCGAGCTGGCGGTCCGTCACGTCGAGCTGCCGGATGCGTTCCAGCAAGCCGAGCAACTGCGCTTCGCAGACTTCGCGGCCGGTCGGCACGGGCTTGCGGACGAACGACTTCTTGATGAGTTGCTCGATGTAGCGCAGCCGGCTGGTTTCGTGCAGATGGACCAGCGCGATGGAAACGCCGGTTTTGCCGGCCCGGCCGGTGCGCCCGCTGCGGTGGGTGTAATGATTGGCCACGTCCGGCAGGTTGTAATTGATCACGTGGGTCAGATCGGTGACGTCCAGCCCGCGCGCTGCCACGTCGGTGGCCACGAGGATGCGCAGTTCCCGGTCGCGGAAGTTCTTCATCACGCGGTCGCGCTGCGGCTGGGACAGTTCGCCGTGCAGCGCATCGGCCGGATAGCCGTCGGCCTTCAGGCGGTCGGCGACCTCCTGGGTTTCCAGCCGCGTGCGGCAGAAGACGATGCCGTAGAGGCCCTGGTAGTAGTCGATGATCCGTCGCAGGGCCGGATAGCGGTCCCGGGCGTGGACCACATAGCATTCGTGGCTGACCTGTTCCGCGCCGGCATTGCGCTGGCCGATGAGGATTTCCTCCGGCGCGTCCATATATTTACTGGCGATGGCGGCGACCTGCTTCGGCATGGTGGCGGAGAACAGCAGGGTGCGCGCACTGTCCGGCACTTCCTTCAGAATGGCCTCCAAGTCCTCCTGGAAGCCCATGTTCAGCATCTCGTCGGCCTCGTCCAGCACGACCCGCTGCACGTCGGCCAACCGGACGGCCCGGCGGCGCAGCAGGTCCTGCATCCGGCCGGGCGTAGCCACGATGATCTGCGCGCCCCGGCGCAGGGCGCGCATCTGCGTATCGATCGAGGCGCCGCCATAGACCGCCACGGTGCGGATGGCCGGCGCGTAGCGGCCGAAGTCCGCGAAGTCGCTGGTGATCTGCAGGCACAATTCGCGGGTGGGGCAGAGAATCAGCGCCTGCGTCGTCGTACGTGCGGGATCCGTCAGTTGGAGCAGCGGCAGGCCGAAGGCCGCGGTCTTGCCGGTGCCGGTCTGCGCCAGCGCCACCAAGTCCCGCTTGCCCTGGAGCAGCTTCGGGATCACCTGGCTCTGTACGGGCGTGGGGTGCGCAAAGCCCAGTTCCTGGATGGCCTTGAGCAGGGGCGGTGTCAGCCCAAAATCGGCGAAGGTAGTCTTCATGGTCTTTCTCCCGCAACGAGGATGCTCGGCGAATACCGTACCTCACCCTTCCCACTCAGGTCGAAAGACGCGGCGTGCGCAACAACCGCAGTACTATAGGCTGCCCGGGCGCTGTTGTCCAACGCAATCAGCCGGCCGGTAACGGGGGGGGGCGCAGGGCATTTCTGCGGGCAGGTTTTGCTGTGCGCCGCGGCGGTGTGTGTGGTAGTTTTTAACTTGGGGTCGGTATCGAAAGGATGCCGATGGCGTTTGGACATGAGCGTTTGGATCTGGGACCAAAGCAGCCCTCCGCAAAGGAGCCCTGCGCCCCTATATGACTGACCCATTACGACGCAGGCCGCCCGGCTGCCGGATATCTTACTGACAAGCACAGCATGAATATGGACCGCACCGCCATCCTGGCGCAAGCCAGCTTTTTTCAAGGCCTGTCGCCTGCCAGCCGCGAGGCGCTGGCCGACGTGTGCCGGCCGCGCGACCTGCGCAAACACGAGGTGCTCTTCCGCGAGGACGAGCGCGGCAGTGCCATGTACCTGCTCGCCGCCGGACATGTGCGGCTGCACAAGACCGGGCCGGATGGCGCGGAGGTTGTCATCAAAATTATCGCGCCGGGCGAAACGTTCGCCGAGGTGGTGTTGTTCGAGGAGGACCGTTACCCCGTCACCGCCGTCGCCCTGGCCGCCAGCCGCGTTTTCGTCTTCCTGCGGCAGGACATCCAGCACCTGCTGGGCGCGTCCGGCTTCCGCCGCGATTTCATCGGCATGCTGATGCGCAAGCAGCGCTATCTGACCGAGAAGATCCGCCAGCTCACGGTCCACGACGTCGAGACGCGTTTCCTGGCGTTCCTGCGCGAGCAATACGGACTGCGCGACGTCATCCAGACCACGTTGTCCAAGAAGGACATTGCCGCCGCCATCGGCGCCACGCCGGAGACGCTCTCGCGGCTGATCCAGCGCCTGCGGCGCCGGAAGGCGATCATCTGGACTGGCCGCACCATCCGTTTTGTGCAGGGCTCCCGGCCGCGCCCGCCGTAAAATGGTTCTGTTGTCCATGATTCTGTTGAAGCGATCAGGGTTTTTTACGCGAAGTCGCAAAGTTAAGATGGACGGCGCAGAGAAGCGGAACGACACGCCCCCTTTCCGACGGCAAGCTCGTGTTTTCTCCTCGTACAGCGTTAGCTTGCCAATGCTGGGGTTTGAAGCGCAGGGGACTGTAAATAAAGGCAAATATCGCGTTTTGGCACGCATGGTCACGGATGGGCGCGATGAGGGAAAGAGTGGGAGCAGGGGGATTCGAACCCCCGACCCGCTGATTAAGAGTCAGCTGCTCTAGCCAGCTGAGCTATGCTCCCGTGCGGATACTATAGCAACGCAACCGGAACGCAAGCGGTTTCCGAAAAAAGTGTAAGGCCTCAGTTACATGGGGGGGCTTTGTGGGGCGTCGTCTATCGCCGGGTCGCTCGTGCTTCGTCTTGTCCTGCATAGCTTCTCAGCGACGCAGGAAGCGAAGGGGCTCCCTGCTCTGCGACTATGCTCTGCGAAGCGCTACGCATAGCAGAGAGCCGCTACGCAGGGCGAAGCAGAGTCGCCACTTCGGGAGAGTAGCAGAGACCCGGCCTACAGTATGATCTTATCGCCAGCGACGTCCCGATTATGAGAGAAGGGGACTTACGAACATTCCCGTAATAGGCTGGATGGTATTGCATGACGTAGAAGCGGCGTCCTGCCGCTTTTGAACGCGGTCAGAGGAGCGCCTACGGGCTAAGATGTCCGGATTATTATGGGAAGGTTAGTACGGCGCCGGCGCCGCATCCAGGCGGGCGCGGCCCGCGGCGCTTTTCGCGGAGGTCCGGGCGCGGTCCAGCGCCTGGCGTCGGATCTGGCCATAAGGCGGCAAGCCGGTGCGCTCCCGGGAATCAGGGTCGGTACGCTGATCCATATACCGCTTCCAGATCTGCCGCGCGAGCTGATCCATGCCGGCGGCATGCTCGCGCTCGCCGGCCACGAGCCACAACGCGCTTTGATAGGCCATGCCTTCGATTTGCGCGAGAGCCTCATCCTGGCTGAGCGCGTCGGCTTTAGCCGCCAGTTCTTTGTACACGAAGGCGTCCAGCGCAGCCGCCTCGCCTGGCTCCGGAACCAGACGGCGGAGTTGGGCGAGGACATCGGCCGCTTCCTGGTCGCGGTGATAGAGGTAGAGCAGGGCAATGGCCTGGCGCAGAAAGTTGGCCCGGGCCGTCAGGAACGTGCTTTCGCCGGGATGCGCGCGGATGGACTCCTCGTACAGCCGGTTCACCCGCGGCAGTAGGTCGAAGTTGGGCGAGGGGATGAAGGCGTCCTCCTCGGGATTGAAAAAAAGCCGGCCCTTGTACAGGCCGTCGGCCAGCGCCTGAAAAATCTGGCGGTCGAGGGTGACCGCGTCGAAGCCCGTGGCGAACGGCTGGCCCTGCACGGCCCAGTAAAGGGCGTGCGCCTGCGGCAGCCGCCAGTCCAGCGGCCCGTAGGCGGCGTCCACCTGCTGCATGGCCCGGGGCTCCATCCGGTATTCCTCGCGCAGTCGCTGGACGCGGAGATAGTCCAGCACATCGCGTGCGGCGGGCGTCCGGTCGAGCACGGCGCTGACGGCCGCGGAGCGGTTGCTGGCGACCAGCAGCCCGGCGTCGAACGGATCCTGTCCGAGTTCCCGCATCTGCGCCAGGCACGCGGCCACGCCGGGCCGTTGGAGCAGTGCCGCGCGGCTGGCGGCGACCGCCTGCCAGCGGGCGTAATCGGGTTGCGGCCCATCGAACAACCCGGCCATTTCCGCGGCCCAGGCCTTTTTGTAGAATAGCTGGGCTTGATCGGAGTCCCCGCCCAGTTTGTGATAGAAAAGCCAGGCGAGCTCGCGGTAGAGGCTGGCGCTGCCGGGGTTGTAACGCAGGCCCTCGTCGCGCAGCAGGCTGATGCCATGGCGGACCCAGCGCCAACGGTCCTGCGGCCGGTCCAGCAGCACGCTGATGTTGTAGGCCATGTTCCAGGACTGGAAAGCCCAGACCGTCGTGAAGCGCGGCTCGAGCTTGGCAATCCAGTCGGCGAGCTGCACCAGTTCGAAGTACTGGCCGTCTTCCTGCAGTTGATTGGCGCGCAACCAGAGCAGATCCGCCAGCAGTCCGCGGAAGCCGCCCAGCGCCACGGTGGTGAACGCCACCAGCGGCGGCGAGTTTTCCAGCGGATCGGCGGGCACGAGACGCAGACGGGCGCGCTCGGCCGTCAACCGCTGATTGAAGTGCGCCGCGCCGCCGAAACCGGCCGCCACCACCAATACCCAACCAATGACAGCGATTTTACGCATGGCGTCTAATCCATGGGCAAGGCCAACTCCCGGCGGTGCAGCGCGCCGGCGCCGGCCAGCATCAGCAGGCCGCCGTAGATCAGCACCTGCACCGCAAAAACGCGGGCCACCAGGTCCCAGGCCACGTTCTGTCCCGAGGCGACCAGCGCCAGCGCGTCCACCGTCTGCAGCGGCTGGAGCAGCCCTTGCATGCCGCGATAGAAAAGGCGCAAAGCCGCGCCCGCCAGCGAGGGGCTGGGCGCGGCCCCCCCGGTCGTCAGAATGCGAACGCCTTCATTCATCGCCAGCGAACGCAGACTGGCGCCGCTGCCGATCACCAACCAGCCGACCAAGGCGGCGAAGGCGGCCACCGGCATGGAGAACAGGCAGCCGGCGGTCACGCCCAGGGCGGCGATGAAGGCCAGCCGGCAGGCCATCAGCAGCAGCGCGCGCAGCAGGTTGGTCTCCCACGGGCCGGCGTAGAACAGCAGGCGCAGGCTGTCCCGCGGATCGAACAGCACCGTCACCGGTTGCGCATGCACATTGGCATAGGTGACGGTGAGCGCGCCCGTGCCGATGCGCGCCGTGGCTGGCACGGTGAGGCTGAACACGCCCTGCGACGTGTTGGTCTGTGTGACCTCATACCGGCGTCCGCCCGCCGCGCGGCCCACGGACCAGCGGCCGGCGATCTGGCCGGGCGCCAGTTGCGAGGAGGAAATTTTATAGCGCAGATGAAACGGGCGCTCCGGCTCCGCCGCCGGCGGCGGAGGGCACGTCCACGTCAACGCGGCGCCGGATCGGACGGCGTGGGCTTCGATGAGCAGGCTGTCGCGGATGGCCTTGTAGACGTTTGCCGCGGGCACGTTGGCGGGCAGGGCGCCCTGCGCCTGTCGTTCCTCCAGGACCTGGCGCGCTTGGTCCTCCACCGCGAAGGGTTGCGGGCTGACGGTCTGCCGCGTCACGAGAATCTCTGTGTTCAACGTCTGGCGCTCCGCGGCGCTTAGACGCCCCGGGCGGGTGGTCCAGCGCAGCAGCCCGTAGGTCGCGCCGCCGCAGAGGGCCAGGGCCAGAACGTTGATCGCGACCAGCCCCAGCCACTTGCCCAGCCAGATCTGCAGCTTGTGCACCGGCTTGGTGACCAGCAGGTGCATCTGCTGGTCCTGAATCTCCAGGGAAACCGCCGCGACGCCGACCCAGACCGTGGCCAGCGACAGCAGCAGCTCGGCGCAACCGAGGGTGTAGCGGATGAGAATTTGCACGTAGCCGCCCAGCGTGCCGTCGCTCTTGACCGTCAGCGGAATGCCGATGATGGCCAGCGCCAGCATGCCCAGCAGCATAACCACCACGCGCGAACGCACGGCGGTGCGAATCGCAAGCAAGGCGATGGCGGTGATGGTGTTCATCGCATTCCAGCTATGCCGGCACTTCCGGCCGCCTTGAATACTGATTTTCTGGGTTCAGGTCAGGAATCCGGTTTCAGAAAGCGCTGGAGTTTCGCGTCGGCTTTTCGAGCCGCTTCGTCCACGGCGGCGTCCGACGCCGGCGCCGCCGGTGGCGTTCGGGCGGGCGGCGGCTGGCCCGCGGGCGTGAGCGCCTGGAGGCGGGCCGCCGCTGCATCCGCGGGTGGCGTGTTGAGGTAATCGGCCACGCCTTGCGACGGCATGGCGCCGGACTGCTCCGTCGTGCCGCGCCGCGCCTGTTCCACGACATCCAGGAAGAATTCCTCCAGGTCGCGCCGGGGGTGATCCACCGCCGGTTCTGCGCCCAGCACGGCGCGCAGGGTGGACAGCAGGCGCTGCATGTCCGGCGCCGGCAGCTCCGGGAACGTCACGCGGCAGCGACCCTTGTCCTCCAGCAGGCTCTGGATCGGGCCCAGCGCCTGGAGGCGGCCGTTGTACAGGATGGCGATCCGGTCGCAGACGTCCTCGACGTCCGCCAGCAGATGCGAGGAGAGCAGGACGGTCTTGCCGCGCCGCGCCAGCGTCAGGATGAGATCCTTGACCTGCCGGCAGCCCAGCGGGTCGAGGCCGGAGGTCGGCTCGTCGAGCACGACTAGGTCCGGATCGTTGATCAGCGCCTGCGCCAGGCCGAGGCGCCGGGCCATGCCCTTGGAGAATTCGCCCACCGCCCGCCGGCGCGCATGCCGCAGGCCGATCATGTCCAGCAATTGCTCGATCCGCTGCCGGCGCGCGCGCCCCGGCAGATCGAACAGCCGGCCGTAGAAGTCCAGCGTTTCTTCCGGGGTCAGATACGGATAAAGATACGACTCCTCCGGCAGGTAGCCGAGGCGCGCCTTGGCCGGCACGTCCCGCGGGGAGTGGTCCAGCACGCGCAGGAACCCGCTCGTCGGGTACAGCAAGCCGAGGATCATCTTCAGCGTCGTGCTTTTGCCCGATCCGTTCGGCCCCAGCAGCCCGAACACCTCGCCGCGGCGCACCTCGAACGAGATGCCGGCCACGGCCTTGACCTTGGGCCGCCGCCAGAAGTCGCGGAAAATCTTGGTCAGATCCCGCGCCTCGATCACCGGTTGCGATGGTTCGCTCATACTCCCGTTTCTGTTGACAAGGACCAGCATGCCGAAGTTCATCCGCCGGGGCAATTCCGAAAAGCGCGTCAGTGGGGGGCGCAGGACACTTCTGCGGGAGCCCTCGCCGGGGTCAACGACCCCGGCTACAGGCGGCCGCCTTGGCTGCGCTGTAGACGGGAGCGGTGATCCCGGCGCTTGAGGTTATTTTGGCCGCGCGCCGCGAGCAGCGCCTCTTCGGAGGCCCGCCCCGCAGAAGTGCCATGCGCCCGTCAGTGGGGGTGCCGATGCCGCAGGCTGTGCGGGCGCTCCAGCCCGTGGGCCAACATCAGCGCCTCGTCGTCGAGAATCTGCACCGTGGGGCCGTCGGCCACCACCCGGCCGGCGTCCAGCACGATCACGCGGGCGCAAACCTCGACGACCAGCTCCAAATCGTGTGTGGCGACGATCCGGGTGTGCTCGAACGACCGCAGCAGCTCGATCAAACGGCGGCGCGCGCGGGGGTCGAGATAGGAAGAGGGTTCATCCATGACCAGGATGTCCGGCGCCATCGCCATGGCCAGCACCGTGGCGATGGCCACGGCGCGCTTTTCGCCCGCCGAGAGGCGATAGGGCGGCCGATCCCGCACGTGCGTCATGCCGACGCGCGCCAGCGCTGTCGTCACCCGAGTTGCGACCTCCTCCGGCGGGCAACCGGCATTCAGTGGGCCGAACGCCACGTCCTCGGCCACCGTCGGCATGAACAACTGATCGTCGGGATCCTGGAACACCAGTCCCACCGCCTGCCGTATGCTGGCGGCCGTCGCGCGGGTCAGGGGCACATCCCCGATAAGCACCGCGCCGCGCTGGATCGGCAGACAGCCGTTGAGGTGCAGCAGGAGCGTGGATTTGCCGGCGCCGTTGCCGCCGACGAGCGCCACCGCGCTGCCGTGTTCGATGCGGAAGGAGACGCCCTGGAGGGCGGCGGTACCGTCGGGATAGGTAAAGCACAAATCGCGGACTTCAACCGCGCCGGAGCTCATCGCGCCACCGCCGTCAGCAGGCGTCCGCAGGCCGCCGCCAGATTCCAGGCGCGCGCGGCCGCAAAGAAAACCAGACAGGCGCCGACAAAGCCCCAGTCCGTCCAGCAAAACGACGACGGGCGCGGAACGCGGAGGGCGCCGTCGAAGCCGCGCGCCACCATGGCGCGATAGACGCGCTCGGCCCGATCCAGGGACCGGAGCAGCAATTGGCCGATGAGCGAACCGTACACACGCGGGCGCAGCGCGCGCGCCCCGGCGGAACGGAGTTCGACGCCGCGCAGCGTCTTGACGCTCTGGTCAGCCACGACGAACAGATAGCGGTAGAGGAACAGCAATTGCATGACGAACACGCGGGGCACGCCGAGTTGCTCCAGTCCCGCGCCCAGACGATACATGCCGGTGCAGGCGACCAGCGCCAACGCCGCCCCGACGGTCAGGACGAAGCGGAACAGGATCGAGGCGAACGAGACCCACCCGCCGGTAATAACCAATGACCCGAGGGCGGCCACCGGCTGCCGATCCATGAAAGGATTGAAAATGCCGATGGCCAAAGCAAAAGGCGCCGCCACGAGTATCTTCTTCAGGATGTGCCGCGCCGGGATCTGGCCCACCGCGAGGATCGCCACCGGATAGAGCAGAAACGGGGTCAAGGCGGAAAGCGCATATCTCGGAAACGACATCACGACGCCGATAAACGCCAGGGTGACGACCGCCTTGGCCCGCGCATCGAGCCGATGCACGGGCGTGTCCATGCGCCCCAGTTCGTCCATGCGCCCGATTGCAATCCAGTTGGCAAGCTTCATTGTGCTGCTTTGCCGCGAGCAGGCGCACGATACGCTTTGGCCGACTTCTCCCGAAGCATGGTTGCGGCGGATTCAGGGTGCTCGGCCCCCGTGATGGCGTATTCTATCGTTCGAGGGTTTTCCGTGCGGCGTGACGCATCGAGGATCTCCATCCCGATCACGTTCCCGTCCTTGTCGTAGTCCAGAATGACGCCGGGCTTGTCTTCGTCGCTCTCCGCGATGGCCGCGCTGCTCAGAAAAATTCGCAGCACATCTACTTTCGGATCGTACGTCACTCTCATAGCGGCCTCCAGTACTTGCCGACTTTGCTCGTTCGATAAACCGTAACGACTATAGCAGGATCGGCTGCATCGTCCACAATCACCCGCAGCAGAAAGATACGTCCGCCCCCGAAATCCACCTTGGAGTGATATGTTTTTTTCGATTCGCGTTCCGGCACAACCTGTTGCGGTATCCTCAACTGTTATCGGGCACGCGCTGGATTGCGCGCGTCTTGAGCGCAAACCCCACCAGGCCAACGAACGCCAGCGTTAGCAGTCCGCCGAGGAGGCCCGCCACGGAAGTCCCGGCGCTGACCGCCGGCCATGGTTTTGGCTCGGGCGCGGCTGGTCCCGGGGCTGCGGGCTCAGCCGCGGTAGCCTTGAACCCGTAGTCAGGCAGAACGGCTGTCTTCTGCTGCACACCAGCCAGTTTGCCGTGGAGGCTGGTCTGTAACCCCGCGACCTCTGCCCGGCCGATGACCTTGGCGATGGACCACTCCAGACCGTCGGGCTGCGTGGACGCGAACCAACTCGCCACGCCACCCATGACGACAGCGGCAATCGCCAATCCTATCAGCACGGGCCGCAGGCTGACCGACATCCCGGCCGCCGATGCCGCCGGCAGCGCCTCCGGGCGCGCCCGGGCGACGAACGCAACCACGGCCGCGGTGGCCAAGCCCTCGACGACGCCTATCGCCAGATGTATTGGTAACATTATGAGGACAAAGGTTCCGAAGGGCAAGGCCGAGATGCCGGACGCCTTGGTTTCCAGCACGACGCTAAACGCGCCCAGTTGCAGACCCACCACGGCGGCGACTAGCGCGGCCACCCAAGCGCGCGAAGTACCGTGTTGATCCTTAACCATGGCCCTATAGATGAGGGGATAGGCAATGAACGCCGGGAAAAAGCCCAGGTTGAAAATGTTGCAACCCAACGCCAGTAAGCCGCCATCCGCGAAGAAGAACGCCTGCACGGTCAATACCGAGGCGATGACCAAAAAAGCCGCGTAAGGCCCGAGCAGTACCGTCAGAATCAGCCCGCCGCCGAGATGCCCGCTCGACCCGGTTCCCGGAATCGAAAAGTTGATCATCTGCGCGGCGAAGATGAACGCGCCAAGAACGCCCATCATGGGAACCAGATTGTCTCGCAAGGTCTGCGGCACCTTGCGGGCGCAGAAGGCAAGCAACCCGCCCGACACGGCCCACAAGGCGCCGCCCACGGCGGGAGAAATCAACGCGTCGGCCATATGCATGTTCCGTTCCTCCTACTTGCTCTCATTGTTCTTGAATCCGAATACCCATGTCAGTCCCACCATTCCGGTGAAGACTGGCGCTTCACCGCTGATCCTTGCCCCGGCGGCAACGTCAAACGTCAGTCCATCCCGTGCGGCCCAACGGAACCCGGTGTTGTACTGGACCGTTGTTTCGGCCCCGCCGGTCGTCTCCCGCTGCACAAATACCTCTCCCACCCATTGCACCGGGTCGAAGAGTTGATACTCCAGCGCCAGGCCGTAGTGGAAGATATCCGCCGCCTCTTCGTCCTTCGGTCTACCTATCCACGAGTAGCCGATATTGGCGTCTATTTGGAACTTTTCGCCGATCTTCTCGGACGCGATCCAGGTCAGGTCATAGTCCGTCGCTCCGCTGCCAAGATCTTTGTCGTGGTCCGCGGTTGGGAACTTCACCGTGAACGACACCGCCTGGTCGGGCAAGAAACGTGATTGCTCAAGGAACTTCCATCTCGGGTAGATCGTCAGGTCCCCAAGTCCGCTCTCACGGCAGGTCGTTCCGTGCGATTCGGTCCGTTCCTCGAACTGCCCGCCGAGCCCGACTCCAAGATCAACGCCCGGAACAACCCCATAAGCCAGCGTGAGCGGGTAATCGAAGTGATCACATCGGGAGTAATGCCGGTAGGCGCCGCCAGCCTCGATTTGCCACTGGCCGGTTTTCACCGGCTCGGTATCGTTCACGTTGAGCGGACGACCGGCCAGCGCCAAGTTGGCCGCGACTAAGAAACCCATCGCCATCATCGCCCCGCACCTGACGGCTCGTCGCATTTTTCTCGATCTCCTTCCAGTTAGTGCTTTGAGGCAATAATACATATCATAGAAACGTAACACCATGCAACCAAAATAATACAATACCAGTAACGCGGATATGCCGAGGGGCTCAGGGCAGACGAATGCCCATAGTGCCGGCGGCCAGCGCGACGTGCTTCATGCCCTTGACCCTTGCTGCATACGCCATGTTCCAATAAGTTTATGTGTGGATTCCGCAAGGATGGGGAATGGTTATCAACCCGCTTGAACCTCCGCCGGAATTTATGCTAGAGACGGGCCCGATGTCCGATATTTTGACTTGTGCCGTGCGCGAGCTGGCTCGCCGGAGATTGCGCGCTTTGGCGACGATCCTGGGCTACGGTTTGGCGGCCGGCGTGGCCATCGTCGCCTGGAGTGTGCTGGTATGCTCCCGCAACACGCAGAACAGGATCCTTGCGAACACGGGGACGCATTTCATGGCGTGGGTGCCGGCCGCCTTGAACTGCGGCAAACAGAACCCGGCGCTGGATCCCATGCACGAAGGGTTTCTGGCCAATACCATCCCGACGATGCTCTTCGACACTGCGGTGGCCGGCCAGGCCGTGGCCCAGCGGGACTGCATCCGGGCCGCCGCGCCGTATCTCCTTTTTCGCTTCAAGGAGCCCGCGGATGGTCATCTCTTTACCGTGGGCGGTTTCGATCCGCAGGACATCCAGGTGGTGGGGGATACCTGTTGCGCCAAGGCTGACTTGGTCGCGGGCAATTTCCTGGAGACGGACTCCACAGGCTTGATTCTGTTGGAACAGGGCTACGCACAGGGACGCGGTTTGCGCGTTGGACAGACCATGACCATCGCCAGCCGGGATTATACCGTGGCCGGGATCGTCAATCCCGGCGTCAGGCCCGCGAAGGCGGACGTTTACATGCTCTTCCGAGATGCGGAGCAAGCCATCAGCCGCCGTCTGCAAACGCCGTTGCGCGATCAGGCCAACGTGTTGCTGGTGCACACGGTTTCATCCGTCACCCATGACGCGGCCATCGCGCAGACCCTCAAACTCCTGGACGCTGCGGTGATCGAATCCTGTGGCTGCTACAACTCCGGCAGCGTTAGCACGTCGTATGCGTGCTATAAACCCGCGGCCCAAGTGCTGGGCATGAACGAGGGCACCCTGAAACTGGCGGTTCTGATCCTCGGCCTCGGCGCACTGGTCTTTGCGGCGAAATCGCAGATGGCTGCGGTCATCGAACGGCGACGGGACATCGGTATCCTGAAGGCCATCGGCTGGACGAACCGCCACGTCCTGTTGCAAGTGCTCACGGAAGCCGCCCTGCAGTCCGTGATGGGTTCGGCCTTGGGCTGCCTCGTGGCACTGGTCTGTGTCCATCTGATTCCAGTTGGAGTTCTCGGGGGGACGGGTGCCATGCCAATTTCCAGAGCCGCTTGCCTCGTGGGTGTCCTCGTCACCCTCATCGGTGGCCTCGGGGCCGGTTCCCTGCCGGCATTCCGGGCCGCGCGTCAAAACCCTGCCGACGCTCTGCGGCGTTTGTAGAATACCTGGGAGGCGTGGCGCATGAGCGAACTTTTATTCAACGTAAAGAACCTTTGCAAGAGCTTCCATCTGCATGGCCGTGTAATCCCGGTGTTGAAAGGACTCAACTTGGCCGCGGAAGCCCGCCAAACCCACGTCATCATCGGCCGCAGCGGAACGGGCAAGTCCACCCTGCTGGGATTGCTGGCCGGGTTGGATCGCCCCACGTCCGGCACCATTGAGTTGGAAGGCGCGGCCCTGGAAACCCGGTCCAACGAAGCGCTGGCCATGTTGCGACGGCAGAAGATCGGCATCATCTTTCAGAGTTTCAACCTGCTGCCCTCGTGGACCGCGGTGGAGAACGTGGAAGCTGTCGTGATGCATTCGAAAACGAGCCCCGCAGAGCGGCGCAAGAAGGCGGTCGCCTTGTTGGAAGAATTGGGATTAGGAGATCGTCTCCACAACTTGCCCGTCGAACTGAGTGTCGGCCAGCAACAGCGTGTGGCCGTGGCCCGCACCCTCGTCAACGAGCCTCGGATTATCCTCGCCGACGAACCGACCGGTGATGTCGATCCGGAACTCGGACTTGAGATCATTCAGCGGCTGGTGGCACCTGTGCGTGCGACGGGCGCAACACTGATCATCGCCACGCATGGTTCCTTTCCCCTTGAATATGCCGACCACGTGTGGGAACTGAAGGACGGTGTATTGGCTTCCGCCAAAGTTAGAAGTGGATTTCTATGATCTCCGATGCACTGACCTGTGCCGTACGCGAGCTTCGCCGCAGAAAAGTGCGCACGGCCATTACGATCATGGGCAACCTCCTGGCCGTGATGGCGATGGTGATACTTGCCAGCCTCCTTGTGTATTCGCGCTCCTCGAAGGACACCGTCCTCAACAACCTCGGTACGCATTTCCTGGCGTACATTCCGGCCCCCGCCGGCATGAACACCACGCCGAGGCCGAATGCCGACAAGGCGGAAGATCCCACCGCTGGCATGGTGCCCAAGGATCCCGAGAACGAGTGTTTTTTCTCCGACCCCGCCCGCAACAGCCTGATTCCGCTGGCCGCCGTGGCTCAGATCAATGCCAACAAATCGCTTGTCCTCAGCGCTTCCGGTTTCCTGCTGTACCGCCTGAAAGACGTTGACGGGGAATTCGTAACCATCGGCGGCTTCGACCCCGCCAATCCCGCCGCCGTCAACGGCGCTTCGCTTCAGCAGAGCGATATCATCAGCGGCAATTTTATCCAACCCGGCCAGAAAGGGCTTTGCCTATTGGAAGAGGGTTTCGCCCTCGTTCGCCAAGCTCATCTTGGAGAGAATTTTCCGATCGGCGAGAAGTTATATAAAATCGCCGGCATCGTCCGGCCCGGCATTCGCCCCGCCAAAGCGGATGTGTACATGGATCGGGAAGCAGCGCATGAACTCATCTCCACGCGCCTGCGGCAGCCCCTCGGCCCCTATGTGAACATCGTGATCGTGGAAGTGGCCAGTTCCGAAATCCAGACCAAGACCGTCTCGTGGGTCAAAACGCTCATCCCCGGCTGCATGATCGACACCTATGCCTGTTACGAACCTGCCGCCAAGGTCATGAACATGGGACGGCAATCCATGGGCATCTTGTTGATCATCATCTTCGCGGGCACGATCCTGCTAATGTCCAGAACCCACTGGACCGCCATCAACGAACGCTGGCGAGAGATTGGCATCCTGAAAGCCATCGGCTGGACCAATGGCCAAGTGGTTTCCCAAATCATGATGGAAGCCCTGCTCCAGTCCGCTATCGCCGGGCTGCTGGGCGGCTTGACCGGCGTCCTGGTTCTCGCGAGCCTGCCGTTGCAGGGGTTCCTCGGTTTCGACATCCTGTTCTCGCCACGAAACAGCCTGCACATGTTGATCGTCGGGCTGCTGCTATCACTGATCAGCGGCCTGCTGTCCGCCGCCGCGCCGGCCCTCGCCGCAGCGCGCCAAAATCCCACAGTGTCACTACGGCACTGACCGCCATGCGTTAGACGGGGAGAGGCCCGCTACATCGGATATTCCCAGTCGAGCCCCTTGAACTGACCGAAAGCCTTGTCGAGCGTCACGAGCCGATATCCTCCGGCCACCGCAAACGCTGCCAGATAGGCATCCATGACGACCTTGGGCGAACGACCGAACGGGCGGCAGTAAGCGGCCCAAGTTGCATCCAGCCCTAGCGGTTCCAGTGCGAAGGTGAAGCGGCCGGAGGCCAGGAGCTGTGCATACACGCTCCACGCTTGGGGCAAGGTCAACGTTTCCACGCCCATCACCGCCTCGGTGCACAGCAGGCGAAGCAGACTCGTCTGAACATGACGACAAATACAGAGCGACTCCGTCTGTGGCAGTCGCGCCCACCAGTCTTTGATCGCGTCGTGCTGCCGACAGCGGTCGCTGGCCAGCGTCAGAAGGACATTAACGTCGCTCAAACGCTTCATAGGCCGCCGCCTCCTCGCGCAGCAGGATGGCCTTGATTTCTTCAGGCTTCAGGTCATAGCAGCCCGGGGTCGGACTGGAGATTAAAGGAAAGCGCAGGGGCTGCGCTTGAGCGATCCGTTTTCTCGTATCCAGTTCATTTTCCAGAGCCGCCACAATCAAGGCTTTCATACTCAGACCGCGCCGGGCCGCCACGACCTTGACGCGCCGGCCAAGGGCATCAGGGATCTCTAGTGTCGTTCTCATAAGAGCATAATTATGTGTTTATGCATCCGTGTCAAACTCAAGACAGCAAGCCGGCGCGAAGGGCGCAAACCACAAACCCCGGACTTGCACGGAGTCGCAAAACGCCGGTCAGGCCAGCCGCCGGCCGGTGGTGCCGGCGGCGAGCGCGACGTGCTTCAGGCCTTTGAGCGCCTTGAGGCGCTGGACGAGCGCGGCAATTATGTCGGGCGTGCCGCGCACGGCGACGATTTCCAGGCAGTTATCGTGGTCGAGGTGGATGTGCTGGGTCGAGATGATGGCGGTATGCTGGTCGTGTTGGACTTCCGTCAACTTCTTCACGAGGTCGCGCTTGTGGTGATCGTAGACCAGCACCAGCGCGCCGGCGACTTCCTCGCTGGCATGCCATTCCGTTTGCACCAGGGCTGAGCGGATCAAGTCGCCCACGGCCTTGGAGCGGGTGGGGCAGCGATCCGCCCTGATCCGGGCATCGAACTGCCGGACCAAGTCCTTATCCAGCGATACGCTAAAACGGGTCAACGCCATATCGTCAGAACAGGCCCGTGACTTCGCCCGTCTCTGGATCCACGTCCACGCGCCGAAACGCGGGATCGGAACTGGTGCCCGGCATCAGCTTGATGGCGCCGGTCACCGGCACCAGGAACCCGGCGCCCCGATAGACCAGCACGTCCCGGATGGGCAACTTCCAGCCCTTGGGGCGCCCCTTCAGTTCGGGGTCATGCGACAGGCTCAGGTGCGTCTTGACCATGCAGGTGCCGAGTTCCCGGCTCGCCGGATCGGCCTCGAAGTTCTTGGCCTTTGCCAGCGCCTCGGGCGTGTACTCCACGCCATCGGCCCCGTACACTTCCCGGGCGATCAGCTCGATGCGCTGGCGCAGCGGCAACTCCAACTCGTACAGGAAGTGGAAGTCGTTCTTTTCGTTGCTGGCCGCCACCACGGCTTCGGCCAGCTCGAGGGCGCCCTCGCCCCCTTTGAGCCAGTGCTCGGACAGCGCGCAGTACGCGCCGCTCTGCGTCGCCAGCTTGCGCACCAACCCGATTTCCGCCGGCGTGTCGGTATGAAAGCTGTTGATGCACACCACCGGCCGCACGCCGCTCTTTTTGACCGTTTCGATGTGGGCGATCAGGTTACAGCAGCCCTGTTCCACCAGCGCGAGGTCTTCCTTCCGGTAGGCCTCGTCCAGCGGCGCCCCCGGCTTGACCGCCGGCCCGCCGCCGTGCATCTTGAGCGCCCGGATGGTGGCGACGATCACCACCGCGCTCGGACGCAGGCCCGAGAAGCGGCACTTGAGGTTCCAGAATTTTTCGAACCCGATATCGGCCCCGAAGCCGCTTTCCGTGACCACATAATCGCTCAGCCGGAGGCCCAGGTTGTCGGCCAGGATCGAGCTCTGGCCGATGGCAATGTTGGCGAACGGCCCCGCGTGCACGAACACCGGCTGGCCCTCGATGGTCTGCAACAGATTGGGATTGATGGCTTCCGTGAGCCAGGCGGTCATCGCGCCGTCCACCTCGAGGTCGGCCGTCGTAACCTCGCGCCCCGCGCGGTCATAAGCCACCACGATCTTGGCGATGCGCCGGCGGAGATCCTGCAGATCCCGGGCCACCGCCAGGATCGCCATGACTTCGCTGGAGACGGCGATCTGAAAACCGGACTCCATCTCGAAGCCGTCCATCTTGCCGCCCCGGCCGATCGTGATATTGCGCAGGGCCTGGGCGCAGAAGTCCATGACCCAGCGGAGCTGGACCCGCTGGGGATCGATGTCGAGCCGGCGCAGCTTGCTCCGGGCCAGCCGGGCGTCGTCGTAGTTGGCCTCGTGCTGCATGCGCGTGGTCAGCGCGACCATGGCCAGGTTGTGCGCGTTGGTCACGCTGTCTATGTCGCCGGTCAGGCGGATGGAGAACGGCGTCAGGGGGATGCACTGCGACAAACCGCCGCCGGCCGCCGAGCCCTTGATGTTAAAGGTGGGCCCCGCGCTGGGCTGGCGGATGGCGCCCGCGACGCGGTGGCCAAGCCGGCCCAGGCCCTGCACCAGGCCCATGGTGGTCGTGGTCTTGCCCTCGCCCAGCGGGGTGGGGGTGATGGCGGTGACGTCCACGTAACGGCCCTGGGGCCGGTCGCGCAAGCGCGCCATGGCGCGGGCGTAGTCCACTTTACCCAGGTGCCGGCCCATGGGGATGAGTTCGTCGGGCAGCAGCCCCAGTTCCGCGCCGAGTTGGAGGAAAGGCTTGATGTTGCGCTCGGCGGCGCGGGCAATCTGCCAGTCCTGGTGGTTTCGCGGATCGAGTCCGACCCCTGCGGTGGGCCGGGGGGTGGCGGTGTGGGCTGTAGATTTCATGCGCGCATCTTATAATCAAATCGCCGCGGCCGGCAACTGTTTCGTGCCGGAATCTGGACATTGCGGCGGGCGCGTGTACACTAGCCCCCATAAGGATCTCCGAGCCCCTGCCTCTAAGGGCCTGTGCAAGACCGATGAGGCTTGGGCCGGTATGGGCGCCCGGGGAAACGCGCGCGCCTCCCGTGTTTGGAAAGGAGATTTTGTGATGGCGCCGGATGACGCCTGGGGCTTGCTGCTCGGGCAGACGTGTCCGCTGACGGACAGCCCGCAGCCCCTGGCGCTCGCGTTGGGGTTTTGCCTCGCGGAAACGATTTATGCCGATCGCGACCTGCCGCCCGCGGACCGCGCGGCGATGGATGGCTATGCCGTGCAGACCGCCGGCCTGCCGCCATCCGCGGTCCTGCGCGTGCTGGGCGAAGTGGCCGCCGGCCACCCGGCCGGTCCCGCCGTCCGGCCCGGCGCCTGTGTCCGGATTTTCACCGGGGCCAACCTGTCGCCGGGGGCGGACGCCGTGGTCCGGCAGGAGGATACGGAGCCTGCGGACGAACGCGGCGCAGCGGTCCGCCTGCTCCAGGCCGTGCCGCCGGGCGCCAACGTTTTCCGGCAGGGCGAGAACGCCCGGGCGGGCGATGAACTGCTGACGCCGGGCACGCGCCTCGAGGCGGCGGCGCTCGCGCTGTGCGCGACCGTGGGGCGCAGTGTGGTGCGCGTGTTCCGGCGCCCGGCGGTCGGGCTGCTGACCACGGGATCGGAACTGCTGGAGGCCGGCGCCGCGGCGCAGCCGCACCAGATCCGCGATTCCAACGGCCCGTTCCTCCGGGCCGCGCTGGCCGAGCACCGCTATGTCGTCGCGGCGGACGCGCGGGCGGATGACGACCCCGACCGTATCGTCGCCGCGCTGCGCGGCCTGGCCGCGTGCAGCGACGTGATCGTGCTGACCGGCGGCGTGTCCGTGGGCCGGTATGACTTCACCGCTGAGGCCGTGCGGCGGGCGGGCGCCGCCATCCGTTTCCACGGCGTGGCCATGAAGCCCGGCAAGCCGCTGCTCCACGCCGTTGATCCGGCGGGCCGGCTGATCTTCGGGCTCCCCGGCAATCCCGTGAGCGCCATGGTTTGTTTTTATGAGTTCGTGCTGCCGGCGCTGCACCGGCTGGCCGGCGGGCCAGCCGACCGCTGCCGGCCCATGCTGACGGTGAGGCTGGCGCATGATCTGAAGGTGAAAGGCGACCGCCAGCAGCATGTGCCGGCGCGGCTGACCTGGACGCCCACCGGCCCCGAGGCCGCGGCGGTGGCGCTGCGGGGGACGGCGGATGTCGTGGCCGCGGCGCGGGCGGCCGGCGCGCTGAGGGTGCCGGCGGGGACGCGCGCCGCGCCGGCGGGAACCTTCCTCGCCTTCCGCCCCTGGAGGATGCCCTGGTGATTGCCTTCCCCGCGAAGCCGATCCTCGACCTGCGCGTGTCCGTAACCGACCGCTGCCAGCTCCGTTGCCGCTACTGCCTGCCGGCCGCTGGGCGGCCGCTGCTCCCGCGCGGCGACCTGCTGCGCTTTGAAGAAATTGAGCTGTTCGTTCGTCAGCTTCAGCGGACGCACACGGTCCGGAAGGTCAGGTTGACCGGCGGCGAACCGCTCGCCCGCGCGGGTCTGCCGGAACTGGTGCGGAGGCTGGCCGGGTTGGGCGTCCCCGACCTGGCCATCACCACCAACGGACAACTGTTGGCGGGGCAGGTGTCGGAATTGCAGGCCGCCGGTTTGCGGCGGGTCAACGTCAGCCTGGACAGCCTGGTCCCCCGCGTGTTCCGGAGTCTGTCGCGCGGCGGCGAGCTGGCGCGAACGCTGGCCGGGATCGCGGCGGCCCGGGCGCAGGGACTGCGTCCCGTGAAACTGAACATGCTGGTGCTGCGGGGCGTCAACCAGGACGAAGTGGGCGACCTGGCGGCGTACGCCTTGGAGCACGGCTGCGAGGTGCGGTTTCTGGAACTGATGCCCATCGGGCTGCCCGCCGCGCAATTTGCGCGCTGGTTTGTGTCGGCGGACACCGTGCGGGCGACGCTGGCGCGCGACTACCGCTTGACGCCGCTGCCCGCCGGGGCGGGTGCGACCAGCCGCGCTTATGGCATCCGTGACGCCCAGGGGCGGACAGGACGCGTCGGGTTCATTGCCCCCGGTAACGAGTGCTGTCACTTGGCCTATTATGCCTCAAAAATATCATCCCCGAAAACATGGCGCGGGATGATATGCCTCAAAGCGTGTGATGATTTGCAAGGGTTTAAGGGGTGCCGGGGTCAGTCCTT
>JAPLSZ010000004.1:4247-5032 GCA_026398385.1 Kiritimatiellota bacterium | reverse complement strand
GGTCCCGATCTTCCTAGGTGCCGGGGTCCTTGCATGGTTGCATTTTTCAGTTTCTGCCGGTCACGATCTTCCGGATTGCGATACCTCGCCACGGCCCGGCACATGACGTGGTATGTCGCCCCGGCGAACTGAATCCGAATGGACCGTGCCATAACCCAACCATCTCAAAATCCCATGCGTTCGTCAATCTGGTTCTGCAACCTTGCAAGGACTGACCCCGGCCCCATTCAGGTGCATTCCATTCTGCCTCTGGTCCCTGTCCCAACGTCGAAGCTGAGGGTTCGCGTGGAGCGCAGCGGAACGCGATACCCCCCGGTCTCTGGTTCGGGATCTGATCAAATTGCCCCATGCTTGCGCATGAAGTCCTGGAGAGGCGCGTAAGGTATGCGCTTCAACTTTCCGAAGTTCGTATCCTTCTCGTAGTCGGAGTTCAAGAGCCGCTTACGGGCATTGAACTTCTTCATGCTCGTGCTCTTCACCACTTTCGGAATCCCTGCAATCCACTTCCCGCCGCGTTCGGCAAGGCTGTTGTCGCGGGCGCGCAAACACTCCACCATCGCGAAGACACCGATATCCGTGACGTAGGGGGAACAGAGACCTGTTTCATCCGACCGTAATTGCACGGCAGCCACAAGGAGCGCGTCGTTCGCTGGATCAATGATGTCCATTGTGACATTCTCCTTGATCCGGGCGCTCGGTTCCCGGTCTGTGGGCGGCCTCTTGAGGGCAAGGCCCGGATTGTCGACGAAAAGTCCCTTCAGTTCGACCCGCCGCCCCGAGACATG
>JAPLSZ010000004.1:0-4240 GCA_026398385.1 Kiritimatiellota bacterium | reverse complement strand
TACGTCTCCCGCTGCCCGATGATGCCCGGTGCCTTTGACAGACCGATACCAGCGAGTTTCGCAGCATTCTCTTCGTCCGTGGCAAGGAACTGTATCTGCGGAAGGATGCCGTCGAGCAGTGTATTCACGATGACCGCAATCTGACTCGGTTCAAACCCCGCAAGAGCGCCTCCGGGGATGGAAAGCCACGTTATGCGAACGCCAACCAACGGGGCGAACGCTCTGCGCAACGGTTCCAGTTCGTCTTCTGTGATGTCTGTCATGCTATAGTCCGATCGTGTTTTCAAGCAGTCGTTCTGTGGTGACATACTGCGACCAGAGACTGGCCGCAAAAGTTTCAATCTGTGCGTGGAGTCTCTCGCGGATATCCTTTGTCGGGACTTCGACGGGAGTCTGAGAGAGCGACGAGGCATGCAGGCGGGGGCGCGTCCCTCCCGTGCCGATTGGAAGACTGTGAAGAAACGACTGCGTTTGCAGGTACGCCCACCAGAAGTAGACCAACCCATCCTTGGGCACAACCTGAACGAACTCGGACTTTACAGCGAAAACAAACGGACTCTGTTCCCCAATCCACTCCGCACGTGGCGTCACAACCACATTTCCCAGATAAGCCCGCATCGTCCCGAAAAGCAGTGCACCCTCGCCAATGCCGTGAAAACTGCTCGGCAGTCCCCCGCCCGAGGATTCGAGGATGAATGCGGGAACGTGTCCACGACCTATATGGCGGTACTCAAGGGGGGCGAAGCTGACGGCATGACGAGGGAGCGCCGCAACCTTAAGGGACTGCACGGACGCAAAGTATCCAAGGGTCTGCGACTGCTTCTTCTCTCGGTAGGAGTAAGGGTCCCAGATCGCCGACATCAATGAGGCGCGATCCACTAGCGATAGGAAAAATGAACCATTCTTCTTCATCTGGAATCCGCCACGTCTACAATGCAACCCCTCGCCCGGACCGTCGCCGCGACATCCTCCAAGGCGTTATCGCCCGACATTATATCTCGGGAGTTCAGCGCAACCCCCACGGTGGGCGCGTTCGCGAAGTAGATTTTTCCGACAACCGCGGTCTTTGCTGCCGTCTTCTTGCGAAGATGGATGATGTCCGCACGTGTGGTTGTGCTAGCCGTCATGTAGAAGACACCCTCGGGTAACGTAATGATGCCGCACAAATCCCATTCGCGTTCCACTTGAGAACGAAGTTTCGAATAGTCGGTGTTTACGACAATTGAATGGGGAAGAAGGCAAACAAGGTGCCCGCCTTCCTTAAGAAGTTCAAGGCAGACGTCCAAAAAAATCGCATCGCTGTTGTGGTAACCCATGCTGAACAACGTACTTCGCATACCAACGCTGTCGAGGGGCAGAGAAAACGGGGGATTCGCCAAAATGCAGTCAACGCGTTGTGAATAGGCATAGAGAAAAGAACCTCGATCATAGACGTTGTTACAGAAGAGGTGCCGTTTCTGACTGGCACCGCACGTCAGGAACAACACGACTTCGGTGAGGCCAACGAGCGTCCGATCCACATCGTTTCCGACAAGTTCGCACGGCCTGCCATTTAGCAATCGGGCAACCTCCGACAGAAATGTGCCCCCGCCGCAAGTGGGATCGCAGAGGGTCAGTCCGGCTTCAAGTGGTAGGAGATTGGCCATAGAACGGGCGACAAGCCTTGGTGTAAAAAACTTGCCTGAGCCTTCTCTGAAACGGCGACCCACGAAATACTGGTACCAGACGGGAAGATGGACGACGGCGTCGGAACCAACGCAGACTTTTGTGAGAACGGAATCAATCTGCCGATCATGCGTAACGAGGTCGAGGACCTGTAGTCCGCGTTCGTACTGAAAGAACTCAAACCCGTTGTGCCGCCCTGGGGATTCCTGTACACAGCGCGCCGCAAGAGCGAGAAACACATCCTCTCCCTCCAGTCCGTATCTCCGGAATCCGGCTTCGATGGAGTACGTCGGATCGGATTGAGGTACACCGGTAACGGTTAGGTCAAAACCGGGGAGAATGTCGCTCGGTGCGGTTGTCCGTCTGCCCACCGTGTAGAGACCTTCGGACTCGCGGACGCGAGTCGTTTCTTTCCGTTTGCCAACCCGCTTTGTTTTTCGTCTTTTCACGCGCCCAGCATCGCACTTGCAACCCCGCGATTCAAGTCTGGAATCTCTTCCGCTCATCTCTTCCTTTTGCTCCCAAGGGGGTGCCGGGGTCAGTCCTTGCATGGTTGCATTTTTCAGTTTCTGCCGGTCACGAGCTTCCGGATTGCGATACCTCGCCACGGCCCGGCACATGACGTGGTATGTCGCCCCGGCGAACTGAATCCGAATGGACCGCGCCATGACCGAACCCTCTCAAAACCCCATGCGCTCGTCAAGACGTTCTGCAACCGTAATGGGTCAGAACGTGTGAAAGAATTGAATGTCTATGGGGCGGTCGGTACCGCGGGCATCTACGCCGATGCGGATCGGCGCAGAACCGGTTTGATCAGTGTTCAGCGGCCCGTTTACATCCTTTGGTCTCCAAGCAGTGACGTTTTTTTCTGCCCTGGCATGCGTTTCCCCTCGATTCAGGCTGTCGCCGCCTGCCGTTGCGTCCGCCAACGCAGCCGAATCCACTGCTGAATGTTGTAGGTCAGACAGGCCCACAACGTTTCCAGGCCCACCTTCAAGAGCCCACGCACACGAAATTGACGCAGACCGATCTTGGCTTTAATCCAGGCGTTGGGAAATTCTGCGACGGGACCACGGAGCCGATAGATGGCTTTGGCCGCGGCGGTCTGCATTTTGGCCATGAAAGCTTGCACGGCTGGGGCCTCCACCGCCCGACTGATCGTGCGTCCCTTCGTTGCATTCTGTGGACAACACTGGCTTTTAAAGCGACAGACGGCACAGACGGTGACGGCCGCTCGATAGCGGTGGTGGATGACGCCAATCCGTCTTTCCTGGCCATCATGACGCAAGCACGCACCGGCCGGACAGCGGTAGACATCCGCCACGGCGTCATAGGTGAAGGCTTGGGGATAGAAGGCTTCCTGTACGCCCCGCCGCTGCATTTGCCCCGCCGATTGCGCTTGGTGGTCATCCAGCGAACCGATCAAGTCGACGCCCTTTTCGGCCATGGCCACCACATTCTCCCGACTGGTAAAACCTCCATCCGTGACCAACTGTTGCGGTGGGCGTCCCGTGTTCTGCTCGACCCGCTCCACCGCCCCGACCAGTTCCCCATAGTCACTGGCCGCCTGACAGACGCCCACGCCCACAATGAGGCCATGGGCCGCATCGGTCGAAAGCTGCGCGTTGTAACTGGGCGCATACCCGCCATCGCCTTGTTTCATAATCCGCGCCTGTGGATCGGTCTGGCTCATGCGGGCCTGCGCTTGGATGGCGCTACCGACCTTGGTTGCCCGGATCTTCTCCAACTCCACCAAAGCTTGCTCCAACCGCTGGGTGCGTTCGCGTTGGGCGCGTTGGTGGGCGGCCCGTTGCCGGGCCGAGGGCTCGGCCCGTGGATCGCCCATCGCGGCCACCTGTGCGCGGGCCGCCGCCAGATGCGCACGAATCCGCTCCTCACGCCGCATGCTGTCCGCTCCGGCACAGGCCCGGATCTTCGTGCCATCGTGCATCACCCGCTCCAGCGTAATGAGCCCTTCGGCGCTCAACAGCCCCAACCCCTGCACGAACAGTTCATCCAACGCCTGTTTGCACCCCACGCGGAAGTCCGCCAAGGTGTGGTAGTTGACTTCCGCCAGCCCGGTCAGCCATTGAAACGCCGGATCATATCCGCAGCGCCGCGCCACTTCACGGGCCGAACTGATCCCGCGACTGTAGGCGTAAATCCACACACTGCAGAGCAATCGTGGATCCCACGCCGCCCGTCCGGCCACGCCGGCGACCGCTTGAATCGAAGCCAGGAACCCGCTCCAATCCATACGCCCCGTAAAGGCCCAGATCGCCCGTGCCGGATGATCCTCTTCGATCAACAGCTCCACATCCACGGCCCGGAACACCAATTGCTGGCGATTCACCGCCTTCAACCGCGGCGCCCCTTTCTGCGTCCCTCCGGACGCCTGACCCGTGGGCGGCGATGTCCCCTCTTGGGCTAACACCCATTCGGTCTGAACGGCAGCTTCACGCATGGCGTGTCCTCCCGCGGGTCGCATCCGCCGGTGGTGTTCGCCGCACCTCCAAGGTGTACCGATCCTTCACCACCCACTCGATCCGCTCGCCTTTTTCCAACTCCAGTGCGC